>NZ_JBMHHY010000020.1:0-226670 GCF_049739465.1 Embleya sp. AB8
GGCGAGCGGGCGAGCGGGCGAGCGGGCGAGCGGGCGAGCGGGCGAGCGGGCGAGCGGGCGAGCGGGCGAGCGGGCGAGCGGGCGAGCGGGCGAGCGGGCGAGCAACCCTAACCGGGCTCGACCAAGGCGCAACCGCAGCCGCTACCCCCGCGGGAAAGCCCACAGGCTCGCCGGCCGCACCCCGATCCCGGCGGCGGGGCCCCGATTGCCCGGCCCGTCCGCCGTCGAACCGCAGCCGTCCCACTCAGGCAACGGGCGGGCGGGCGGGCAAAACCAACCCGCCCCCACCAAGACGCAACCGCAGCCGTCCCACTCACGCAACGGGTGGGCAGGCGGGCAACACCAACCCCCTCAGGACGTCCGCTTGCTGTCCGCCCACTGTTGCTCGAACTCCTCCTGGAACAGCGGGTAAAGGCCCCGCACGGAACCCCCCGCCGCATCGGCCCGAAGCACGAACGCGGGCGACTCGACCCCCCGCGCGTGCCGCAGATACGGCTGGATCAGCCCCACGTCCCCGTCCACCAGATAGGCCCCGAAGCGCGGCGCCTCGTCGTACAACCGGATCTCGATCCGCCGAGGCTCCCGCAGCTTCGATCGGATCCGCCGCATGTGCAGGATGTTGAGCGTGGTCATCCGGGACAGCAGACCCTTCTTGATCCCCTCGTCCCGCTCCCGCTGCTTCATCGCGTCGCCCGCCGGGTTCAGGAACAGCAGCCGCAGCTCGCACCCGCTCGCACCCAGCCGGGCCAGATCGCGCCCCGAATAGTTCTGGCACAGCAGATTGAGCGAGACGCCCATCGCGTCGATCCCGCGCGCCCCGTCCACCAGATCGGCGAACGGCAACCGGCGCTGCAGCGCCGCGCGGTCCTGGAACACCCCCACCACGTCCGCGTATCGCCCCGCGAACAGTTCCTCGACTGCGTCCAGCCCCAGCCGCCGATCCCCCTGATCGGCCAACGGCCCGTCCAGTATCGCCAGCACCCGCAGGCACGCCCGTTCCACCTGGGCGAGCACGTCCGGCGACAACACCCGGTTGCGGGCCACGATGTGCCGGCCGATCTCGACCTCCTCCAACGCGCGCTCCAGCTTGCGCCGGTCCGGCAGGAAGGGCTCGAAGCACCACCAGTTGCGCACCATCAGCTCGCGCAGCTGAGGCAGCGTCAGGAACGCGATCAGCTCGTCGTCGGCGGGGTCCACGATGTAGCCGCGTCGCCGGCTCATCTCCCGTACCGCCTCGGCACGTTCGACCCACTCGTTCTGCACGTTGCCGGCCGCGGCCAGCACCCACGCGCCGTCGTCGTGCGGATGCTCGCCGGGCCCGTACACCGGGATCAGCACCGCGGCGATCACCGCGCGCAGCCGCTGTTCGATCAGGTTCAGATAGACGTAGGCCCGACCCGCCCGGCGTGCCCGCAGCAGCGCGCCCGCCCAGTCGTCCTCGGTCCAGGCGAGCGTGGCGGGGTCTGTCCCGGGCAGCGGATCGGGCGGGCTCGAACCGTCCAGGACGGCGGTGCCGGCGGCCGCGTGCCGAGGCCCGGGCAGGGCGCCGCCCGGGTCGAGCGCGAACGAGCCGGTGTCGGTGAGCCCGGCCGTCCCGCCCGCCGGGTCGCCGTCGTGGTACACCGCGTACGGGTCCGGGAAGGTGTCGCCGCCGTCGCCGGCCGACCCGAGGCCGCTCCCGCCGTCGAGGCCGGTCGTACTCGTCCCCTCCCCGGAATCCTCGGTCGTCGAGGGTGGCGAGCTGGACTCCCGATCGGCCATCGCGTCCCATCCGTTCGTCGTCGAGCCGGAACCGAACGAGCGTATAGCGAAACCCGGCGGCCTCGGGGAGCCCGCGCGGCCCGGCGAGCCTGCCCCGTTCGAGTGACGCGGACACCGGCAACACCCGGATGGCGTAAGGCAATTGGGGGGACACGACGCGCTCTGGCAACTTCTGCCCAGCGGGGCGCTCCGTCCCCGGAACAATTGCCGGGCGGGAGAGGGTCTTCCCTCCACCTGTCCCCGGGCGCAACCGGGACGGATCGACGGTCCGTCTCTGCCGGCAGGAACCGTGGCACCCAGGAGGTCGTCATGTTGGCCACGAACAGCAGGATCCCGGCGGGACGAAGCGGCGCCGAGGAGGATTTCGCCAGGTATCGCGACGTGGTCGCGGACATCTTCGCGCGCCACCTGCGCACCGTGCTGCCCGGCGTCGACGGCGCGCTCTGCTCGTGCGGCAACGCCTGGCCGTGCCGGGAGGAACTGCTCGCGGCCGAACTGCTCGACTGGATCTGATCGTTCCGATCAAAACCGATCGGCCGCGCAGCCCGCACGACCGCCCCCGGCCCGAAATCCACCCGACCGGGGGACGCCGGAGCAGATCGCACACCTGAATCCGGTCCGGTACGGGAGACTGCAAGCTGCCGAAGCACGATCCGCGACAAAGCAGGTTGCTCATGCAGGTCTGGCCCGGTCATCCGTATCCGCTGGGCGCCACGTACGACGGCGCCGGCACCAACTTCGCGGTCTTCTCCGAGGCCGCCGACCGCGTGTGGTTGTGCCTGCTCGACGAGGGCGGCGCCGAGGAGCGCATCGAGTTGCGCGAGGCCGACGCGTTCGTCCGGCACGCCTACCTGCCGGGGATCCAACCCGGGCAGCAGTACGGGTATCGCGTCCAGGGCCCGTTCGACCCGGCCGCGGGGGCCAGGTGCAATCCGAACAAGCTGCTGCTCGACCCGTACGCGAAGGCGATGTGCGGCGAGGTGCACTGGCACGAGTCGATGTACGGCTACTCGTTCGAGCACCCCGACCTGATGAGCACCACCGACTCCGGGCCGCACACGATGACCTCGGTGGTGATCAACCCCTGGTTCGACTGGGGCGACGACCGGCCGCCGCGCACCGAGTACCACGACACGGTGATCTACGAGGCGCACGTACGCGGCCTGACCCGCACCCACCCGGGGCTGCCGGAGGAGATCCGCGGCACCTACGCGGGGATGGCGCACCCGGCGGTGATCGAGCACCTGGTGGGCCTGGGGGTGACCGCGATCGAGCTGATGCCGGTGCACCAGTTCGTCCAGGACCACCGGCTGTCCGACCTGGGGCTGCGCAACTACTGGGGCTACAACACCATCGGCTTCTTCGCGCCGCACGCGGCCTACTCGTCCACCGGCGAACGCGGCCAGCAGGTGCAGGAGTTCCGCTCGATGGTCAAGGCGCTGCACGCGGCGAACATCGAGGTGATCCTCGACGTGGTCTACAACCACACCGCCGAGGGCAACCACCTCGGGCCCACCCTGTCCTTCCGCGGCCTGGACAACGCGTCCTACTACCGACTCGCCGACGACAAGCGCTACTACCTGGACACCACCGGCACCGGGAACAGCCTGCTGATGCGCAGCCCGCACGTGCTGCAGCTGATCATGGACTCGCTGCGCTACTGGGTCGTCGACATGCACGTGGACGGCTTCCGGTTCGACCTGGCGGCCACGCTCGCCCGGCAGTTCCACGAGGTGGACCGGCTGTCCTCGTTCTTCGACCTGGTCCAGCAGGACCCGGTGGTCTCCCAGGTCAAGCTGATCGCCGAGCCGTGGGACGTGGGCGAGGGCGGCTACCAGGTGGGCAACTTCCCGCCGCTGTGGACCGAGTGGAACGGCAAGTATCGCGACACCGTGCGCGACTTCTGGCGCGGCGAGGAGCGCACGCTGGCCGAGTTCGGCTCGCGGCTGACCGGCTCCTCCGACCTCTACCAGGACGACGGCCGGCGGCCGATCGCCTCGATCAACTTCGTCACCTGCCACGACGGCTTCACGCTGCACGACCTGGTGTCGTACAACGACAAGCACAACGCGGCCAACCGCGAGGACAACCGGGACGGCGAGAACCACAACCGGTCCTGGAACCACGGCGTCGAGGGACCGACGGACGACCCGGACGTAACCGCGCTGCGCACCCGCCAACAGCGCAACTTCATCGCCACCGTGCTGCTGTCCCAGGGCGTCCCGATGATCGCGCACGGCGACGAGTTCGGCCGCACCCAGCAGGGCAACAACAACGTCTACTGCCAGGACAACGAACTCGCCTGGGTGCGCTGGCCCGACGACGAGGTGCCCGACCAGCTCGAGTTCACCCGGATGATGACCCGACTGCGCGCCGAGCACCCGGTGTTCCGCCGCCGCCGCTTCTTCCACGGCAGATCCGTCCAGGGCACCCACGACGTACTCACCGACATCGCCTGGTTCACCCCCGCCGGCGAGGAGATGTCCGACGGCGACTGGTGGGCGGCGGCGGCCAAGTCGGTCGCGGTATTCCTCAACGGCAACGCCATCTCCGAGCCCGACCCGCGCGGCCAAAAGATCACCGACGACTCGTTCCTGCTCCTGTTCAACGCCTCCCACGAGCCCGAGGACTTCACCATCCCCCTCGACCTCGGCAAAACCTGGACGGTGGTCGTCGACACCGCCGACGACAAAACCACAATGCGCGACCCGAAGTCCCGCCCCACCGTCCCGGGCGGCGGCACCCAACCGGTCGAGGCCAGGTCACTGGTGGTCCTGCAACGCCCGTGACCGGCCTGCCGGCCTCAGAGCAGGGAGGAGGTGTCCAGGTCGCCGAAGGGCTTGGGCAGCGGGGCCAACGTCCCGAAGGGGACGGTGGCCACGGCGGCGTAAATGCGCTTTTCGGTTTCCGGCTCGTGGTGAACGACGACGACGCGGTCCTTGCGGTCGACGATGACGTAGACGGGGACGCCGGTACCGGCATAGGTCCGAAGCTTGGCACCGAAGTCCCGGTCTCGCGTGCTCGGCGAGGTGACCTCGACCGCCAGCGCGAGCATGGACAGCGGGAAGTAGTTGTCGTGGGCACGGGCCCAGGCCATGTCCATCTCGGTCGTCTCCCGGATCTGGACGTACAGATCCGGGATGACATATCCCCGAACGTCGTCCCCGGTCAGCCCGGACGCGAATTCGTCTCCGCGTTCGACCATCCCGACATCGAAGGCACGCAGGTGGCGCGCCAATCCGATGATGTCCATACGATGCTCGGGCAAAGTCGGCGGCGTCACGTAGATCTCCCCTTCAACGCTCTCCACGCGGTAGCCCTCCGGTACGACGTCGGCGATGGCGGCGACGACGTCCACCATCCGCTCGTCCGTCGCATGCTCACGCGATACAGCAGTCACCATGAGTCCCTTCGTAACGCAGGCTCGCCTGCTACGAGGCTACCTCCGCGCCAATTGACCGGAACGAGTGAAGCCGCCGATCGTGGCGATCCGTGTCCGTACGGGTTTCACCACCCCGGCGGGTGGTAGTGCCGGGTGGTCCGGGGAAGCTTGTCCGCATGACCTCGTCGCCTTCTCGTGTTCCGACCTCGACCTATCGGCTTCAGTTGCAGCCCGGGTTCGGGTTCGCCGACGCCGCTGCCGTGGTGCCGTATCTGGCCTCGCTCGGCATCAGCCACCTGCACCTCTCGCCCATCCTTCAGGCCGCGCCCGGGTCCACCCACGGCTACGACGTGGTCGACCACTCGCGGGTGTCGGACGATCTGGGCGGTGCGGACGGGTTGCGCGAGTTGGCCGGGTCCGCCGGCGCGCACGGGCTCGGGATCGTGGTGGACATCGTGCCCAACCACATGGCCGTGCCCGCGCCCGAATCGCTGAACCGGCAGTTGTGGGCGACGCTGCGAGACGGGCCGGACTCGGCCTACGCGCGCTGGTTCGACATCGACTGGACCCGGCACGACGGGCGCGTGCTGCTGCCGGTGCTCGGCGGCCCCGTCGAGCAGGTCGCCGACGAGCTGCACGTGGCCGGTGACGTGCTGCGCTACCACGAGCACGAGTTCCCGCTCCGTACCGGCACCGGCGAGCTCCCGCTCGACGAACTGCTCGCCGCCCAGCACTACGAACTCGCGCACTGGCGCCGCGCCGACACCGAACTGAACTACCGCCGCTTCTTCACCGTCAACGGCCTGATCGCACTGCGCCAAGAGGACGACGAGGTCTTCGCGGCCACCCACGAGACCGTCCTGCGCCTGCTCGACGAGGGCCTGATCCACGGACTGCGGGTCGACCACCCCGACGGCCTGGCCGACCCGCGCGCCTATCTGGACCGGCTGCGCGCCGCCGCGCCGAACGCGTGGATCGTGGTGGAGAAGGTCCTCTCCGACGAGGAACGACTCGCCGCCGACTGGGCCTGCGACGGCACCACCGGCTACGACGCGCTGCGCCGGGTGGACAACCTGTTCGTCGACCCCGACGGCGCCGAACCGCTGCGCGCGCTGCACCGCGAGCAGACCGGGGTCAAGGAGGGCTTCGACTACCTCGCCCAGGAGGCCAAGGCAGAGGTGCTCGCCACCGGCCTGGCCACCGAGTTCGCCCGGCTGCGCCGCGCCCTGGATCGGCTCGAACCGATCGCCGGCGCCGGCGACGTCGGCCGCGCGCTGCCGCCGCTGCTGACCGCCTTCCCCGCCTACCGCCCCTACCCCGGCGGCGGCCGGGAGTCGATCGCGACCATGGCCCGCGCCCTCACCGGGGTCCCCGGCCAGGTCTGTGAGGCGGCCCGGGAGATCGCCGAACTCGCGCTCGCCGACGGTGAGTTCGGCGCCCGCTTCGGCCAGGTCGCGGCGGCCCTCGCGGCCAAGGGCGTCGAGGACCGCGCGTTCTACCGCTGGTACGGCTTGAGTTCGCTGAACGAGGTCGGCGGCGCGCCGGACTCGATCGGCCTGGACATCGCCGGCTTCCACACCGCGTGCGCGCAGATGTCGCCCACCACGATGACCACACTCAGCACCCACGACACCAAGCGCAGCGAGGACGTCCGGGCCCGCCTCGCGGTCCTCGCCGAGATCCCCGAGGACTGGGCCGAACGGGTGCGCACCTGGAACGACTGGGCCCGCCCGCACCGCTCCGAGTTCCGCTTCGGACCGGACGGCTACGACACCTACCTGCTGTGGCAGACCCTGGTCGGCGCCTGGCCGCTGTCCCCCGACCGGGCCGTCGCCTACCTGCGCAAGGCGATGCGCGAGGCCGCCCGGGCCACCACCTGGACCGATCCGAACCCCGACTACGAGGCGGCGAGCGAGGCGTTCGTCCGGGCCGTCCTCGCCGACGAGGAACTCACCGCCGACATCGCCGAGTTCGTCACCGACCTGGACCGCCACGCACAGGCCGTCTCACTCGGCGCCAAGCTCGTGCAACTCACCATGCCCGGCGTCCCGGACGTCTACCAGGGCGGCGAACTCGCCCTGTACACCCTGGTCGACCCGGACAACCGGGCCCCCGTCGACTTCGCCCGCGAACACGGCCCACTGGACGCGCTCAAGTTCAAGGTGACCGGCGCCGCACTGCGGCTGCGCCGCGCGCATCCCGAGTGGTTCGCCGGCGACTACACGCCCCTGCCCGCGCGCGGCAAGGAGGCGGACTACACGATCGCCTTCGTCCGCGGCGGCGAGGCGATCACGGTGGCCACCCGGCTGCCCGCCGGCCTCGCGGCCAAGGGCGGCTGGGGCGGCGCGCTGCTCCCGCTGCCCGAGGGCCGCTGGGTCGACGCGCTGACCGGCTGCACGTACACCGGCCAGGCCCGGCTGCGGCACATCCTGGAGGACCTGCCGGTGGCCCTGCTCACCCGAGGCTGACCGGCCGGACAGGTCCACGCCCGTCCCCCGCGCGTCCCCACGCGTTCCGCGTTCTCGGAAAGGACACCACCCATGGTCAGGTTCGAGGTCTGGGCCCCGAAAGCGTCGTCCCTGGACGTCGTCGTCGACGGCCGGCGCAAACCGATGCGGGACGCGAACCGGCCCGGCTGGTGGCAGGCGGAGGTGCCGGCGGCGGTACACGGCAGCGACTACACGTTCGTGATCGACGGCAGCGACCCGTTGCCCGACCCGCGCTCGCCGTGGCAACCGCAGGGCCCCGACGGCCCGAGCCGGGTGCTGGACCACACCGCCCACTCGTGGGGCGACGCGGCCTGGACCGGCCGCCCGCTGCCCGGCGCGGTCGTCTACGAACTCCACATCGGCACCTTCACCGTCGAAGGCACCTTCGCGGCGGCCGTGGCACACCTGGACCACCTGGTCGACCTGGGCATCACACACGTCGAGGTGATGCCGGTGTCCGCCTTCCCGGGCAACCACGGCTGGGGCTACGACGGCGTCTGTCCCTGGGCCGTGCACGAGCCGTACGGCGGACCGGAGGGCCTCAAGCACTTCGTGGACGCCTGCCACGCACACGGCCTGGGCGTGATCCTGGACGTGGTGCACAACCACCTGGGGCCCTCCGGCAACCATCTCCCGCGCTTCGGCCCCTACTTCACCGACCGCTACAAGACCCCGTGGGGCTCGGCGGTCAACCTGGACGGGCCCGGTTCCGACGAGGTCCGCGCCTACCTGGTCGGCAGCGCGCTGATGTGGCTGCGCGACTACCACGTGGACGGGCTGCGCCTGGACGCGGTGCACGCGCTCGCCGACAACCGCGCCGTACCGTTCCTCGAACAACTCTCCGAGGCGGTGGACCGACTCGCCGCCGCCACCGGCCGACCACTGTTCCTGATCGCCGAATCGGACCTGAACGACCCCCGCGTGGTCACCCCGCGCGACAGCGGCGGAATGGGCGTACAGGCCCAGTGGAGCGACGACTTCCACCACGCGCTGCACTCCCTGCTCACCGGCGAACGGCAGGGCTACTACGGCGACTTCGGGTCGATGGGCACCCTCGCCAAGACGCTCACCCGGGTCTGGCTGCACGACGGCACGTGGTCCTCGTTCCGCGAACGCACGCACGGCCGCCCGGTGCCGACCTCGCGGATGCCCGCCCACCGCTTCCTGGGCTACCTGCAAACCCACGACCAGGTCGGCAACCGGGCCACCGGGGACCGGATCTCGGCCGGCCTGTCGCCCGCGCTGCTCGCCGCCGGCGCGGCCCTGGTACTGACCTCGCCGTTCACCCCGATGTTGTTCATGGGCGAGGAGTGGGGCGCGTCCACGCCGTGGCAATACTTCACCGACCATACCGACCCGGTGCTCGCCGAGGCGGTACGCAACGGGCGCCGCGCCGAGTTCGCCGCGCACGGGTGGGACGTCACGCAGATCCCCGATCCGCAATCGCCGCAGACCGTCCGCGACTCGTGCCTGGACTGGGACGAACCGCGCACCGCCCCACACGCGGCACTGCTCGCCTGGTACCGGCGACTGATCGCGCTGCGCCGCGAGTGGGACCATCTGACCGACCCGGATCTGACCCGGGTTCAGGTCAGCTTCGAGGAGACCGCCGGTTGGCTGATGGTGCACCGAGGCACCTTCCGTACCGCGGTCAACCTCGCCGACCGGCCCGCGACGCTGCCGATGGGCACCGGGGCGGCGGAGATCGTCGCGGCGTGGGACGACCGCGCGGAGATCCGCCGAGGTCTGGTGGGCACCACGCTGCGCCTGCCCGCGACCTCGGTCGCGGTGGTGCGGATCGGCACCCGCTGACCGGCCGCCGCACCGGGCCGCCCGCTCAGGTGTCGAGCAGGCGCTTGCGCTCGGCCTCGACGTCGAACGTGCCCGCCGGGTACCGCGGGTCCAACTCGGTGAGGTGTTCCAGGAGCAGCCGGCTGATCGCCCAGTTGCGGTACCACTTGCGGTCCGAGGGCACCACGTACCAGGGCGCCGCGTCGCCGTCGCACTTCTCCAGGGCGACCTGGTAGGCGGTCCGGTAGTCCGGCCACACCGAACGTTCGTCGATGTCCGCCGGGTTGAACTTCCAGTGCTTGTCCGGATCGTCCAACCGGGCCAGCAGGCGCTCCTGCTGCTCCTCGGGCGAGATGTGCAGGAAGACCTTGACGACGGTCACCTCGTCCTTGGCCAGGCCCTGCTCGAACCGGTTGATCGCGGCGTAGCGGCGGGACCAGACCTGGCGCGGGACCAGGTTGCGCACCCGGGCGATCAGTACGTCCTCGTAGTGCGAACGGTCGAACACGCCGATCAGACCGGCGTCGGGCACCTGGTTGCGGATCCGCCACAGGAACGGGTGGGCCAGTTCCGCCTCGGTCGGCGCCTTGAACGCGTGGATGTGGCAGCCCGACGGGTTGAACTGGCCGATCACGTGCTTGACCGTGCCGCCCTTGCCGGAGGTGTCCATGCCCTGCACCACCAGGAGTACCCGCCGCCGCGCGCCGCCGGCCACCGCCTGGGCGTAGAGCTTCTCTTGGAGTTCGGCCAGCCTCGGGCCCATCGCGGCGATGTCGGCGAGCGCGTCGGCCTTGTCGCCGGGGAAGGCCGGCGTCGCGCGCGGGTCGATGGTGGTGAGGTCGACGGGGCCGCCGGGCAGACGCAGCGCGGCCCGCACGGAGGACACGTCGGCGAGCGAGCGGTCGGCGGGCGGTTCGGCGAGCACGCGCAGTCGGGGCGGCGCGGGTTCGGTCGCGGGCTCGGCCTCCACTTCGGTCCCCGGCTCGGCCTCCGCCGCGGACTCGGTCGCGGGTTCCGCGACGAGTTCCACGACCGGATCGGGCACGGACCCGAGCACTGCCTCGATCCGCTCCTCGACGACGGCGCCCAGATCGAGCGCCTCGGCGACCGCGCGCTCGGCCTCGGCCCGCTTGGCGGCCTGCTTGGCGAGCGCCTTCGCGGCCTTTGCGGCGTCGGCGGCCTCGCGCTCGGCGGCGGCCTCGATCGCCTTGGCGGCCTTGCGGGCCGCCTTCTTCGCCGCCTTGGCCCGCTCGGCCTGCAACTCCCGCTCGGCCCTGAGCGCCTTCTCGGCCTTCTTCGCGGCTTTGGCGATCTTGTCGGCCTTATCGGCCCTATCGGCCTTCGCGGGCTTGTCGGCCTTCGCCGCCTTGGCGGCCTTCGCGGGCTTGTCCGCCTTCGCGGCCTTGGCAAGCTCGGCGACCTCGACGACGCGGGTGACTTCCGCCGACTTGGCGACCTCGTCGACCTTGGCGCGCTTGTCCGCCTTCGCAGCCTTCACGGCCCCCACGGCCTTGGCGACCTTGTCCGCCTTCGCCGGCTTCTCGGCCCCACCGGACTTCGCGCGCTGCACGGCGCTCTTCGGGTCCGATACCTCGCCGAGGCCCACCGCGGACGACCCCTTCGGGCCTCGGTCGGCCTGCTCTGTACTCCTGCGTTCGGCCTTCTTCGCCATGCCGCTGCCTCCGCGTCGTCGGGACCCGGGTCCGATGATGCCGTACCGACCCCTCGGTCGCCCACGGGCGACGCCCCCTACCTGGTCAGCGCTGCGGCACTCGCTCGGCGCCCTCGCGGGCCATCGCCACCAGGCGCGAGACCGCCCGCAGGTACTTCTTGCGGTAGCCGCCGGTGAGCATCTCCGCGGTGAACAGCTCGTCGAACGGTACGCCCGAGGCCACCACCGGCAGTTCGCGGTCGTACATCCGGTCCGCCAGCACCACGAGCCGCAGCGCCGTCGCCTGGTCGTCGACCGGACGCACCCCGCGCCAGAACACGCCGGTGACGCCGTCGAGCATCGCGCCGTACCGGCTGGGGTGCACGGTGGCCAGGTGCGCGAGCAGTGCCGGGAAGTCGTCGAGCGCGGCACCCTCGGGCCCGGCGTCGGCGGCCTTGGCGACCACGTCGTCCGCGATCGGCGCGGGCGCGGCTGGCAGGCCCCGGTGTCGGTAGTCCTCGCCGTCGATGCGCAGTGCCTCGAAGCGCGCCGACAGCCCCTGTATCTCGCGCATGAAGTCCTGCGAGGCGAATCGGCCCTCGCCGAGCTTGTCCGGCAGCGTGTTCGAGGTCGCGGCCAGCTTGACCCCGGCGTCGGCGAGCTTCCCGAGCAGCGTGGATATCAGCACCGTGTCACCCGGGTCGTCCAGTTCGAACTCGTCGATGCACAGGAGCCGGTGGCCGGACAGCGCCTCGACGGTGTGCCGGAAGCCGAGCGCGCCCACCAGGTTGGTCAGTTCGACGAACGTGCACAGCGACTTGGGCCCGGGCGCGGCGTGCCACAGCGAGGCGAGCAGGTGGGTCTTGCCCACGCCGTAGCCGCCGTCGAGGTAGATCCCGCTCGGTCCGGCCGGTTGCTCGCGCCGGAACCAGCGCCGCTGCTTGCCGCCGTCCCCGTTCAGTTCGGCGGCGAACCGCTCGAGCCGCAGCACGGCGGCGGCCTGCCCGGGTTGGTTCGGGTCCGGGATGTACGTGTCGAAGCGCACGTCGCCGAAACGCGGCGGCGGAACCATCTCGGCGACGAGCCGGTCGGCGGGGACGGTGGGCTGACGCGCGATCAACGACACGACGGGGGCTATGAGCACGATCATCAAGCCTACGACGCGTGCGAAACTCGATCGCATGCGCCGTCTCCTTCCCGTCGCCGACCCCGCCGGCGAGCCCGATGTCGACCTGATCGAGGCGTATGCCTACCCGCCCGGCCGCACCTGGCTGCGGGCCAACATGGTGGCCAGCCTGGACGGCGCCGCCCAGGCCCCCGACGGGCTTTCGGCGGGGCTGTCCTCCCCGGCGGACAAGCGGATCTTCGGCGTGCTGCGCGGCCTGGCCGACGTGGTCGTGGTGGGCGCCGGCACGGTGCGGGCCGAGGGTTACCGGCCGCCGCGAGCCAAGCCCGCCTACGCCGCCGCGCGCGCCGCCGCCGGGCAACTCCCGGCACCGGTGATCGCGATCGTCTCGCGCAGCCTGGCCCTGGATTTCACCGCGCCGCTGTTCACCGAGGCGCTCACCCCGACCATCGTGATCACCTGCGAGCAGGCCCCGCCCGAGAATCTGGCGGCGGCCGGCGTACACGGCGACGTGCTCGTGGCCGGCCGCGAGCAGGTGGACCTGGCGAGCGCCCTGGACACCCTGGCCGCGCGCGGCCTGACCCGGCAGCTGACCGAGGGCGGCCCGCGCGTACTGGGCCGGCTCGCGGCGTGCGGCCGGTTGGACGAGCTGTGCCTGACCCTGAGCCCGCTGCTGACCGCCGGGCCCGCCGACCGGATCCTGACCGGCCCCGAACTCGCCGAGGGACTGTCGATGCGGCCGGCCTCGCTGCTCGAGGAGGACGGGTCGCTGTTCGCCCGCTACATCCGCGCCTAGTGCCGGGCACGGCACTGGCACCGGCCGGGCGGCGGGAGTGGGAGGGTGGTCTCCCGGGCAGACGGGGCACAGGCACCGGGCCCCGGCCGGTTGGATCAGAGGGAGTGTTGCGTGTACACGATCGTGCTGCTCATCGAAAAGGTCCTGAACGAGGCTGACGTCGAGTTCGTGACCAGCCTGCACGAGGGCGTCGAGACGTCCTTCGTGGTGGTGCTGCCCGGCAAGGCCGACCATCGCAAGCTGCTCCAGGCGCTGGACGACGTGGCCCTGGTGCGCCTGGACGAGGCCGCCGAGGACATCGAGGAGAAGCCCGGCCCGGACGACGGCGCGGACGCGGCCCGACGCACCCTCGACGCGAGCGTCGCGGCGCTGCGCGCGCACGGCGCCAACGCGGTCGGCGAGACCACCCCCGGCCGCGACCCGCTGGACACGCTCAAGCAGATCGTCGAACGGCACGACGCCGACGAGGTGATCGTGCTCACCGACCCGCACTTCATCGAAGAGGTCTTCCACCGCGACTGGGCCTCGCGGGCGCGGCAGAACGTCGGCGTGCCCGTGCTGAAGCTCTTCGCACACGACGTGAGCTGACAGAATCGCGGGGAGCCCGCGCCCAACCGCCCGGGTCCCACGATCCGAAGGAGCCCGCTTCATGGCACCCCCCGCCGAGCCCGTCGACCTCGGCCGCCCGTTCTTCGTCGGCATCGGTGGCGCCGGCATGTCCGGGCTGGCCAAGATCCTCGCGATTCGCGGGGCCGGGGTCTCCGGCAGCGATGCCAAGGACTCCACGCAGGTACTCGCGCTGCGTCAGCTCGGCTGCACGGTGCACGTGGGGCACGACGCGGCGAACGTCGCCGAGGGGGTGTCCTGCGTGGTCGTCTCCTCGGCGATCCGGCAGGACAACCCCGAGTTGGTGGTGGCGCGCGAGCGCGGCATCCCGATCGTGCACCGCGCGGACGCGCTGGCCCGGCTGATGGACGGCCGGCGCTCGGTGGCCGTGGCGGGCACCCACGGCAAGACCACCACGACGAGCATGCTCGCGGTCGGCCTGACCTCGCTCGGCCTGGATCCGTCCTTCGCGATCGGCGCCGACCTCAACGAGGCGGGCAGCAACGCGCACCACGGCTCCGGCGACATCTTCGTGGCCGAGGCGGACGAGAGCGACCGCAGCTTCCACAAGTACGCGCCCGAGGTCGCCGTCGTCCTCAACGTCGAGCTGGACCACCACGCCAACTACGGCTCGCTCGAGGACGTCCTGGAGTCCTTCGAGATCTTCGCCGCCCGGATCGTCCCGGGCGGCACGCTCGTGGTGTCCGCGGACGACGCGGGCGCGATCACCCTGCGCGAGCGGCTCGCCCTCTCCATGCCGGCGCTGAACGTGGTCACCGTCGGCGAGCACGAGCAGGCCGACCTGCGCCTGGTCGAGATCGAATCGCTGGGCCTGAGCAGCCGGGTCACCGTGCACGGCAAGGCGACCGGCGGCGAGCTGGTGTTCACCGTCGCGGTGCCCGGCCGGCACAACGCCTCCAACGCGGTGATGGCGCTCGCGGTCGGCCTGGCACTCGGCGTGGAGCCGCAGCGGATGGCCGAGGGGCTGGGCAAGTACCAGGGCGTCCGGCGCCGCTTCCAGCTCAAGGGCGAGGAGAGCGGCATCCGGGTCGTCGACTCCTACGCCCACCACCCCACCGAGATCACCGCCGACCTGGCCACCGCGCGCGGCGCGGTGGGCGCGGGCCGGGTGATCGCGGTCTACCAGCCGCACCTGTTCAGCCGCACCCAGCAGCTCGGCGTGGAGATGGGCCGCGCGCTGGCCGCCGCCGACATCGCGGTGGTGATGGACATCTACGCCGCCCGCGAGGACCCGCAGCCCGGCGTGACCAGCAACATCATCGCGCACGCCGCGTTGGACAACGGCGGCCTGGTGCGCACCGAGCACAGCTGGTCCGACGTGGCCGGCTCGGTGGCCGGCCTGGCCCGGCCCGGCGACCTGATCCTGACCATGGGCGCGGGCGATGTCACCCTGCTCGGCCCGGAGATCCTGGACGCGATCCGCGACCGCAGCACCGCCGCGCACTGAACCGGCCCGCCACGGCGCCGCGCCCGTCCCCCATCCCGGGGAACGTCGCGGCGCCGTTGCGTGTTGGATGTGGACATGGCCTACGAAATCGAGAAGACCGACGACCAGTGGCGGGCCGAGCTGTCCCCCGACGAGTTCCGCGTACTGCGCCAGGCGGGCACCGAGCGTGCCTGGACGGGCGAGTACACCGAGACCAAGACGACCGGCATCTACCGCTGTCGGGCGTGCCGGGCCGAGCTGTTCCGCTCGGACACCAAGTTCGACAGCCACTGCGGTTGGCCGTCGTTCTACGCACCGCTGGCCGAGGAGCGGGTCGAGTACATCGAGGACAGCTCGATGGGGATGACCCGGGTCGAGGTGCGCTGCGCGAGCTGCGGTTCGCACCTCGGGCACGTCTTCGAGGGCGAGGGCTACGGAACGCCCACCGACCAGCGCTACTGCATCAACTCCGTCTCGCTGACCCTGGAACCCGACCCCCGGGGCTGAGCCGCGAGCGCGCTCCGCGGCTGCGCCGGCCCGGCCGCACCGCCCGTCAAACGTGCCGCCGGGCGGTGCGGCAAAGGTCACATCGCCGCACGCCGGGGGCATTCGTCCGCTAAGCCTGATGACCATGAATCCGTGGCTGGCACCCCTCGCGTACGCGGTCTGGACGGCGCTCGTGCTCGGCCTGGCCGTCGGGTCCGCCCGGCACGGCGGCCGGCGGGCCCGGCCCGAGCGCCTGGCCGAACTGGGGCCGGCCGAATACGCGTTCCTGTCCGGCGGCGCGGCCCGGGCGGCCGATGTGTCGATCCTGGCCCTGCTCGGCGCGGGCGCGCTGCACGTGAGCCGGGACGGCCAGGTGTTGGCCGGCCGCCCGCCGGTGGCCGGCGCGGCGGGCGAGGCGCCGCTGCGGGTGCTGGACGAGGAGTACGGCGGGCTGCCGCTGCGCGAACTGCGCACGCGCGTGGCCGCGTCGCCGGAGATCCAGGGCATCGGCGGCACCCTGTTCGAACACGGCCTGGTCGCCCGACCGGACGCGGGACCGCGCCGACTGCCGCGCTGGGCGCTGTTCGTCACCATCGGGCTGGGCCTCGCGACGGCGGTGGCCGGCTTCGTCCGGGCCGACGCGGCGAGCGCGCTGCCGTGGGTGGGCCTGCTGCTCGCGGTGATCGGCAGTCAGGCGTGCGTCGCGGGACTGCTGCTGCTCGGCGTGTTCGGTGAGCGGGTGGTACCCACGCCGCCGACCATGCGGCGGCTGATCCGGGTGCGCCGGGACGAGGCGGCGGTCGCGGCGCTGGGCGCGCACGGTCTGGGCGCGGTCGCCCTGTGGGGCCTGGACCGCTTTCCCGACCCGGTGGTCAAGGAGATCTTCCGCCGCAACGCGCCCACTCCCGGCGGCCGTTCCCCGGAGTCCAGGTGGTGCGGCAGCACGTCCTGCGCCTCGCCGCAGGGCGCCCGAGCCGGCTCCTGCGGCGGCACGGCGGACGGCTGCGGCAGCCAGTAGCCGAGGGGCCGAGGGAACTCCGCCGGTGAGCGCCCCGACCGGGCACGTCATGCTGGGCACATGGGGACAGCGGTGGGAATCGGTTGGCGAGCGGAGATCGATCTGACCATCGAGCGCCTGCCCGGCGTCGACTTCGTCGAGGTCATCGCCGAGAACATCTGCGCCGAACACCTCCCCGAGTCGCTGCGCGTACTGCGCGCGCGAGGCGTCGAGGTGATCCCGCACGGCGTCGGCCTCGGCCTGGCGGGCGCGGACCGCCCCGACCCGGCCCGCTTGGCCCGGCTGGCCGAGGTGGCGAGCGCGCTGGACTCGCCGCTCGTCAGCGAACACCTCGCGTTCGTCCGGGCGGGCGGCCTGGAGGCCGGTCACCTGCTGCCCACGCCGATGACGTGGGACGCCCTCGACGTGGTCGCGGAGAACGTGCGCATCGCCCAGGACGCGCTGCCGATCCCCCTGGCCCTGGAGAACCCGGCCACGCTGCTGTCCTGGCCGCACAACGAGATGACCGAGGCCCGGTTCCTGACCGAACTGGTCGACCGCACCGGCGTACGCCTGCTGATCGATGTGGCCAACCTGCACACCGAACGGGTCAACCACGGCCTGGACCCGGCCACCGCCCTGGCCGAGCTGCCCCTGGAAGCCGTCGAGTACGTACACGTGGCCGGCGGCGTCGAACGCGCCGGCCTGTGGCACGACACCCACGCACACCCGGTCACCGCACCGATCCTGGAGATCCTGACCACACTGTGCGCCCTGCGCCCGCCACCGCGCGTACTCCTCGAACGCGACAGCGACTTCCCCTCGACCACCGAACTGGCGGGCGAGCTGGCCGCGATCCGCGCGGTGGTCACCGGCCCGGCGGTGCGCTCGTGAGCGCCCGCGAGCGACTGGCCCGACAGCAGGGCGAGTTGCTGGCCGCGTTGGTGGCCGGTGGGCCGGTGCCGGCGGGGTTCGACGCCGAGCGGGTGCGGGTGCAGGCGCGGGCGTTGGCGGCCAAGCGTCGCGACTCGGCGGTGCGGGCGGTGCCGGAACTGGCGAGTGCCCTGGGCACCCGGTGGCCGGGCGAGTTCATGGCGTGGGCCCCGGTCCACCCGAAGCCGGCCACCGGCGGCACCCACGCGGACGTACAGGCGTTCGTCGACCATCTGCGTGCGCGGGGCACGCTGCCGGTCGCCCTCGCCAGGGCTCTGGTCACCCACACGCCGACCGCCTGGGACCGCCTGCGGGCCCGGCTGCGCCGTCGCCCGCACCCGCAGGCGCACTCGCACGGGTGACGGTCCCCGGCGTCGGGCGGGCCGACGCCGGGGCGAGGCTCAGGCCAGGCCGGCGAGCAGTTCGCCGACGGGGTGCCGGCGACCGGTGTAGAACGGCACCTCCTCGCGCACGTGCCGGCGCGTCTCCGAGCCGCGCAGGTGCCGCATCAGGTCGACGATCCGGTGCAGTTCGTCGGCCTCGAAGGCGAGGATCCACTCGTAGTCGCCGAGCGCGAACGAGGGAACGGTGTTGGCCCGCACGTCCGGGAACCCACGCGCCATCTGCCCGTGCTCGGCCAGCAGCCGGCGCCGCTCGGCGTCCTCGAGCAGGTACCACTCGTACGAACGCACGAACGGGTACACCGCGACGTAGTCGCGCGGCGTCTCCTCGGCCAGGAACGCCGGGATGTGGCTCTTGTTGAACTCCGCCGGACGGTGCAGCGCCATGTTCGACCACACCGGTTCGAGCAGCCGGCCGAGCCCGGTCCGGCGGAAACGGTTGTACGCCTCCTGGAGCGCGTCCGAGTCCTCCGCGTGCCACCAGATCATCAGGTCCGCGTCGGCCCGCAGGCCCGAGACGTCGTACGTACCGCGCACCACGACGTCCTTGTCCAACAGCTGCTCGAACAGCTGCTCGATCTCCCCGGCCAGGCCGGCGCGCTCGCCGGGCAACGGCTCACGAAGCCGGAAGACCGACCACATCGTGTACCTGATCACCTGGTTGAGGTCGCGGGCCTTGCGCCGGATCGGCGTGGGCTCGCCCTCGGACTCCAGGACGTCGTCGTTCAGGGCGGCGTCGATCACGGCTGCGGCGGCGTCGACCGGTTCCGGAGTGTTCTCCGCGGTGCTTTGCGTCATGGTCCGATTCTGCCTCGCTCGGCCCCGGGGTCAGTGCACGGGGCGCGCGAGCGGCCCGGCGAGCTCGGCCAGCACCTCGGTCGCGGCCGCCGTCGCACTCGCCACGCACGCCGGGATGCCCACACCCTCGTACACCGCGCCGCACACCGCGAGCCGCGGCAGCCGCTCCACCGCGTCGCGCACGCACGCGATCCGACCGAGGTGGCCCACCGCGTACTGCGGCAGCCCGCCGCCCCATCGGGTGACCCTGGTGTCGATCGGTTCGGCGCTCAGCCCCACCGCTTCCCGCAGGTCCGCGAGCGAGTCGGCGACCAGTTCGGCGTCCTCGCGATGCAGCGCGGCCTGCTCGCCGGCGCGCCCGAGTGAGGTACGCAGGACGAAGGTGTCCGGGTCCGCCTCGGCCAGCCAGGCCCACTTGTTCGAGGCGAACGTACTCGCCTTGATCCGCCGGCCGTCGACCGGCGGGACCAGGAATCCGCTGCCCTCGGGCACGCTCGTCAGGTCCGCGCGCCGGAACGCGAGGGTGACCAGGGCCATGCCGGCGTACTCGATCGAGGACAGTTCCACGGCCGCGACCGTCGAGTGCGCGCGCAACAACCGGGCCGCGGGCGCCGCCGGCACCGCGAGCACCACCGCGTCCGCCTCGACCGGGACCGGCGCGTTCGTCGGCCCGGTGATCAGCCGCCAGCCGGTCGCCGTGCGCTCCAGTTCACGCACCGTGCTGCGGGTCCGGATCTCGCCGCGCCCGGTGCCCACCACCGCGCCGGCGACCGCCCCGGGCAGCCGGCCGACCCCGCCGCGGATGCCCATGAACACCGGCCCCTGCGGGCGGGCGGCGGCGCCCTCCAGCAGCCCGCGCACGCCCGCGACCAGCGAACCGCCGGACCGCGCGAACGGGAGCAGCTGCGGGACGGCCGCCGCGAGCGAGATGTCGTAGGCGTTGCCCGCGTACACCCCGCCGAGGAGCGGTTCGACCAAGCGGTCCACCACCTCGTGGCCGACCCGCTCGGCGACATAGCGGCCCACCGAGACGTCGTCCTCGTAGCGGTGCGGCGCGAGCGCGTGGTCCAGCGGGATCCGGGCCAGACCCGCGGCCGACAACACCCCACTGGCGGCGAGTGGTTCCAGGTCGCCGGGCACACCCATCACATGCCCGCGCGGCATCGGCCGCAGCGCGCCGCGCGTCCACAACGACGCGCTCGCGGTGCTTGGCGGCTGCAGGTCGGCGGCCAGGCCGACCTCGCGGGCCAGGTCGATCGACTCGGTCCGCCGGGCCAGCATCGACTCGGCTCCCTCGTCGACCGGAACACCGGCGATGGTGCCCGCGTGCAGCTTGCCGCCGACCCGGGCGGAGCCCTCGAGGACCGTGACGGTCAGCTGCGGATCGCCGTCCCGGAGCAGGACCCAGGCGGCCGTGAGACCGGCGATGCCGCCACCCACGACGACGACATGACGACCGTTTACCGCCGGCGAACTGTCCACACCGCACCTTCTCACGAGCATCGCCCGAGACCCGGAACCGGCCACACGTCGGCGACGTCCGGGTGCGGACGGCAAGGGGCCCGACCACGAACCGATGCGGCCCGGTAGGCGCCGGCGCCGCGCCCGAGGCCGAAAAGCCCTACCGCGCGCTCGCCTCGTGGACGTGCGCCACGATGCGGGTGAGCATCTCCGGGTCCGTGTTCGGCAACACCCCGTGCCCCAGGTTGAAGATGTGTCCCTCGGCGGCACGCCCGGCGACGAGCACCTCGTCCGTCTTGGCCCGGACCGCGTCCCACGGCGCGAACACCACCGCCGAGTCGAGGTTGCCCTGGAGCGCCTTGCCCGGCCCGACCCGCTCCGCCGCCTCGTCCAGCGGGATCCGCCAGTCGACCCCGACCACGTCGGCCCCCGCCTCGCCGAACATGCGCAGCAGCTCACCCGTACCGACCCCGAAGTGGATCCGGGGCACGCCGTAGTGCTCGACGGAGGAGAGCACCTTGGTACTCGCCGGCAGCACCGACGCCCGATAGTCGGCCGCGGACAACGCCCCGGCCCACGAGTCGAACAGCTGGATCGCCGACGCGCCCGCCTCGATCTGTACCTTCAGGAACGCCGAGGTGATCTCCGCGAGCCGGTCCACCAGGTCGGCCCACAGCTGCGGGTCGCCGTACATCAGCGCCTTGGTCAGCTCGTGGTTCTTCGACGGCCCGCCCTCGACCAGGTAGCTCGCCAGGGTGAACGGCGCGCCGGCAAAGCCGATCAGCGGCGTGGCGCCCAACTCGCCGACGAGTTGCCCGACCGCCTCGGTGATGTAGGGGACGTCGTCGGGGGTGAGGTCGCGCAACTGCGCGAGATCGGCCCGCGAGCGGATCGGGTCGGCCACCACCGGACCGACCCCCGGCCGGATGTCCAGGTCGACGCCGATCGCCTTGAGCGGGACCACGATGTCGCTGAAGAAGATCGCCGCGTCCACCCCGTGCCGGCGCACCGGCTGCAGGGTGATCTCGGTGACCAGGTCCGGCCGCGTGCACGAGTCGAGCATCGCGATGCCCTCGCGCAGCTTGCGGTATTCGGGCAGCGAACGACCCGCCTGACGCATGAACCACACCGGGGTGTGCGGCACGGGTTCGCGTCGGCAGGCGCGCAGGAAGGCCGAGTCTTTGACGGCGGCGTGCGGAAGGCTCGTTTCGGTCACATCCGCCATCGTCCCAGACGCGCGCGGGCGGCCCGGACCGGGCGGCCCAGACGGAGCGCCCCGCCCGGCGCGTCGCCCGGGCCCGCGCACCCCGACGCGGCCTAGGCTGCAAGTCATGGCAGCAGTCGGCGAGACCGAGGAGCCCGAGGAGTTCCGGCAGGCGCTGGCCGGATGGCGGGCCGCGATCCTGCGCCCGGAGATCGTCCTCGAGGAGATGTCCCGGCCGCGCGGCCTGGCGCCCCATTCGGCGGCCTTCGCGGCCGAGGTGGCCCTGGGCGAGGACGAGGACGAACTGGCCGGCGGCCGGATCGTGCTGCTGCACGACCCGGCGGGCCACGAGGCCTGGGAGGGGACGTTTCGCGTGGTCACCATGACGCGCGCCGAACTCGAACCCGAGCTGGCGATGGACCCGCTGCTGCCCGAGGTCGGTTGGACCTGGCTGACCGAGTCGCTGCACGCGGTCGGCGCCGCCTTCCGCGCCCCCAGCGGCACGGTCAGCCGCAGTACGTCGCAGGGCTTCGGCGGGCTCTCCGGACAGATCGCCCGGACCGAGATCGAGATTCGCGCGTCCTGGACGCCCGCCGACGACGACCTGTTGCCGCACCTGCTGGCCTGGACCGAACTCATGTGCACGTGCGCGGGTTTGCCGCCGGTGGTTTCCGGCGAGGGGGTCGTCGCCATACCGCGCCGACCCGCACGACCAGGTTCCTGACACGCCGGGTCACCGGTCCGAGACCCCCCGGTCACACACCCGGGTCAACGTCGCATAACGGATTTGGATCTTCCTCTAAAGCCCGGCGCCATATGTGCCGAAGGACAGGGTGACCACCCCGAAGGAGTAGCTGGTCGGGCCGCTTCTTCGGGAATCGCGATCACTGCGCAGGAGGCCCGGTGTCGGTACTTCTCGATCACCCTGCAAACCTGCTTGCCTACCGTCCTTCCAAGCCCACGGCGATGGTTGTCGTCGCGGACCCTCGGGTTCGTGACGCGGTCATCCGCCACCTGTGGGCCCTCGGTGTGCGCGACGTCGTCGGGGCGTCGACCATCGCCGAGGCTCGATCCCGTGCCGGCACGCCGCGCGACCTGTGTGTCGCCGACGTGCACCTGCCGGACGGCTCCGGACTCACGCTTCTCACCGAGATGCGCGCGTCCGGGTGGCCGAACGGCTTGGCACTCTCCGCAGCCGACGACATCGGTGCCGTTCGTTCCGCGCTTGCCGCGGGCGTTCGGGGCTATGTGGTGACCGGCGCGCGAGCGGGACTGAACCCTGGACACGCACGGCAAGCGGGAATGCACCACGGGATGCCCCAGGCAAACCGCATGCGTCCGTCGGAACAGCGCGGGACGGAGCCCGGCTCCGGCGTCCGGGAGCTTTCGGCGCGCGAGATCGAGGTCCTGCGCCTCGTCGCGGAGGGCCGGTCCAACAAGGCGATCGGCCAGGCGATGGGCCTGTCGGCGCTGACGGTCAAGAGCCATCTCGCCCGCATCGCCCGCAAGATGGGCACGGGCGACCGTGCCGGCATGGTGGCCCTCGCGTTGCGGGCGGGCATCATCAGCTGACGCCACACGGCGGGGCATGCAGGACACCTCATCTCGGGTGCACATCAGGTACAGCCACATCAGGTACAGCCGAATCCCGGCGGGTGGACCCACCCGCCGGGATTCGGCGTGTCCGGCGGCGGCAGGCCCGGCGTCCGCGCCGGGCGGCCGGCCCCGGAGCGCGCGGCCGGATCCGGGTGGCGGCCGGACCCGCGCTCGCGCCCGCCGATTCCGCCGCCCCGCCGCCTCCCGGATTCCCGGGGCCGGCTGATTTCGGGCGGTTTCCGATCGCCGTACACCGTCCGTGGCGCGCCCACCTTGGCGGGGACCTGCCCGATCGGGTGGACGGGCGGGTTATTTTGGTGGGGTGACCGACGCCTCCTTCGAAACCTCATCCGAACTTCCGGCGCCGGTCCCCCCGGCGCCGGTCCCGCTACTGGCACCTCGTGAGGGCGTACCGCCGGTCGTGGCGGATCCGCGGGCGCTCGCCGAGACCGTCGCCGCCTTCGCCGCCGGAGCGGGACCGGTCGCCGTCGACGCCGAACGGGCGTCCGGCTATCGCTACGGACAACGCGCCTATCTGATCCAGCTGCGCCGGGCCGGCGCGGGCAGTGCACTGGTCGACCCGGCGGCCTGTCCGGATCTGTCCGAGCTCGGCGCGGCGATCGTCGACGCCGAGTGGGTGTTGCACGCCGCCTCCCAGGACCTGCCGTGCCTGGCCGAGGTGGGCATGATCCCCCGGCGGATCTTCGACACCGAACTGGCCGGCCGGCTCGCCGCCTTCCCCCGGGTGGGGCTCGGGGCGATGGTGGAGACCGTGCTCGGCTTCTCGCTGGAGAAGGGGCACTCGGCGGTGGACTGGTCGACCCGGCCGCTGCCCGAGCCGTGGCTGCGCTACGCGGCGCTCGACGTCGAGGTGCTGATCGAACTGCGCGACGAGCTGGAGGCGGTGCTGGTCGAGCAGGGCAAGCTGGCTTGGGCCCTGGAGGAGTTCGCCGCGATCGCCGCCGCGCCGCCGCCCGCGCCCCGGGTCGATCCGTGGCGGCGTACGTCCGGGCTGCATCGGGTGCGCCGGCGTCGGCAGTTGGCGATCGTACGTGCGTTGTGGCAGGCCCGGGACACCATCGCCCGGCAGAAGGACGTCTCGCCGGGGCGGGTGATCCCGGACACCGCGATCGTCGAGGCCGCGCTGGCCGGGCCGGGGTCGGTGGCCGCGCTGCTTGCGCTGCCCGGCTTCACCGGCCGGGACAGCAGACGTCAGGCCGGCGTCTGGCTGGCCGCGATCGAGCAGGCGCGGGCGCTGCCCGAGGTCGAGTTGCCGATGTCCACGCTGCCGCACGAGGGTCCGCCGCCGGCGCGGGCGTGGACGGACAAGGACCCGGCCGCCGCGGAACGGTTGACCGCGGCCAAGACGGCGGTGGCGGCCATCGCGGACGAGCACACGCTGCCCACGGAGAATCTGCTCGCGCCGGACTACGTGCGCCGGCTCGCCTGGGCACCACCGTCGGCGCCCACGGCGGACGCGGTCGGCGACGTACTGCGCGCGTTCGGCGCGCGGCCGTGGCAGGTCGGCCTCACCGCGCCGGCCCTGTCCGGCGCGTTCCTGCGGCTGGCCGCGCACGCCGCCAACGGCACCAGCGCCTGAGCCCGCGACGCGAGTAGCGGCTTCACCCGATCCCGTCGACCACCCGCGCGGCCCCACCGGGCCGCGCCCGGGCGGGCCGTCGAGCGGGCGACCCGCGCGCGAACCGCCTTACCCGAGCTTTGCTTTGTCCACATTGACGCCGGATCCCCCCGGATGGTTTGGTTAGCCTCGCCTAATTTCAACATTTGTTCGAGTCCGTGGGGTGGCCTGTGTTCGCCAACTATCTGATTGGCCTGCGCGAGGGCCTGGAGGCGGCTCTCGTGGTCAGCATCCTGATCGCCTACCTGGTCAAGACCGGTCGGCGTGAGGCACTGCCCGCGGTGTGGGTGGGGATCGGCGCGGCCGTCGCGATGAGCGTGGGGCTCGAGGCCGCCCTGGAACTGACCTCGGCGGAGATGGACTTCAAGGAGCAGGAGGCGTTCGGCGGCACGCTGTCGATCCTCGCGGTGCTGCTGGTCACCTGGATGATCTTCTGGATGCGGCGCACGTCGCATGCGCTGAAGGCGGAGTTGCAGGGTCGGTTGGATCACGCGCTGGCGATGGGCACCGGCGCGCTGGTGCTGACCGCGTTCCTGTCGGTGGGTCGCGAGGGTCTGGAGACCGCGGTGATCGTGTGGGGCACCGCGCGCTCCACCGGCGAGAACACCGACCCGATGATCGGCGTCGCGCTCGGCCTGGGCACCGCCGTCGTGCTCGGCTACCTCTTCTACGCCGGCGCGATCCGGATCAACCTGGCCAAGTTCTTCCTGTGGACCGGCGCCGGCCTGGTCGTGGTCGCCGCCGGTGTGCTCGCCTACGGCGTGCACGACCTGCAGGAGGCCGACTACCTTCCGGGTCTGACCAACCAGGCCTTCGACATCACCGACACCATCCCGCCGGACAGCTGGTACGGCACGCTGCTCAAGGGCATCCTCAACTTCCAGCCCGACCCCACGGTCCTGCAGGTCACCGTCTGGCTCGTCTACCTGATCCCGATCATGGCGCTGTTCTTCCTGCTGCCCAAGGGCACCAAGAAGGCACCCACCCCGGCCAACCGGGAGACCCCCGCCGCCGCCTGACCGGCCGCGCACCGTACCTACGCCGAAGGGCCCGATCCTCCTCGGATCGGGCCCTTCGTGCGTTGCCGGGAGGGTTCGGCCGGCTCAGCCGAACAGTGCCTTGCCCCAGTAGTCGTCCGCGCCGCGCACCCCGCCGGGACAGGCGAACAGCGCCGAACCCACGTGCTGGATGTACTCGTTCATCGCGTCCGAGTCCTTGCCCGCCAAGTTCTGCTGGAGCGGGATGAAGCCCTTGCGCGGGTCGCGCTGGTAGGCCAGGAAGAACAGGCCCGCCTCCAGCCGGCCCAGGCCGTCGGAGCCGTCCACGAACGAGTAGCCGCGGCGCAGGATGGTCACCCCGCCGTTGGAGTCGGGGTGCGCGAGCCGCACGTGCGACTTCTCCGGCAGCGCCTTGAGCGGCACCACGTCGTGCTCGCCGGTGGCGCCCTGCGGCGCGCCGACCCCCTTGCTCCGGCCGATCACGTCCTCCTGCTCCTTGAGCGAGGTCCGGTCCCAGGTCTCGATGTGCATCCGGATCCGGCGGGCGACCAGGTAGGACCCGCCGGTCATCCAGTCCGGGCCCTCGCCGGCCGGCACCCACACGTGTTCGCGCAGCCGGTCGGACTCGGTACCGGCGATGTTGCGCGTGCCGTCCTTGAAGCCGAACAGGTTGCGCGGCGTCATCGCCTCGGGCGTGGTCGAGGAGGTCTTGCCGAAGCCCAGTTGCGACCAACGCACCGACACCACGCCGAAGCCGATCCGGGCCAGGTTGCGGATCGCGTGCACCGCGACCTGCGGGTCGTCCGAGCAGGCCTGGACGGCGAGGTCGCCGCCGGAGCGCTGCGGGTCGAGCTTGTCCCCGGGGAAGGGGGGCAGTTCGGCGAGCGCCTCGGGCTTCTTGGCGGCGATGCCGAAGCGGTCCTTGCCGTCCTTGGTGAACAGCGAGGGGCCGAAGCCCACGGTGAGCGTGAGGTTGTTCGGCGGCAGCCCGAGGGCCTCGCCGGTGTCGTCCGGCGGCGACTCGGGGATGCCGCTGTCCGCGCCGGTACCGATCGGCTTGCCCGCGGTCATCGCCGCCGCGGCGGCGGTCCACTGCTGGAGCATCCGGACCAGCTTGGCGCGGTCGTCGGTGATCACGTCGAACACGCAGAAGTGCAACCGGTCCTGGACCGGCGTGGCGATCCCCGCCTGGTTGGCGCCGTGGAAGTCCACCGCGCCGCGGGCCGGGCCGCTCGACGTGTCGTCGTCGGTCCTGGTGACCGCGGTGGCCACGCCGCCGGCCCCGGCGGCGCCGACCACCAGCGCGCCACCGGTCCAGCCCAGCAGCGCCCGCCGGCTGACGCCGTCGCCCGACGGCTCGACCGTCTCGGCGACGGGTTCGATCTCGGTCATGGGGCCCTCCCTGTGCACGGTTGGTTCGGCGGGTTCTTCGATCGGTGTGGCGTCGGGCATGGCGTCGGACTCTACTGGGCGACGACGCCGGCCAGCTTCGACAGCGGTTCGCCGAGCGCGTTGACCACGTCCGAGAGTTCCTTGCGCTTGGCCGCGTCGACCGTGTCGTAGCCGACGTAGCCCTCGCCCTGCTTGTACTTCGCCAACTGACCCTGGATGTTGACGAACTCGCCGTCGAGGGTCGCGGCCAGGGCCGCGTCCTTTTCCGCGACGAACGGCTTGAGCAGGTCGTACGCCTTCTTGGCGCCGTCCACGTTGCCCGCGAAGTCGGACAGGTCGGTGTGGCTGAACGCCTCTTCCTCGCCGCTGATCTTCTTCGTCGCGACCTCGTCGAGCAGGCCCTTGGCGCCGTTGGCGATCGAGGTCGGGGTGATCTCGACGGTGTTGATCCGCGACTGGAGCGTCTTCAGGTCGGCGAGCAGCCGGTCCGCGTAGCCCTTCTCGGTGTCGGTGATCCGGCCGGTGGTCCACAGGGTCTTCTCGATCCGGTGCCACCCGGACCACTCCTTGCCCTGCTCCAGGTCCGCCTCGCGCGCGTCCATCTGCGGGTCGAGGTCGCCGAAGCTCTCCGCCACCGTCTCGATGGTCTCCCAGCCCAGGCGCGACTTCGGGTAGAGCTCCTTGGCCCGGGCCACGTCGCCCGCCTTGACCGCGGTGACGAAGTCGGTCGCGACCGGCAACATCTGGTTGACCGTGTCGGTGATGAACACCCGGTAGTGCGCGACCGCCTGGGCCAACCTCGGGTCGACCGCCTTCTCGGCGGGGGTGCCCGCGACGGTGATCGTCTGGCGGATGCCGTCGCCCTTCATGCCGGGCTTGCAGGCGACCTCGTACTTGCCCGCCTTGATCTCGAAGTTGAGCGTCGCCGAGGTGCCGGGACCTATGTTCTCCCGCTCGGTGACGATGCGGTCGCCCTGCGCGTAGACGTAGAGCTCGGTGATCTGGTTGCCCTTGTTGGTCACCTTGAGGCTGTTCTTGCCGGCCGGCCAGTCCTTCTTGGCGACGTCGCAGGACTTGTCCTTGGCGGTCACCTTGATCGCGTCGCCGGAGGAGTCGTCGCTGTTGCAGGCGGTGAGCCCGAGCGGCAGCGCGAGCAGCAGCCCGGTGCCCAGCACACGGGCGACGGGGCGGCGACGGACGACAGACATGAACTCTCCCGGGGACGAGACAGGCGAAGACGGGTCGAGGCCCGGCAGACGGACAGACCTGGATACAAGGGACGAAAAGCAATTATTAGGCAAGGCTAACCAAGCCTAGGCTTGGCTTATTTTGTCAGCCGAACGACTCCACACAGTCAAAACCGAGTAAAGGCACGGTTCGGCGAAAGTGGATCACGTCACGTCCCCTCCGGGACCTTTGGCGCGGCAAAGCATGGCAAGCCCGATATATACGTAGGGTCGTGCCAAGTCCGTTCAACCTGGAGCACCCGTGACCACCGCCGAGCAGGCCCCCGCCGCAACACTCCCCGGGGCTCGCGCCGCCGCCGACACCGGTACTCCCGCTCCCCTCGGCAAACGCGGCAGGCCCAGGGAACTCGGCCTGCTCGCGTGCACCGCGCTCGTGGTGGGCAACATGATCGGCTCCGGGGTCTTCCTGCTGCCCGGCGCGCTCGCCCGCTACGGCGGCCTGGCCCTGGTCGCGTGGGGCTTCACCTCGGCCGGCGCGCTGCTGCTCGCGCTGGTGTTCGCGCGATTCAGCACCATGTATCCGGATACCGGCGGCCCGTACGCCTACGTGCAGCGGGTGTTCGGCGATCGGATCGGCTTCTTCACCGGATGGGGCTACTGGATCGCGGTATGGGTGGGCAACGCGGCGATCGCCATCGCCGCGGTCAGCTACCTGGCCTACTTCGTCGAGCCGCTCGCGCACCATCGGTTCCTGGGCGCGGTGATCGCCGCCGCGTTGTCCTGGGCGGCGACGCTGCTGAACATCCGCGGTGTCGGCTCGGCCGGCGTGGTGTCCATCGTGCTGACCGCGCTCAAGCTGATCCCGCTGGTCGGCATCGCGGTGGTCGGCCTGTTCTTCCTGGACCGGGGCAGCGTGCCGGAGTTCAACCCGGGCGGCGGCTCGGCCGCGGCCGGGGTCACCAGCGCGGCCACGCTGACCCTGTGGGCGTTCGTCGGCATGGAGTCGGCGACCGTCCCGGCGGGCAGCGTGCGCGATCCGCGGCGGACCATCCCGCGCGCCACCGTGCTCGGCGTCGTGCTCGCGGCGAGTGTGTACGTCCTGGGCACCTTCGTGGTGATGACCCTGGTACCGGCCGCCGAACTCGCCGACTCCCCCGCCCCCTTCGCCGCCGCGGCCCGGGTCCTGGTGGGTGCCGCGGGCGGCTGGATCGTCGCCGCCGGCGGGCTGATCGCGTGCCTGGGCGCGATGGTCGGCTGGGTGATGATGCAGGGGCAGATCCCGCTCGCCGCGGCCCGCGACGGGCTGTTCCCGCGACCGTTCGCCCGCCTGGACGCGAACGGCACCCCGGCGTTCGGCCTGATCGCCTCGAACGTGCTGGTCACCCTGCTGATCCTGAGCACCGCCGGGGGCGGTCTGGCCGACCAGTTCGAGCGGATCATCCTGATCGCGACCACCATCTCACTGGTCCCCTACGGGCTGACCGCGATCGCGCTGCTGCGCCTGCTGCGCACCGACCGGGCCGCGTTCGCGGGGCCGGCGCTGGTGAAGTACGGCCTGATCGCGGTGTTGGCGGCGGCCTATTCGATCTGGGCCGTGGTCGGTTCCGGGTGGACGGTGATCTGGCAGGGGCTGGTACTGCTCGCGCTGGGCGGGCCGGTGTACGTGTGGCTGACCCGTCGGCGGGCCGCGGACCGGCCGGTCGGTGACCACAGTGGCACCAAGGGCTAGTGCCGCGCCCGGCAACGTTTGCCCCGTCACGGCGCCCGGCACGGCATCCGCCCTTCGGGCTCCTTGCTGCGCTCGCCACCCCGCCGAAACATCCGAGTACTCCGGTACGAGAACGTTCCGGCGGCGCACCGAGGCACCGCACCGAACACCGCGCCGGGGCAAACGTTGCCGGGCGCGGCACTAGGCCCTTTGGTTACTCATGAGTAGCATGGGGCTCGTACCCATCGCAGGAGGAGTGTGCGCTCGTGCCTCGTAACGTCCGGGACGTCGTCTTCGTAGACGGCGTCCGTACCCCCTTCGGCAAGGCCGGCCCCAAGGGCATCTACCACGAGACGCGCGCCGACGACCTCGTCATCGCGTGCATCCGTGAGCTGATGCGCCGCAACCCGGCGCTGCCGCCCGCCCGTGTGGACGAGGTCGCGATCGCGGCCACCACGCAGATCGGCGACCAGGGCCTGACCATCGGCCGCACCGCGGCGCTGCTCGCGGGACTGCCGCGCGAGGTGCCCGGCTACTCGATCGACCGCATGTGCGCGGGCGCGATGACCGCGGTCACCACGGCCGCCGGCGGCATCGCGTTCGGCGCCTACGACGTCGTGGTCGCCGGCGGTGTCGAGCACATGGGCCGACACCCCATGGGCGAGGGCGCCGACCCGAACCCGCGGATCATCTCCGAGCAGTTGGTGGACCCGTCCGCGCTGGTCATGGGCAACACCGCGGAGAACATCCACGACCGCTTCCCGCAGCTGACCAAGGAACGCGCGGATCGTTACGCGGTCGGCAGCCAGGAGAAGGCCGCCCAGGCGTACGTCGACAACAAGATCCAGCCCGACCTGGTCCCGATCGCGGCCCGCTCGGTCGAGCAGGGCTGGGGGCTGGCCACCGTCGACGAGCCGATGCGCCCGGGCACCACGATGGACGGGCTCGGCGCGCTGAAGACCTCGTTTCGTCCGCACGGCCGGGTCACCGCGGGCAACGCGGCCGGCCTCAACGACGGCGCGACCGCGTGTCTGCTCGCCGCCGAGGACACCGCGCGCGAGCTGGGCCTGCCGATCAAGATGCGCCTGGTGCAGTTCGCCTTCGCCGGCGTCGAGCCCGAGGTGATGGGCATCGGTCCGGTCCCGGCCACCGAGAAGGCGCTGGAGCGGGCCGGTCTCACCATCGAGGACATCGGCCTGTTCGAGCTCAACGAGGCGTTCGCGGTCCAGGTGTTGTCCTTCCTGGACCACTACAAGATCGCCGACGACGACCCGCGCGTGAACAAGTACGGCGGCGCGATCGCCTTCGGCCACCCGCTCGCCTCCTCGGGCGTACGGCTGATGACGCAGCTCGCCCGGCAGTTCGAAGAGCACCCCGAGGTGCGCTACGGCCTGACCTCGATGTGCATCGGGCTCGGCATGGGCGGCACCGTCATCTGGGAGAACCCGAACTGGACCGCGACTGCCGAGGGCACCGCGACCTCCGCCGCGAACTCCGAGGGGAACGACAAGTGAGCGACCTGACCCGACTGGCCGCCGAGGTCTTCCCGGACGAGCTGGTCTCGCACTTCCCGGTACGCGTGCTCGATCTCCCCGGCGGCGCGGGCAAATTCGCGCTGATCACGATCGACAACGGCTTCGACCACACCAAGCCGAACACGTTCGGTCCGGCCGGTCTGGGCGAGTTGAACGCCGCGATCGACAAGGTCGAGACACTGGCCGCGGCGGGCGGGATCGTCGCGGCGGGGGTGACCGGCAAGCCGTTCATCTTCGCGGTCGGCGCCGACCTCAAGGGCGTCGAGAAGGTCGCCGAGCGCGAGCACGCGCACGCCATCGGCAAGGCCGGCCACGACACGTTCAAGCGGCTGACCGCGCTGCCGGTGCCCACGTTCGCGTTCTACAACGGCGCGGCCATGGGCGGCGGCGTGGAGATCGGCCTGGCCTGCACGTACCGCACCATCTCCACCGCGGTACCGGCCTTTTCGCTGCCCGAGTGTTTCCTGGGCCTGGTCCCGGGTTGGGGCGGCTGCGTGTTGCTGCCGAACCTGATCGGTGCGGACCGCGCGGTCACCGTGATCATCGAGAACGCGCTCAACCAGAACCGCCAGCTCAACGGCCCCAAGGCATTCGAACTCGGGATCGCGGACGCGCTGGTGGACTCGGCCGACTTCCTGGCCCGGTCGCTGGTGTGGGCGGGCAAGGTCGTCTCCGGCGAAATCGTGGTCGAGCGCCCGGAGATCGACCGCGGCGCGGGCTGGGACGCGGCGATCGCCCGGGGTCGCGAGATCGCCGACTCGAAGGTGCACGGGGCCTCCCCCGCGCCCTATCGCGCGCTGGAGATCATCGACGCGGCGCGTAACGCCCGCTTTGGTGATGTCGCCACTCTGCAGGCCGGCTTCGACGCCGAGGACGACGCGCTCGCCGACCTGATCATGGGCGACGAACTGCGCGCCGGGCTCTACTCGTTCAACCTGGTGCAAAAGCGCGCCAAGCGCCCGGTCGGCGCTCCCGAGCGGCAGCTGGCGCGCCCGGTCACCAAGGTCGGCGTGGTCGGCGCCGGGCTGATGGCCTCGCAGCTCGCGCTGCTGTTCGCGCGTCGCCTGCGGGTGCCGGTGGTACTGACCGACATCGACCAGGAGCGGGTGGACAAGGGCGTCGGCTACGTGCACGCCGAGGTCGACAAGCTGCTGCTCAGGAAGCGGATCTCGGTGGACGCCGCGAACCGGCTCAAGGCGCTGGTCACCGGCTCGCTGACGAAGGACGCGTTCGCGGACGCCGACTTCGTGATCGAGGCGGTGTTCGAGGAGATGGCGGTCAAGCAGCAGGTGTTCGCCGAGGTCGAGGCGGTGGTCTCGCCGACCTGCGTCCTGGCCACCAACACCTCGTCGTTGTCGATCACCGAGATGGCCTCGAAGCTGGCCCATCCCGAGCGGGTCGTCGGCTTCCACTTCTTCAACCCGGTCGCGATCCTGCCGCTGTTGGAGATCGTCCGCGCGGAGCAGACCGACGACGGCACGCTGGCCACCGCGTTCGCCGTGTCCAAGCAGCTCAAGAAGACCTCGGTACTGGTCAAGGACGCCCCGGCGTTCGTGGTCAACCGGGTGCTCACCCGCTTCCTGGGCGAGGTGCTGGCCGCGGTGGACGAGGGCACCCCGATCGAGGTCGCGGACAACGCGCTGGCCCCGCTCGGGCTGCCGATGTCCCCGATGGTCCTGCTCGAACTGGTCGGCCCGGCGATCGCCGCCCACGTGGGCGGCACGCTGCACGGCGCCTTCCCGGACCGCTTCGGTGTGTCGCCGAACCTGGAGCGGGTGGTCAAGGCGGGCAAGCGCTCGTTCCTGACCTGGGCCTCGGGCGCGCAGGAGGTCGACCCGGAGGTGGCCGCGCTGCTGCAGGTGGGCGACTCTCCGTCGACCGAGGAGCAGGTCCGCGACCGCGCGCTGGCCGCACTGGCCGACGAGATCAACCGGATGCTGGAGGAGGGCGTCGTGGCCGCCCCCCAGGACATCGACCTGTGCATGATCACCGGCGCCGGTTGGCCCTTCCACCTGGGTGGCATCACCCCCTACCTGGACCGCGCCGGGGTCAGCGAGAAGACCCTCGGCAAGCGCTTCCTCCCGGCGGGGGTCGCCTCCGTCCCGCGGTAGGCGACAGCACACCACGAAGGGGCGGTCTCCGACGGGTCGGAGGCCGCCCCTTCGGCATGGCGCGGGCGGGACATCGGCGATTCGGCACCGCGTGCCGACGCCGAATCGCCCGGGCGGCACCGGTCGGGTCGGCCCCGGGGCGTCGGCGCGCGTGTACCGGCGCGCGTGTTCCGGCGTGGCACATCGGGTCGTCAGGTCAGGTCGGCGGCCAGGATGTCGAGGACCGTCTCCTCCTCGAGTTTGACGCCCGACGCGAGCATGGTCGGGGTGAGTTCGGGATCCCAGGTGGCGTCGTGCGGGCTGCCCGCGAGCGGCTCCAGTGGGGTGACGTGGGATCGGGCCAGGCGAATGCCCGCTTCGTGGTCCGGGGTGCTCATCCGCCACGGGGAGGCGCCGCGCAGGAGGCGGTCGGCCATCGCCAGGCCCGGCCAGTCGAAGTCGCCGTGGTAGCACAGCCGGGCACCGGATTCGGCAAGGGCTTCGAGGAGGGTGGTCACCACGGTCGCCGGGTTGCCGGCGGTACACACGAGCGGAGCTCGCGCACCACGATCGGCGGCGACCTCCACCACCCGGGGGTTCTCGCAGACGTGGACCCGCGTCCCCGGCGCCACGGGTGGGCCGCCAGTCGGCGGAGCTCCCGCAGGGTCGGGTGGGTCTCGAAGCCCGCGTCGGTGCGCTCGCGCAGCAGGCGGGACGCCGGGCTCGGGCCGGGGGGGTCGCAGGCCCAGGGTCAGTACGGTCGCCGAGACCTCGTCGGCGACCGCGCCGGCCGTTCGCCACAGGTCGCGCCGACCGGGCGCGTGCGCGGGCAGCACCCCGTTCGCGTATCGCAGCGCCAACCCGCGCAGCACGATCCGGGCGAGCAGCGTCCCGTCGTCGAGGCCGTGCGCGGTGCCGGTGACCCGCGCGGCCAGGTCGCCGCGGCCGACGGGGTGGTCGGGGTCGAGCGCGGTCGGCACCCGGGCACCCTGTTCGATCAGCCGCAGCGCGGCGTCCGCGTCCAGGCGGGCGAGGGCGCCGGAGCGGCGGCGTACGGACTCGACCCATTCGCGGTCGGCAAGCACAGCGGCCCGGTCCCACAGCCGCTTCGTGGTGTCGTGGGCGCTGCGGCGTTCGCCCTGGCGATCGCGCAGCGGACCGTCGAGTGCTTCGAGCGCGGGGACGAGGCCGCCGGCGCCGGCGCGCAGTCGGGCGTCGACGTCGGCGAGGGACACGGTGACATTTCCCGTCGGCGGGACGGGCCGGCCGAGCAGCATCGACAATGCCCGGCGCTCGGCCTGGTCCCAGTGTGCGCCGCGGATGTGGCCCTGGACGGCATGGCCGTTGCGTTCCAGGCGCACGCGCAGGCGGTGCCACAGGTCGGCGAGCTCGGGGCCGGCGAGCCAGGCCGGCGTGGCGGCGGAAACCGCCGGGGAATCGCCCGCGTTCGGCGGTGTCGCCCGCGCCGGCGGGCCGGTCCGCGCCGCGCCCGTCGCGCCGGCGGGCGGGTTCGGACTCACGTCGCCACCAGATGCTTGCGGGAGCCGTCCCAGGTGAAATGGAGGGTGGCCACGCCGCGGTGATGCGGGTCGCGCAGGCATTCGTAGATGTGCAGGGACGGCACCTCGCGGAAGGTCCCCCACAGGCGTTCGCTGGTCAGCACGAAGTCGAGGTCGATCCGAACCAGGAGGCCCAACAGGCGCCCGTGGGTGGGTTCGTCGACCTTGGCGAACGCGTCGTCGAGCAGGATCATCCGCGGCGCCTGGACCGCGCCGGCGGCGACCACTTGAAGTGCGCGGCGGCGGTGGCGAACAGGACGAGGTAGGAGATCACCCGCTGTTCGCCCTGGCTGAGACCGATCCGCGCGTTGAGGGTACGGGCCGTGCCCGGGCGCGCGTCGTCGAGCACCTGGACCGCGAAGGTGTGCCATTCGCGGTAGTCGAGCGCCTTGCGCAGATGCACGGCGTAGCCGGCGGTCGGGTCCTTGTGTCGCTCGGCCTCGATCAGGCGCTGGAGCACCGCCCGCAGGCTCTCCGCGTGCTCGCGCGAGCGCAACGCGGCGGAACCGTCGAGCAGGTCGACCGCGGCGCGGGTGTCGGCGTCGGCGTCGGCGTCCTCACGGATCCGCCACACCAGACGTGCGCCGAGCCCGTGTGAGGTACGCACGTCGTCCAGGGTCTCGTTCATCAGCGCGATCAGTGACGTCGCGGCGAACACCTGGCCGGTCAGGTTGTCGCCCAACTCGCCCAGCAGGTACTTCTCGAAGACCTCCCGCTCGCGTTCGGAGAGGCGGGTGCGGGCGTCCTCGGCCCGGCCGGCGAGCCGGCGGGCGATCAGGGCCACGTCGTGTCGACCGTGGTCGTCGGTGATGTGGCACAGCTTGACCTCGTCGGTCTCGGTCAACACCGCGTCGTAGCCGCCGCGCAGGCCGGCCTGGAGTTCGGTGTACCGGTTGAGCAGGGTCGTGTCGGAGACGTCCTTCGCCGGTGCCCGGAGCCGGGCCCGGATCTCCCGCAGCAGGCCGTCGAGGGCGCGGATCCGGGCACGCACGTCGGTGTCGGGCGGCTCGGGCGCGATCAGTGCCTCGGCCCCGTCCAGGCCGGCGCCGCGCTGGACCTCGGGCAGCGCGAGCGCGCGGCGCAGTTCGGCGCCGGCGGCGACCACCGCCGCCTCGAGGGCGGTGAGGTCCGCCTTGCGGGCGTCGCGTTCGGCCTCGGTTCGGATGGCCTCGTCGTGGGTCTCCTGCACGGCGTGCTCGGCGGGGCGGATCTCGGTGCGGGCCTCGTCCAGGCACCCGGACACCTCCCGCTCGCGGGCCAGGATGGCCTACGGGTCCTCGCCGAGCGCGGCCTCCGGTACGGCCAACGCGGCCTGTTCCTCGGCCGGCCGGCGAAGGCTGTCCTCGTGCCCGGACACCTGGCGGGTGTGCTCGAGGTGCGCCGCGCGCCATCCCTCGCGCGCGGCCGCCCAACTCCCGATCCACCAGCGCGAGCAACTCGGCGGCCACCTCGCGCGCCGCGTCCGCCCACGTGAGCACGTCGTCCACGTCCCGCTGGATGCGCTCACCGAGCTTGGAGATCTGATAGCGCGCCCGAGCCCGCTGAAACTCGGCGATGCCGGCCGCCCGCACCCGATGTGTGCTGCGAATCAGGTTGCCCCAACCGACCAGCGCGTCCAACCGCGCGGTGACGACCTCCACATCGTCGCGCCCGAGCCGCTCGGCAACCTCGTGCGCCGACAGATCGGCCATCAGCGACGACCCGAAACAACCGCACGACGGCGAGATAGTCCTCCCGCTCCGACACGCTCAGATAGGTGTACGCAACCAGCCGAGCTCGATCCTCCTGGTCCCCGCGCGTCATCCACCCAACCTAAACGCCCCCCGTCGACCCCTCCCCCGAACTCGCGAAACGCCATGCCCCACCACCCACCGGGCGTACGGCGGCGCGGCCGACCGTCAACGAATCGCCGACCAGGACAAATCGAGCACGACCGGGAAGGGCACTTTGACCTCGACCACGTCGTGGAACAGCCCCGTCGCCACATATGCCTCGGTGCCCGGGTCGCGCTCGTATACGGAGATCCGGGTCGTCTTGGTGGCCTGCTCGTAGTCGATGATCCAGTAGTGCGGGATGCCGGCCTCGGCGTAGAGGTGCCGCTTGCGGCCGTAGTCTCGGGTGCGCGAGTCGGCGGAGACGACCTCCGCGGCGAGGAGGACGTGTCGAGCATCCACCCGGGTCTGCATGGGGTCGCGCAGCAGCGCGTCGGGAATCACCAGGATGTCGGGTTCCGGGCCCTGCGGCGGTGCGACCACAACGGTCCATTCCCGCATGACCAGCAGATCCTTGGGCTTCTGCCGGGTCAGTCCGTTCTCCAGCGCCTTCAGCATCAGACCGTGGAACGCGGTCCGGGGGCCGGTCGGGATCAGGGCCCCGTCGATGATTTCGACGTGGCGCGGCGCGTCGTCGGCAAGGCGATCCAGGTCGTCGACGGTCCATCCGTGTGTCGGCGGCGGATCCAGCCACTCGGGAAGCGCGGTCATCGCGACAACTCCTCGTCTTCCGATCCGGCCCGTACCGTACCCTCGCCGCGCCCACGTCCCCCGCCGAGCGAGGTCGAGCGACTTCGGGATTTCGACGTGGCGGCCCACGCGGCATCGGTCACTCGCGGGACGGGTCCGCCGGTAGCGCCAGGGTGTGGAGCAGGTGCTCGCATGCTGCGGCCTCGTCGGTGAAATCGGCGACCACATACCACTCGCCGCGTTCGAAGACCCCGGTCTGCCGGCCCGCACCGGCACGCCGCAGGGACACGAACTCGGGTAGCAGCGGCACGGGCTCGTGCGCGTCCTGGATCCACATCTCGCCCTGCGCCACACCGCCTCGGCGCAGGGCGAGGAACACCTCGTGGCGATCCACCGATCAGCGCTCCGTCGAGGCCGCCTGGACGGCGCCGGCACCGGCCGGTACGACGCCGGCCACGACAGCCCCGCCCGCCGCCGTGACCGACCGCCAACGTTTGAAGATCCGCACCTGTCGCCTCCCGAGATCATGTAGGAACGAGCCACTCATACCGCCCGAAAAGCGGGTGCCGGCGCTCCATCGCCACAAAGTCACCCGAACGGTTCCACGTCATCGGGACGAATCGGTCGGAACCCGTGGGCGATCGGGCCGGTGTGTCCCCGATCGGCGATGCGCGGTTCGGACACGGCAGGATTGTGGGGTGACTGAATTGATTCGGATGCCGCAGGTTGCCGAGTTGGAGCGACTGCGGGAGATCGAGGTGGCGGCCGGGGTGCCGTTCGCGGCGGTGGGAATGCCGGAGATCGCGGCGGACGAGCCGCTCTCCGTCGCGGAGTTGGCTCGGTATCGGGACGACGGGCGGTGCCTCGTGGTCGGCGAGCCGGCGCTCGCGTACGTGATCTGGGATCTCGTGGACGGGGCCGCGCACATCGAGCAGGTGTCGGTACATCCGGACGCGGCGCGGCGCGGGCTCGGGCGGGCGTTGCTGGATCGGGTGCAGGAGGAGAGCGGGCTCGCGCTGACGTTGACCACGTTCGTGGACGTGGCGTGGAACGCGCCGTACTACGCGCGGCTCGGCTTCCGGATGCTCGACGCGGCCGAGGTGACGCCCGGCCTGGCGGCGATCCGGGCGCATGAGGCGGCGGTCGGGCTCGATCGGTGGCCTCGGGTGTGTATGCGGCGACCGGTCTCGGATCCGCACCACCCGCACCATCCGCACTGATTTGCGATTTCCCCGGCGTTGCTGACGGTTGGTCAGCTAACTTCTGCGCATGACGGATGCGCTGGGTGCGACGGGCGAGTCGGCCGGGGTCGACGGGCCGGACGAGGCGGCCGAGCCGCCCCCGACGCCCGAACGCACGTCCTGGTCGCGCCGCCGCAAGGCGCTCGTCGCGCTGATCTGTCTGCTGACCCTGTCGCTGTTCGTGGTCGGCGGGTGCGCCGTCTGGCTGTTGTACTCGCTCAACGCCAACATCAAGCGTATCGACGGGGTCTTCGACCGGGCGGCCATCCCGGCCGCGGGCCCGAGACCGCCCGGGGATCCGGCGGCCCGCGGGGCACTGAACATCCTGCTCGTGGGGATGGACGCGGCGGCGGCCGGCGCCGATCCCGAGGCGCTGCGGGGGCGGCGCAGCGACACCATGATGATCCTGCACCTGCCCGCCGGCCACGCCTCGATCTCGGCGATCTCGCTGCCGCGCGACTCGTGGGTGTCCATCCCGGGGCACGGCGAGGCCAAGCTGAACGCAGCCTTCTCCTGGGGCGGGCCGGCGCTCCTCGTGGCCACCGTCGAGAACCTGACGGGCGTCCGGATCGACCACTACGCCGCGGTGGACTTCGCCGGCTTCAAGGGCATGGTCGACGCGCTCGGCGGAGTGACGGTGGACGCCGACAAGGGTCGGACGAAGCTGGACGGCACCAAGGCGCTCGAGTTCGTCCGGCAGCGCTACGGGCTGCCACGCGGCGACCTCGACCGGGTCGCACACCAACAACAACTGCTCGGCGCGATCGCGAAGCAGGTCACCGCGGACGGCGTCCTGGGCAGCCCGCTGCGCACGCAGAACCTGTTGCAGTCGCTGACCAGGTCGCTGACCGTGGACGACAATCTGAACCTCAAGGCGCTGCTCGATCTGGCCGCGGACCTCAAGGGCATCAACGAGAGCGACCTGGCCTTCCGCACCGCCCCCGTCGCCGGTTTCGACACCCGCGGCGGCGGCCAGAGCGTGGTCCTCCTCGACGACAAACGCTGCACGGAACTGTTCGCCGCGGTCCGCGCCGACATCCCTTGGCCGACCCCGGCCCCGGGCGAACTCTGGCGACCGTGAGAGGTGGAGACGGAGGCAGGAGGGGGCGAGCGGGGCAGCGGGTGCGGTGTGGTCGGGTCGGGTCGGGGGTGAGGATGTCGCCACTGCGCAGGACATCCTGGGCGCATGGGGTTGTCGGCGCAGGCGGTGAACGGCCGCGCAGGCGGCGTCGGGCCGAGGACTTGGACTTTGTGGAAGGCGGGACACGTACGGCGTCATCGGTGCGGTCGGTGCAGGACGTCTCGCCGGCATGACGGGCCACGCGGGCCGGGCGGGCGAGTCGGGCCGCGTCGAGCCGTGGCTCGTGGCTCGTGGCTCGTGTCTCACGGCTCACTGCTCACGCGGAACGCCCGTGTGTCGCAGGCGGTGGTCAGCGCAGGCGGTGCAGGGCTCTGCGGGCCGCTCGGGCCACGTCGGGGTCGGGGTGGGTGGATTCGGCGAAGCGCAGGACGTCCTCGGCGCAGGGGTGGCCCATGGTCGCAAGCTCCCCGAAGACCACGTCGGCGCCCGGGCCCTGATTGCCCGTCACCTCGGTGAGCAGGCCCAGTACGGCCGCCTCGTGTCGGCCCGACAGCGCCGCGGCGGCGTTGTCGGCGGTGAGCCAGGCCAGCGTGCGCAGCGTCGCGGGCGGTACATCGCGGTCATGGGTGAGCCGCCAATTCCACACGTGCGGGGCCAGCGTGGGGTCGGCGCCGGCCTCGTCGAGGGCCTGTTCGACGGCGGCCTCGGGCAGGTCCGCGTCACCCACGTGAGCGAAGAGCATGAGCCGTTCGGTGGGCCCCGCCGCGCCCGCCACCGCACACAGCTCGGACAACGCGCCGGCGACCGGGCGGCAGGCGATCCAACTCGCGAAGGTACGCGTCGCGATCGGTCGCGGCCACGCCCCCATCGCGCTCAACAGCCGCGCGCCCGACGCCGCGGTGTAGTCGTCGACGGTGGCGACCGGCAGCCCCTGCTCGCGAAACATCCGATGGACGAGGGTGCCGCCCAGGCCGGTCAACGTGATGCCCTCGGCGGTGCGCCGTACGACGCCGAGCGCGGCCAGCCGATCCGCGAGCAGGATCACCCCGGCGCGAACCCGAATCAGCAACTCCGCGGGCGTCGGCTCGGCCGGCCAGGACGGGGACAGGGACGGGGACGACGGTGGGAACGGCGCGCCCGGGGTGGCGGGATCGCACAGCCGGCCCATCTCCCGCACCAGGTTCGGCGCGTCCAGGATCCGCCCCAGCGCGAACGCCTCGTCCTCGACGGGCGGCTCGGCCGGCAGCGCGCGGACCACGTGGTCGAGGTCACGACGCACCGCCAAGCCGACGAACAGGGACACCGGTAGTGGGCCGCCGAGTTGGACCAGGCCGGTGAACAGCGACGCGGCGAGCCCCTCGGGGACGTCCCACCGCTCGTTGTGCACCTCACCGAACGTCGCGTTGTCCTCGGCCACCACCACCATCGCGCGAGCGGCGAGCGCGATCAACTCGGCGTCGCCGCCCTCGCGCCACACTCGCAGGCCGTCCGCGACGTACACCTTGCCGCCGGCGAGCGCCAGGAACCCGGTGCCCAGGGCGAGCGTCCAACGCCGATGCAACGCGTGTTCGTCCCGGGCGGTGCGCGGCGGGCCCGCCACCCGCGGCGGCTGCACGGGCAGGCCCAGGTCGGCGATGACCCGACGTGCGACATCGGTCGCCGGCACCCCCTCGTGGGTGATCGGCAACGGCCCGTGCGCCTCGACGTACTCCGCGAGCGCGGCGGCCTGCGCGAGCAGCGGCGACATCCGCGCGGCCAACGCGCACTCGGCCCGGGGCGGCACGTACAGCGGCGGCAACGCCGGCTCGGTCGGGCCGCCCGGTCCGCTGAGCGGGGCGGGCACGCCGAGTTCGAGAAAGCGCGTGCGCAGCCCGTACAGCCCCAGCGGGGTCAGCCGCACGGCCATGAACGGTGCCCCACCACCCACCAGTTCGCGAATCTCCAACATCCCGAACGCCCGCAGGTCGTCCATCTGATGAGCCAGCGTCAGACCGGTGAACAGCGCCGGGTCGGCGACCGAGGGCGACCGCGGACGCCCGTCGGGCGTATAGGAGAGCAGTTCGAACAGTCCGCCCATCGGCACCCACCGACCCGCGTGGTCGTACAACTCGCGCAGCAACTCGCGAATGACATCACCTCCACGCAGCACATGCGCGGCCCGACGCACCGCGGGCCGCCCGGTGGCCTCGCCCGCCGCGACGCCCTCCCACAGGCTCGACCACACCTGCAACACGTCGCACGGACGCCCGACCGCCAGTGCCCTGGCGAGCGCGCCCGCGGTCGCGACCGTACGCCCGACCTCGATCAGCCCCGCCGTACACGCGATCGACCACACGTGATGCAACGGCTCCACGTCACGCGCACTGCGAACGCCCGCGACCGGCTCCTCGATGCCGAGCACCAGCGCCGCCTCCGCCGCGGGGGCCAACCTCAGGACACCGGTCGCGGTGACCGGGCGCCCGCGACCGACCCAACGAGCGAGGGTGAGCGCGGCGGCGAACGAGGGCGCGGTCGACGCGGCGCGAGCCAACTCGCGCTCGTCCGGCAGCCGTACCGCCGGCAACGCCCGCCCCCGTCCGGCGCCGGTCGCGTAGCCCGCCACGAACAGCTTCTTCGCCGATCCCCAGCAGGTCGCGTCCGCCATCCGAGCCGGCAGTTCGTCCTCGTGCCGGTCCAGCACCGCCGACAGCGGGTCGAGCCGATCGGTGTCCTGGTGCAGCGAGCCGCGTTCCCGCAGGAACTCCAGGAACAGCCGCAGCGCGGGCACCACCAGTACCACCGTGTCGTCGCGAGGCAGCGCGACGTGCGCGGGCACGAGGGTCTCGAGCAGCGTATTCAGGTCGCCGGCCCGCCAACGCGTGTGGTCGTCCAGTCGCAGGCACGCCACGCGCAGATCGAGCAACGTGCCGAGGACATCGATCATCCGCTCGGCGTCCCGGGCGGAACGCCCCGCCCGCGCGAGCCACGTTCCGAAGTCGGCCACGATGCCGCAGGAATCGGGAGATAGCGCCACGTCGCAGAGCGTAGTAACCGCGACAACCACTTCGCATGGATTTCGGACAATCCATGCGAACCCCCAAACAGCCCCCTCCCACACCCACAGGGCCGCCCCCAACCACCGGCACCGGCACCCGCACCCGCACCCGCACCCGCACCCGCACCCGCACCCGCACCCGCAAGGCAACGCCCGCGCGCCCGCGCCCGCAACCATCCGCCCGACAAACCAGCACCGAGCCGCCCGCACGCGCACCCACCATCGCCTGCGCCCGCGCCCGCCGGCTCCAACCGCATCAACCGCATCACCCGCACCGTTTCCACCACCACCCGCCGACCCCCTCGCACGCAATCCGCCGGCCGGTGATGTCCGCCACTCCTACTGACTGACCGTCAGGTGGCGTGCGGGCCCGCGTTACCACCGACGCGCCAGGGTCGAAAAAGACAGCCGTCTCCCTTCAAGTGACGGGTCGTCAGGTGGCATGGTGACCCCAGCGCAGAACCCGCCCACGACGGCGGCCCCGCGCCGAGGCGACTACGTACGCGATCCACAGTGAGGTGCCCCCGTGCCGCTCGACCCTTCCGCCGCCCTGCTCACCGATCGCGTCGCCGTGGTCACCGGCGCCGCCCGGGGAATCGGCGCGGCGACGGCCGTCGCACTCGCCAGGTTCGGCGCGGACGTCGCCGTCTGCGACCGCGAGCCCGTCGGCCTACAGGAGACCGCCAAGGCGATCGAGGCCACCGGACGGCGCGCGTTCGCCGCCGAGTTGGACGTCCGCGACGGCGACGGCGTCGAGCGCTTCCTCCACGAGGCGCACACCACACTCGGCCCACTGGACATCCTGGTCAACAACGCCGGCGGTGGATTCTGGTCGCCGTTCCTGGACATCCGCCCCAAGGGCCAGACCGCACTGGTCGACGAGAACTTCACCTCCGTCACACACGTGATCCGGCACGGCGCCCCGCTCATGCGCGATGGCGGGTCGATCGTCAACGTCACCAGCATCGAGGCGTTCCGCGCCGCGCCCGGCTTCGCGGTGTACGCCGCGATGAAGGCCGCCGTCGAGCAACTCACCAGGTCGCTCGCACTCGAACTCTCGCACCGTCGCATCCGGGTCAACTGCGTCGCCCCCGACGCGATCCCCACCCCCGGCGACGCCGGCCTCGCGGAGGCCTTCGAGACCGACGAGGGCGCCTACGACTACGCCGCCAAGGTGCCCCTCGGCCTGGGCGACACCGACGACTGCGCCGCCCCGATCGTGTTCCTCGCGGGCGACCTCGCCCGCTTCGTCACGGGCACGACCCTGCACGTCGACGGCGGCACCATGGCCGCCTCCGGCTGGGTCCGCCGCCCCGACGGCACCTTCACCCCCTGAACCACGACCACCCCCGCGACCACCACTCGCGACCGCCCCCGCCGGCGACCCCGCCCGCAAGCCCCGTCCCGGAGCACCCGACCGGCCGTCCCGCCCCGACCGGACCGGACCTGTCCAGACCTGACCGCGGAACTGGGAGCGCAATGGAATTCGGCACGAGATGGCCGCCCGGATGGGCCCGGGCGTACTCGGCTTCTCCATCGGCCACCCGGCGCGCGCCGAGCGACTCGTGTCCGGCTGCAAGCGCGAGATCCGCAACGCCGAGCCGATCGCCGACTTCGTCGACGACAACGTGCTCGCGGTCGGCACCGGCTTCGTCGCCGACACCCCGCGAGCGGGCGATCGCCAACGCGGTCGCGGCCCGGCCGATGTATCCGACCCGCAACGTCTACCGCCACCACGACACCTTCCCGCACCCCGAGGGCATCCCCTGCCGGCCCGAATTGATCCCCGACCTGACCCCCGAGCCGGTCGAATTCGCCGCCGACGCGGGCGCGTCGATCTGCGGCGATCCGGACGGCGTCCCGGCCGCGGTCCGCGCCGACGAGTCGGTCGGCGTCGACCGGCTCGTCCTCGACCCGGGCTGCGACGACCGCGCGAACACGCTCAAGACCATCGAGCTGTTCGGCAAGCACGTCGTCCCCAGGTTCGACACGGATCCGGAACACCGCACCACCCGATTCCGCCACCGGACCTGACCACCACGTCCCGACCGAGCCCACCCCCATACCCACGTCCGTCCCCCACACGTGTCGTCGCACGACCCGAAAGGCAGTCATGAGCTTCGTGGAATATCCGATCAGGGTGGGCAGCATGCTGTTCACCGCCGTGGACCCCGAGCGCGGCCACGAGGTGAGCTACAACCGCTGGTACGAGCGCGACCACTACTACGCCGGCTGCATGATCGGACCCGGCCTGCTCGCGGGCAGCCGGTGGGTGGCCACCGCCGACCTCAAGGCGCTGCGCTTCCCGGCCGACAGCGACGTGGTCCCCAGCATCGACGCGGGCTCCTACGTCGCGATCTACTGGATCAACGACGGCCAGTTCGACGAGTGGAACGCGTGGGCGGTCGACCAGGTCAACTGGCTCTACGGCAACGACCGCGGCTTCCGACACCGGATCCACGCGCACACCGGGATGTACCTGCACGACCGTCGCTGGTACCGCGACCAGGACCCGGTCCCGCTGGAACTCGCCCTCGACCGCAACTACCAGGGCCTGGTCTCGCTCACCGTGCAGCGCGCCGAAGGCACCTCGCAGCAGGATCTGGAGCAGTGGTTCTCCGCCCACGTGCCGGACTTCCTCGCCGGCTCGCCGATCGCCTCGGTCGCCGCGTGGACCGCGGTCCCGCTCAAGGACGACGCCCCCGCGTTCGTACCGCGCGACCCCAACGCCGCCACCCGCAGCATGCAGCTCTACTTCCTCGAGGGCGACCCGCGCGCGAGCTGGCCCGCCTTCGCGGAGTGGGCCCGGCGCATCGACGCCTCCGGCATCGGCAAGGTGACCTACTGCGCCCCGTGGATCCCCACGGTGGTCGGCACCGACACCTACACCGACCGGCTCTGGACCTGACCCCCGAGAACCCAGCCGCCGCCGGAGGCCGTGGTCGACCCACGACCTCCGGCACGTTCACCACTCACCACTAACCACTCACGACTAACCACTCACTGCAACCGACTGTGCCGGCGCCCATAGAAGAAGTAGACCGCGAAGCCGACCACCATCCACACCAGAAACCGCAGCCACGTCTCACTGCTCAGATTGAGCATCAACCACAACGTGGCCAGCATCGACAGGATCGGCAGCCACGGCACGAACGGCACCCGGAACGCGCGCGGCAGGTCGGGCCTGGTCCGGCGCAGGATCAGTACGCTCGCCGCGACCACCATGAACGCGAACAGCGTGCCGATGTTGACCATCACGTCGATCTCGTGGATCGGGGTGAACCCGGCGATCGCCGCGACCACCACCGCGATCAGCATCGTGCTCACGTGCGGCGTGCCGTACTTGGGGTGCACCTTCGCGAACAACGGCGGCAACAGCCCGTCCCGACTCATCGCGAAGAAGACCCGGCTCTGCCCCATCATCAAGATCATGCACACGGTGGTCAGCCCGGCCACCGCACCGACGCTGATCACCGTCGCGATCCAGCCCTTGCCCACCGACCGGAACGCCTCCGCCAACGGCGCCGCGGACGACAACATGTCGTAGCGCTGCATGCCCACCACGACCAGCGACACCGACACGTACAGGATCGTGCAGATCACCAGCGAGCCCAGGATCCCGATCGGCATGTCGCGCTGCGGCTTGCGCGTCTCCTCGGCGGCGGTGGCGACCACGTCGAATCCGATGTACGCGAAGAACACCAGGGCCGCGCCGGAAAAGATCCCCATCACGCCGTAGATCTGCGGCTGGAACCCGAACAGGGTCTGCACGAGCGGCGCCTTGAGCCCACCCTCACCGGCCCTCGGCGGCTGCGGATCGGGCACGAACGGCGTGTAGTTGCCGGTCTTGACGAAGAACAGCCCGGCAAAGATCACCAGCAGCACGATCGTGATCTTGATGGTGACCATGACCAGGTTGAACCGCGCCGAGAGCTTGACGCCGAACACCAGGATCACCGCGACCGCGAACACCAGGAGCAGCGCGGGCAGATTGACCTTGCCCCCGTCCCCGGGCGCGGCCCGGATCGCCTGCGGGAGGTCGATGTTCGCCTGCGAGAGCAGCGAGGTCAGATAACCCGACCAGCCGATCGAGACCACCCCGACGCCGAGCGCGAGTTCGAGAATCAGGTCCCAGCCGATGATCCACGCGGGCAGTTCGCCGAGCGTGGTGTACGAGAACGTGTACGCGGAACCGGCCACCGGGACCGTGGAGGCGAACTCGGCGTAGCACAGCGCGGCGAGCCCGCAGACGAACCCCGCCAACACGAACGACAGCGCGACGGCCGGACCCGCGTAGTCCTTCGCGGCTGTACCGGTCAGTACGAAGATGCCGGTGCCGACCACCACGCCGACCCCGAAGACCATCAGGTCCAGCGCGGACAACTCCCGGCGCAGACCGTGCCCTTCGGGGACATCGGTGTCCTGGATGGACTGCTCGATGTTCTTGGTGCGAAACAACGTGTTGGCCATGGCAGCACCTCCTGGTGGCGGAGACCGTTGCCATGATCGAGGCGCGCGCTACCGGCTGCGGGTGACCGGTCCTCGGCGCGTAAGGGTGATCTTCGAACCCGCCGCCGATGACCCCGGAAGCCGAACCCTCCCGCGCCTCCCACTACTTCCCCGACTTCCACAAAAACGGCAACGATCTCGGGGTGCGGAACGAAAAGCCGTGGCTTCCCGCCCCGCACCCCGAGATCGTGGTGGTGCGCGGACCCGTCGGGCCCTGGGTCAGGCCGTCGTCTCGTGCTGCTCGGCGGGCGCGTCCGCGGTCTTGGAGGCCATCTCCTCGACCACCTGACGCGAGATGTCCTGTGCGTTCAGGCCGATCCGGGCCAGCACCTCCGGACGCTCGGCGTGGTCGAGGAACTCCTGCGGAATGCCGAAGTCGCGCAACGGCACATCCACCCGCGCGTCCCGCAGCGACTGCGCGATCGCCGCACCGACGCCACCGGCGCGCCCGTTGTCCTCGATCGTGACCACGAGCCGATGCCGGGCCGCGAGCGGCGCGAGCCCGGCCGGTACGGGCTTGACCCAGCGCGGGTCGACCACGGTCGCCGCGATGCCCTGGTCGGCGAGCCGGTCGGCCACCTCGATGCCGATCTCGGCCATCTGCCCGACGGTGACGATCAGCACGTCGCCGCGCTCACCGCCGCCGTTGCGCTCGGGGCCGGTGCGGCGCAGCACGTCCATCCCGTCGATCCGGCCGATCGCGTCGATGTCGGGACCGACCACGCCCTTGCCGAAGCGCACCACGGTAGGCGCGTCGTCGACCTCCATCGCCTCGCGCAGCTGCGCCCGCACCTGCGTCGCGTCCCGCGGCGCGGCGAGCCGCAGGCCCGGCACGACCTGGAGGATCGACATGTCCCACATGCCGTTGTGGCTGGCCCCGTCCGACCCGGTCACCCCGGCTCGGTCGAGCACGAAGGTCACCCCGCACCCGTGCAGCGCGACGTCCATCAACACTTGGTCGAAGGCGCGGTTGAGGAAGGTCGCATACACCGCGACGACCGGGTGCAGCCCGCCGGTGGCCAGGCCCGCCGCCGAGGTCACCGCGTGCTGCTCGGCGATCCCGACGTCGAACACCCGGTCCGGGTGCTTGGCGGCGAACTTGTGCAGCCCCACGGGGATCAGCATCGCGGCGGTGATGCCCACGACGTCGTCCCGCTCGTCGGCGATGGCGACCATCTCGTCGGCGAACACCGACGTCCACGACGCGCCCGACTTCTTCACCGGCAGACCGGTCTCGGGGTTGATCACGCCGACCGAGTGGAACTGGTCGGCCGCGTCGTTGACCGCGTGCGCGTAGCCCTTGCCCTTCTGGGTGAGCGCATGCACGATCACCGGCCCGCCGAAGCCGCGGGCGCGGCGCAGCGCGTTCTCCACCGCCTCGATGTCGTGACCGTCGATCGGACCGATGTACTTCAGCCCGAGGTCCTCGAACAGGCCCTGCGGCGCGACCGCGTCCTTGAGACCCTTCTTGGCGCCGTGCAGCATGTCGTAGACCGGGCCGCCGACCACCGGGGTGCGGCCCAGGACACCCTTGCCCCACTCCAGGAACCGCTCGTAGCCGCGCGTGGTGCGCAGTGTGGCGAGGTGGTCGGCGAGGCCGCCCTGGGTCGGACCGTACGAGCGCTCGTTGTCGTTGACCACGATGATCACCGGGCGGTCCTTGGCCGCCGCGATGTTGTTCAGTGCCTCCCAGGCCATGCCACCGGTCAGCGCTCCGTCGCCGATCACCGCGACCACGTGCCGATCGTTTTGGCCGCGCACCTGGTGCGCCTTGGCCAGGCCGTCGGCCCAGGACAACACCGTGGAGGCGTGCGAGTTCTCGATCACGTCGTGCTCGGACTCGGCCCGGCTGGGGTAGCCGGACAGGCCGCCGGCCTGGCGCAGCCGGTCGAAGCCGTCCTTGCGACCGGTCACGATCTTGTGCACATAGCTCTGGTGCCCGGTGTCGAAGAGGATCTTGTCGCGCGGCGACTCGAACACCCGGTGCATCGCGATCGTCAGCTCGACCACACCCAGGTTGGGACCCAGGTGACCACCGGTCTTGGAGACGGACTCCACCAGGAAGGTGCGGATCTCGTCCGCGAGCCGCGCGAGCTGCTCGGGCGAGAGGGCTTTGAGATCACGGGGTCCTCGAATGCTGTCCAGCAGGGCCACCCGTTCCTCCTTCGTCGGATCCGTCACCGCCCCCACGGGTCTGCGTGCAGGAGAGGCGTCCATCGAGTCTAGACGTGGCGGTGCCGGCGGATGGTTCGCATCGGGGTACAGCGATGGGCCATCCGTGCCGAACACGTCACGTCGCGGCGCCGGCGACCTGGGGTTCGGGCGCACGTTCGACGGCGAAGGGGGCCATCTCGCTCATCACCATCGCCATCGCGCCGAGCACCTCGGCGCGCTCGCCGAGCGACCCGGTGACCACCGACAACCGGCGCGAGGCGCTGGGGATGGCGTAGCGCCCGACCGACTCGACGATCGGCGCGATCAACAGGTCGCCGGCGCCGGCGAGGTCGCCGCCGAGGATGATCCGTTGCGGATTGAGCAGGTTCGTCAGGCTCGCCACGCCCACTCCGACATGCCGGCCGGCGTCCGCGACCACCCGCCGGCAGCCCGCGTCGCCGGCCTTGGCGAGCTCGATCATCCGCTGGATGGTCAGGTCCGGGCCGTGGCTGCCGCGCAGCAGGTCGAGCAGATAGGAGGCGTTGGTGAAGGTCTCCAGGCAGCCCCGGTTGCCGCATCGGCACACCGGCCCGGATTCGTCCAGCGTTATGTGACCTATCTCGCCCGCGGTGCCGCCGGGACCGCGGTAGAGCCGGCCGCCGATCACCAGTCCGGCGCCGACACCGCCGGAGACCTTGAGGTAGGCCATCTCGGTACAGCCCACGCCCGCGCCCCACACCAGTTCGCCCAGTGCGCCGAGGTTGGCGTCATTGTCGACCAGGACCGGCAGGCCCAGCCGCTCCCCCATCTCCTCGCGTGGGTGACAGCCCACCCAGCCCGGCAGGATCGTGGTCGAGCCGAGCGCGCCGGTGTCGATGTCGATCGGGCCGGGCACGCCGAGCCCGACGCCGGTGACCTCGCCGCGCACCGCGCCGGCGCGCTCCAGGAGCACCCCGAGCAGGCGGTCGGCGAGCGCGAAGCCCTCGTCGGCGGAGGAGTCGACGTCGATCGGGACGTGCTCCTCGGCGAGCACCCGGTGTGCGAAGTCGCCGATCGCGACCCGCAGGTGGCGGTGGCCGAAGTCGATGCCGACGACCACGCCCGACGCGCGGCTGAGCGAGACGTTGCGGGCCCGCCGGCCGCCGGCGGACGTGGGGGTCACCTCGACCATGTCGAGGGCCTTCAACTCCCGTACGATGTTCGACACCGTGGCCGCGGACAGACCGGTGCTCCTGGCGATGTCGGCCTGGGTGAGCGCCCCGGCCATGCGGACCGCGTGCAGAACCCGATCGAGGTTGGCCCGGTGCAGCGAGGACTGGGACCCGGACGAGTGCGACCCCGGCGACTGGGCCTCCGGGAAGTGGGCCCCGGTCATGCCGTCGGACATCTGCGATCCCCTCGCCGCGGTGCATCTGACGCACTGGTCGTGTACAAGTTCTGAACTCTATTGCGCCCCTCGCCCGCACAGAAGAGTCAAACCTGAACACGGCGTCACGATCGGGCCGCTATTCGGCGCTCGGCGAACGCCCGACGCGTGGAACGTTACGAACACCCCTTTCGCCCCGGCCGAGAGCCGCCCGACGACCGGTCGCCGGAGCCGCCCTCGACATGGCGCGCGTCACATGCGGGGCTCCCAGCGCTCGCCCGCCAATGCCTCCGCGACCAGCCGGACCGCACGCTCGGTGGCCGCCGCGCGCGAGCCCTCGTACTCGTACATCCGCAACGTCTCCTCCAGGGCCCGGCCGGTCACCGCCTCCTCGAGGTCGACGCGCGCGGTGCCGTAGCCGTGCCGGGCGGCGGCAAGTGCCGCGGCCACGTGCCGGCGGGCCATCCGGGCCAGGATCACCGGGTATCTGCGCAGTACGTCGTGGCTTCGATATCCGGGCGGGCACAGGTCGTACAGCCAGGCGGCGGCGGAGTGCTCCCAGCCCGGCGCACCGGGTGGCCGGACACCTCGCGGCCAGTCCGCGGGCGCGATTCCGTCCTGCCCGCGCGGCTTGGTATCGGTCCCGTTTCCGGCCGGCGCAAGGGCGAAGCGGCCCGGCTGTTCCCAGGCCGGGGTGTCGCGATCGCCATTGCCGTACATATGTTCGATTATGCGCGGTGTTCGACCACCCTCGCACGCGTGGATCATGGAGGAGTGTCCCCCGTACTCGCGTTCGACCGCACCCGCCGCGACCCGCACTCGCACCCGCACTCGCCGGCTGTGTTCGACGCCTGATTCGAGGCCTGCTCGACGCTTGTCCCGCTGCTCGTTCCGACGCTCGTACGACCCCTCAGGAGGACCCGTGATTCAGGCCGCCCGCACCGGCGACGAGGCCGCGTTCGCCCACATACCGCTGGTCGGCGTGTGGCGGAACGGCTTCCTGGAATCGGTACACCACGGCAGCGCGGTGCTGACGGGTACCGACGGCTCGGTGGTCGAGGGGCACGGCGCGGTGGACGCGCCGATCTTCCCGCGCTCGGCCAACAAGCCCTTCCAGGGCCTCGCGATGGTGCGCAACGGCCTCGACCTGGAGGGCGAACTGCTCGCCCTGGCGTGCGCGAGCCACTCCGGTGAGGCGTTCCATCTGGAGGGGACCCGGCGCATCCTGGCCCTGGCGGGGCTGTCGGAGAGCGCGCTGCGGTGCGTGGCGGACCTGCCCCTCGGCGCGGCGCAGCGGGACGCGTGGCTGGCGGCCGGCAAGGGGCCCGAGCGGATCGCGATGAACTGCTCGGGCAAGCACGCCGCGATGCTGCTCACCTGCGTGCGCAACGGCTGGTCGACCGAGGACTACCTGGCGCCGGAGCACCCGTTGCAGCAGGCCGCCCGTCGGGCGGTGGAGGACGTCGCCGGCGAGCCGGTCGCGGCGGTGGGCGTGGACGGCTGCGGGGCGCCGCTGTTCGCCCTCTCGCCGGCGGGGCTCGCCCGGTCGTACGGTCGCTTCGCGGGGGCGGCCGACGGCACTCTCGAGCGGCGGATCGCGGATGCGATGCGCACCCATCCGGAGTGGGTCGCGGGCACCGGTCGCGACGTGACGAACCTGATGCGGGCGATCCCGGGACTGCTCGCCAAGGACGGCGCGGAGGCGGTGTACGCGGTGGGCCTGCCGGACGGGCGCGGGGCCGCGGTCAAGATCGCGGACGGGGCGACGCGGGCGCACATCGTCGCGATCGCGGCGCTGCTGCGACGCATGGGCGCGGACGAGAGCACCCTCGCCCCCTTCGCGCAGGCGCCGGTGTACGGCGCCGGCGAGGTGGTCGGCGCGATCCGCGCGTTCCCTCTTTTGGGTGAACCGGTGAACTAGACCTGTCGCCCACACGAGGCGACCGCGACACTGACGGTGCGGCCGGTCGGGAAACCTACCGGCCGCGCCAACTGTCCGCGCCCGTGCGCCCGCAGGTGGACGCCTGCGGGCGCACGGGCGCGGACATGCCGACACCGGCGGGCACGCAGACCGGGCCGGACCCCCGAAGGAGCCCGGCCCGGTGCGTCGACGCCGTACGGTTGCCGCCGCAGTGCGGCGAGCCGGCCTAGACGGCCTCGATCAGCCCTTGTTCACCAGCGAACGCAGCACGTACTGCATGATGCCGCCGTTGCGGTAGTAGTCCGCCTCTCCGGGGGTGTCGATGCGCACGACCGCGTCGAACTCGACGCCGGTGTCCGTGGTGACCTTGACGGTCTTGGGGGTGCGCCCCTCGTTCAGCGCGGTGATGCCCTCGAACGCGAAGGTCTCCTCGCCGGTGAGGCCCAGCGTGGCGGCGCTCTGGCCGGCCGGGAACTGGAGCGGGATGACGCCCATGCCGATCAGGTTCGAACGGTGGATGCGCTCGTAGGACTCGGCGATCACCGCGCGCACGCCCAGCAGCGAGGTGCCCTTGGCGGCCCAGTCGCGGGACGAGCCCGAGCCGTACTCCTTGCCCGCGAGCACCACCAGCGGGATGCCCGCGGCCTGGTAGTTCACCGACGCGTCGTAGATGGTCGCGACCGGGGCGTCGGCCTGCGTGAAGTCGCGCGTGAAGCCGCCCTCGGTGCCCGGCGCGATCTGGTTGCGCAGGCGGATGTTCGCGAACGTGCCGCGAATCATCACCTCGTGGTTGCCCCGGCGCGAGCCGTACGAGTTGAAGTCCTTGCGCTCGACGCCGTTCTCCGCCAGGTACTTGCCCGCAGGGCTGTCACCCTTGATCGAGCCCGCCGGCGAGATGTGGTCGGTGGTGACCGAGTCGCCGAGCTTGGCCAGCACCCGGGCGCCCGCGATGTCCACGACCGGCGCCGGCTGCATCTGCATGCCGTCGAAGTACGGGGGCTTGCGCACGTAGGTGGACTGCGGGTCCCACTCGAACGTCGCGCCCGTCGGGATCTCCAGCGACTGCCAGCGCGAGTCGCCCGTGAAGACGTCGGCGTAGCGGTCGATGAACATGTCCTGGTCGATCGAGGACGCCACCACGTCGGCGATCTCCTGGTCGCTCGGCCAGATGTCGGCGAGGTACACCGGCTTGCCCTCGGGGTCCAGGCCCAGCGGCTCGGTGGTGATGTCGATGTCCATCGACCCCGCGAGCGCGTACGCGATCACCAGCGGCGGCGAGGCCAGGTAGTTCATCTTGACGTCGGGGTTGATCCGACCCTCGAAGTTGCGGTTGCCCGAGAGCACCGACACGACCGCGAGGTCCGCGTCGTTGACCGCCTTGGAGACCTCCTCCGGCAGCGGGCCGGAGTTGCCGATGCAGGTCACGCACCCGTAGCCGACCAGCGAGAAGCCGACCTTCTCCAGGTACGGGATCAGGCCCGCCTTCTCGTAGTAGTCCATGACGACCTTGGACCCGGGCGCGAGCGTGGTCTTGACCCACGGCTTGCGACTGAGGCCCTTCTCCACGGCCTTCTTCGCGAGCAGCGCGGCGCCGAGCATGACCGAGGGGTTGGAGGTGTTGGTGCACGAGGTGATCGAGGCGATCGCGACCGCACCGTGGTCGATCTCGTACTCGACGCCGTCCTCGCCGACCACCTTGGTCGGGTTGTGCACGCGACCGTTGGAGCCGGTGGGCGCGTCCGAGGCCGGGAAGGACTCCTGGCCGGACTCGTCGCCGTTGGTGACGTAGTCCGCCAGCGCGTCGCGGAAGCGCGTCTTGGCCTCGGCCAGGACGACCCGGTCCTGCGGGCGCTTGGGGCCGGAGATGGAGGGCACCACGGTGGAGACGTCGAGCTCGATGTACTCCGAGTACTCCGGCTCGTGGTTCGGGTCGTGCCACAGACCCTGCGCCTTGGCGTAGGCCTCGACCAGCGCGAGCTGCTTCTCGTCGCGACCGGTCAGTCGCAGGTAGGTGATCGTCTCGCCGTCGATCGGGAAGATCGCGCAAGTCGAGCCGAACTCCGGCGACATGTTGCCGATGGTGGCGCGGTTGGCCAGCGGCACCGCGCCGACGCCCTCGCCGTAGAACTCGACGAACTTGCCCACCACACCGTGCTTGCGCAGCATGTCGGTGATGGTCAGCACCACGTCGGTGGCGGTGACGCCCGGCTGCGCCTTGCCGGAGAGCTTGAAGCCGACCACGCGCGGGATCAGCATGCTGACCGGCTGGCCGAGCATCGCGGCCTCGGCCTCGATGCCGCCGACGCCCCAACCGAGCACGCCCAGGCCGTTGACCATCGTGGTGTGCGAGTCGGTGCCGACACAGGTGTCCGGGTAGGCCTGCCCGCCCCGCACCATGATGGTGCGGGCCAGGTGCTCGATGTTGACCTGGTGCACGATGCCGGTGCCGGGCGGTACGACCTTGAACTCGTCGAACGCGGTCTGGCCCCAGCGCAGGAACTGGTAGCGCTCCTTGTTGCGGCCGTATTCGATGTCGGTGTTGATCTCGAACGCGTCCGGACGGTTGAACACGTCGGCGATGACCGAGTGGTCGATGACCATCTCGGCGGGCGCGAGCGGGTTGATCCGGGAGGCGTCGCCGCCGAGGGCCTTGACGGCCTCGCGCATCGTGGCGAGGTCCACGACGCACGGCACGCCGGTGAAGTCCTGCATGATCACGCGCGCCGGCGTGAACTGGATCTCCTCGCTCGGCTCCGCCTTCGCGTCCCAGCCGCCCAGGGCACGGATGTGATCGGCGGTGATGTTCGCGCCGTCCTCCGTGCGAAGCAGGTTCTCCAGCAGGACCTTCAGGCTGTAGGGAAGGCGCTTGCTGCCCTCCACCTTGTCCAGCCGGAAGATTTCGTACGACTCGTCACCCACGTTCAGGGTGGAGCGAGCGTCGAAGCTGTTCGCGGACACGACGGTCTCCCTTGATCTTGTGCGTTTCTCCCGCATCCTGCCGACACCCACCCGACGTACGCCAAGCAAGGTGACCCTAAGTAGGGATGCCGGGGTCTGCGCCCCGCAGATATCTTGATGTCAAGACAAGTCTATCCCAGGCCCCGACTCCCGCGTGCGGGTACCCGCCGCGGGCGCGCCGAAAGGTCGGCCGCGGATTCTCCCCCACGCACGCGCGTGCGCCCCTAACATGCGGGACAGCGAGTCCGGTACGGCCCACGGTGTGGGCTCGCTGTGGGTTCGCGGCGTGGCCCGGGGTATGCGCCCGGGATGTGGGCGCATCGGGCGGAATGGCGATGAGGGGGATGACGCCGTGGAGCGGATCCGGATCGGCGTATTGGGCGCGGCGCGGATCGCGCCGGCCGCGCTGGTCAAGCCCGCGCGGCTGATCCCGCAGGTGCGGGTGGCCGCGATCGCCGCCCGCGACCCGGCCCGCGCGGACGCCTTCGCCCGCCGTCAGGGCATCGCGCGCGTGCACCCGAGCTACGACGCGTTGATCGCGGACCCGGAGTTGGACGCGGTGTACATCCCGCTGCCCAACGGGCTGCACGCGCACTGGACGATCCGGGCGCTGGAAGCCGGCAAGCACGTGCTGTGCGAGAAGCCGATGGCGGCCAACGAGGCCGAGGCGCAGGCGATCGCGGACGCCGCCAAGCACGCGGGCCTGGTCGCGATGGAGGCGTTCCACTACCGCTATCACCCACTCGCCAATCGCATGCGCGAGATCCTCGACGACGGCGAACTCGGCGAGATCCGCCGGATCAGCACGTCGATGTGCTTTCCGTTGCCGCTGCTCGGCGACATCCGCTACCGCTACGACCTCGCGGGTGGGGCGCTGATGGACGCCGGGTGCTATGCCGTGCACCTGATGCGTCTGCTGGCGGGCGACGTGGAGACGGATCCGATCGAGGTGTCGCACGCGCACGCGCTGACGCTGTCCCGGGACCGGCGGGTGGACCGCGCGATGTCGGCCCGGTTGCGACTGCCCGGCGGCGCCACGGGCACCGTGCACGCCTCGATGTTGTCGCGGCGCGTACTCGACATGCACGCACACGTCGTGGGCACGCGCGGCGAGATGCGCGTGCTGAACTACCTGATGCCGCACCTGCCGCACCGGTTCACCGTGCGCACCGACAAGCACAAGCGGCGCGAGCACCTGGGCGAGGCCGCTCGGACGTCGACGTACCGCCTGCAACTCCAGGCGTTCGCGGACGCGATCCGGCTGGGCGAATCACCGCTGACGCCCGCAGCGGACGCGGTCCCGACACTGCGGATCATGGACGCGATCTACCGCGTGGCCGGATTGCCGCTGCGCGGGGAGACCCCGGCCACGCACTGAGCACGGACAGTCGGCGTACGGCTCAGCGCATGATGTAGTGCAGGATGACGTCGTGCACGTGCCGGCCCTTGTCGTCGCTGCGGAACTCCACGCTGTAGGTTTGCGTCCCGACGTGGATGGCTATCTCGCTCGAGCTCAGGTAGGACCCGGTGAAGCTCTTGTTCGAGACCATGGAAACGCTGCTGATCTTCGAGTAGGGGATCGATGTGATCGCGATCTTCTTACCTACGAACGAGTTGTCCTGCAAGATGGCGCGCCGATCGGTCAGACCGATGAACCCGGTACCGACGCCCTTCGCGTCGTAGACCGCGATGATCTGCTCGCCCGGGAGCAGACCGCTCTGAATCTTCTCCAACTGCTCGCGCCTGTCGAAGACGACGTTTCCCGCCCCGCTCATGCCGTGCTCCTCCTCGTCGACCTGCGGCCTCCAGCCTAAGGCCGCCCGGTCAGCGCCATTCGCCGGTTGTGTGGAAGTGTCGCAACGTGCCTTCGTACGAGGTCAGATCCAGGCTCTGCCGGGCGAGCCACTCGTCGGAGTAGTAGGAGTGCGCATAGCGCTCGCCGCCGTCGCACAAGAGGGTGACCACCGAGCCGGTACGACCCGCGGCCCGCATCTCGGCGACCAGGCGCAGTGCGCCCCACAGGTTGGTGCCGGTCGAGCCGCCGGCCCGGTGACCGGTGCGGCGGTGCAGCTCGCGCATGGCCGCGACCGACGCGGCGTCGGGGACCTTGATCATGCGGTCGACGATGTTCGGCATGAAGCTGGCCTCCACGCGCGGCCGGCCGATGCCCTCGATCCGCGACGAACACGCCTCGGTATACGCCGGGTCGTGCGTGCGCCACCCTTCGAAGAAGGCCGAGTTCTCCGGGTCGACCACACAGATCCTGGAGTGGTGTCGGCGGTAGCGGACGTAGCGGCCCATCGTCGCGCTCGTTCCGCCGGTGCCGGCGCCGACCACGATCCACTCGGGGATGGGGTGTCGCTCCTCGGACATCTGCTCGAACACCGACTCGGCGATGTTGTTGTTTCCGCGCCAGTCGGTCGCCCGCTCGGCGTAGGTGAACTGATCCATGAAATGCCCGCCGGTCTCGGCAGCGAGCGCGCGCGAGACGTCGTAGACCGTGGTGGCGTCCTCGACCAGGTGACATCGGCCGCCGTGGAACTCGATCAGTTCGATCTTCTCGGGGCTGGTGGTAGCAGGCATGACCGCGACGAAAGGCAGCCCGATCCGGTTGGCGAAGTACGCCTCCGAGACCGCCGTCGAGCCCGAGGACGCCTCGATCACCGTGGTGCCCTCGCCGATCCAGCCATTGCACAGGGCGTAGAGGAAGAGCGAACGAGCGAGCCGGTGCTTGAGCGAGCCGGTGGGGTGGGTCGACTCGTCCTTGAGGTAGAGGTCGATGCCCCACTTCGCAGGCAGCGGGTAGGCGAGCAGGTGGGTGTCGGCCGAGCGGTTCGCGTCGGCACTCACCTTGCGGATGGCCTCGTCCACCCAGGCTCGGGTCTTGGCGCTGAAGCGGTCCACATCGTTGCCAACCGACGTCACGTCGACTCCCCTTGCTGGTTTCGTACCCCCGTGCCGGGTTCGGGTGACGAGGGCTGCGGGATCGATGGTGATCGATCGTGGCCCAGGCTACGGGCCGACTCGCGGTCCACCAGGCCAACCCCTCGAATGGCCCATGAGCTGCGGATACGTATTCTCGACCGGAACGTGTGACGTGCCGGGGGGTCTGCCGCGTCTATGGGGTGGGTACGCGCGAGGGCGCGTAGGGACGAGGAGGGTCTATGGCGGGCTTCGACGCCGAGCCGGCCGATTTCCTGGAATTCGCCAACGCGTGCAGCGGTCGACTGTTCCGCACGGCGTGGCTCCTGTGTGGCGATTGGCATCTCGCCGAGGACCTCGTGCAGACGACGCTGGGCAAGTTGTACCGGGCCTGGAAGCGGGTCAGCCGGGCCGACAGTCCGGAGGCGTACGCGCGCACCGTGCTGACGCGCACGTATTTGTCCCATCGGCGCAGATTGAGCAGCACCGAGCAACCGTACGCGGACCTGCCGGAGGGTTCCGGTCCCGAGGACGATCAGGCGTTGCGGTTGACGCTTCTCAAGAGCCTGGCCGAACTGCCACCCAAGGACCGGGCGGTACTGGTCCTGCGCTACTGGGAGGACCTGAGCGTGGAACAGACGGCGCGGCAGATGGGCGTATCCGAGGGGGCCGTGCGCAGCAGGTCCATGCGGGCGCTGGAGAAGTTGCGGAGCGTGCTCGGGAGCGAGTCCGGCTGGCTCTCCGCCGCATGAGGGGTCACTGAGCACACCGCCGGCACGGCCGTACGGCTGGTGAGCAGTACGACCTGTGGTCACACGGATGGCGAGGAGACAGTAGGTCTATGGGGTCTGACGAAAACATGCTGGCGGCCGCGATGCGGACGTCGGCGTCGGGATTGGTCCCCCCGACGGGATTGGTCAAGGGCGGCATCGCCCGGGGCAGACGAATGAAACTGGTACGCCGCCTCCAAGTGGGTGCTTCAACCGCCGCGGTACTGGCCGTGGCGGGGACGACCCTGTTCACCGTCTCGAGCGGGAACGAGGACGGCCACCGACAGGTGACGGGGCCGGCAAGCAGGATGGCGGAGGTCCCCGCGCCGCCGACCACGATGACGCCCACGGCGCGGCCGACGCTCGCCGTTCCACCCGGGATGGTCCCGGTGGTGCCGCCGACGCTGCTGCAGACGCTCCTGCCCTTGCTGCCACAGGGCCTCGTCCGCTCTCAGATAACCGGATCGGACAACACCGACAAGACCTCCGCGGGCATTCACAGCGCGGGCTCGTCGGTGTCCTTGGTCCTCGAAGATTCCCAAGGGCCCACCCTGGTCTCGCTGTCCGTGGAGCAGAGCGCCAGCGATTCGCACGAATACTCGTGCCCACCGCAGGACGGCCGCACCAACGCAAGGTGCACAGAGGTCAGGACCGCGGACGGAACCCGGGTGCTGGAGCGGCAGGACTGGGTCTACCCCGCCTCGCCGGACACACCGGAAAACCGCGCCGACGGCAAGGCCGGCCCCACGGGGATGGGCCCCAAGGACTGGTCCGTGCAAGTCGTACGCCCCAACGGCGTCGTGATCCGGGTCGAGGAGGTCGCCTCCCGCGAGGAGAAGGGGGACATCGGCCGGGACACGCCGATCCTGCCACTGGAGCGGCTGCGCTCGATCGCGCTCGTCCCGTCGTGGCAGGTATGGGTGAGCCCGGCCATCAACAAGGCGGCCGAGAAGGCCACACCCACGTTCACCGACCGGTCACCGTCCTCCCAGAAATACGAAACCCCGCCGCCGGTCGGCGCCAGCACCTCGCCGATCACCCACTCGATCCCGCCACCCTCGGGTACGTGGTCTCAACACCGGACCGAGTCGCCTTCCGGGTCGGCGATTCCGAGCCGGTAGACACCAGGGTCCGGCTCCGATCCCAAGCCGTCTCCGGCGCCTGCGAGGCATGACTTGCCGTCACTCGGGCAGGCGCCGGATGTCGAGCCCCCGAGCGCCGCCGATTCCCCTCTCACGCTCCGGGGCTCGGCCACGGAGACGGAGGCCGTGGAGCACCTGAGCCAGGCCACCGCGACGATGCACGAGGTTGCGGACGACGCCATCGGTCACACGCTCGGACGCTTCTCGATCGAGGCGGCGGTCCTCGACGTGATCGAGCGCGACGAGGCGGGCTCACGACCTCGCTCGTGGATTTCGCGCACGCTTACGGAGCACATGCCCGCGCCGGCCGCTCGATCTTCGTCGGCTTCTTCCACAGCGGGCCGACTCGCGGACTGTGGGCCCGCCGCGCGACCTGCCGGCGTCCTCACGGTGCTGTCCGATTCCCGCCGGCTCCCATCGCGGGATCGGGTGACACTGGTCGACGTGATGGACTTCGAGCAGTGCTACCGAGCGTGCAGTAGCCGGGACAGCCGGTTCGACGGCTGGTTCTACATGGCGGTCACAAGCACCGACATCTACTGCCGGCCGAGTTGCCCCGCGGTCAAGCCCAAGCGTGAGAACGCCCGCTTCTACCCGTCGGCGGCCGCCGCACAGGCAGCGGGGTTCCGGGCCTGCAAGCGCTGCCGGCCGGACACCTCGCCAGGGTCGCCGGAGTGGGACGTGCGCGCCGACGTGGTCGGCCGTGCCATGCGCCTGATCGCTGACGGCGTGGTGGACCGGGATGGCGTCGGCGGCCTCGCGGTCCGGCTCGGTTACAGCGACCGCCAGTTGAATCGCCTGCTGATGGCCGAGGTCGGCGCGGGCCCCCTGGCGCTGGCACGGGCCCGGCGGGCACAGACGGCCAGGATCCTGCTGGAGACCTCCGACCTACAGATCGCGCAGGTCGCGTTCGCGGCCGGGTTCGCGAGCGTGCGCCAGTTCAACGACACCGTGCGCGAGGTGTTCGGCCGCACACCGACGGAGGTGCGCGGGCGTGCGGGCACTCGCGGGGTCGAGCCGGGCGAGATCCGGTTGCGGCTGCCCTACCGCCGGCCGATCGCGCTCGGTCACGCGTTGGATTTCTTGGGCCTGAGGGCGGTGCCGGGCGTCGAGGAGTACGTGGACGGCGTTTACCGCAGGGTGCTCTCACTGCCACACGGCACCGGCGTGGTCGAACTCTCGCCCGGCCCCTCGTGGGTGTGGTGTCGCCTGGTCCTCGCCGACCTGCGCGACCTGGGCGCGGCGGTACAGCGCTGCCGACGCCTGCTCGACCTGGACGCGGATCCGCTCGCGGTGGACGCGGCGCTGGCGAGCGCCGAACTCGGCGAGGGCGGGCTGGCTGCCCTGGTCCGGGCCACTCCGGGCCTGCGCTCGCCGGGGCACGTGGACCCCGACGAACTCGCCGTGCGGGCCGTACTCGGCCAGCAGGTCTCGGTCGCGGGCGCGCGCACGATCGCCGGACGACTGACCTCGCTGTACGGCAAACCGTTGGCCGCACCGCAGGGCGGACTCACTCACGCGTTCCCGACCGCGGCGGCATTGGCGGACGCGGATCCGGTGGATCTGCCCATGCCCACGGCGCGCAAGAAGGCGATGTTCGCGCTCACCGGCGCGCTCGCGTCGGGCGCGGTGCGACTGGACCCGGGTGTGGATCGCCGAGCCGCGGAGGCGGGCCTTTTGGCCCTTCCGGGTATCGGCCCCTGGACGGCGTCGTACATTCGACTTCGGGCACTCGGGGATCCGGACGTGTTCCTGCCGACGGACCTGGGCGTCAAGCACGCGCTGGCGCGCTTGGGGCTGCCGGCCTCGTCCGCGCATTCGTGGTCCCCGTGGCGCTCGTACGCGCTGCACCATCTGTGGGCGAGCCTGTCCGCAGCACCCACCGTCTCGGTGAAGGAAGTCGCATGAACCAGGACGCCCTGTTCGAGGCCGTCGAAACGCCCGACCCGAACGTGCCCCCGACCGCGTTCAACACCCCCCTCGACGGGCCCCGCCGATACGCGGTGATGGATTCCCCGGTCGGGGAACTGCTCATGATCGGTGACGGCCGCTCGCTCACCGCGCTCTACATGGCCGCCACGCCGGGCGCGGATTGGATACACGATCCCGGTGCGTTCACGCAGACGCAGGCGCAGTTGAGTGCTTACTTCGCCGGCGAACTGCGCGAGTTCGACCTGCCGTTGGCGCCGGCGGGCACGGCCTTCCAGCTCAAGGTCTGGTCGGCCCTGACCACCATCCCGTTCGGACACACGATGTCCTACGGGGCCTTGGCGACGAGGTTCCTGGGCCAACCGACCGCGTCCCGCGCGGTCGGACTCGCCAATGGTCGCAACCCGATCAGCATCATCATCCCGTGTCACCGAGTGATCGGCGCCAACGGCACGTTGACCGGCTACGCGGGCGGACTGCCGCGCAAGCAGCGCCTGTTGGCCCTGGAAAACGTCCGCGTCACGGGGTAGCGAGCCGGCCTCGGACCGAATGAGGGCGGTCGGGGGGCTCACGACTGGAACGCCCTGCGCACGAGCTCCGCGACCCGCCCTCGGCGGAGTGTGTCGTGCCAGGTGAAGCGCAGTACCAGCGCGCCCGCCAGGGCCAGTTCGTTGGCCCTGGCCCGATCGCGAAAAAGCGCGTCGGGCCGCGAGTGCACGTCCGCGCCGTCCGCCTCCGCGAACACCGGCCGCAGGCCGGTCAACCACGCGAGGTCCACGCGGGCCCGGCCGCCGCCGGGCAGCACGACCTCGTGCTGTAGCTCGTCCGGGGCGACCCCGCCTCGTACGCAATCCAGTCGTACCCGTGACTCCAACGGGCTCTCGGCTCGTGCGTCCGCGATCTCCAGCAGGGGTCGCACCCGCCCTGCCCCGGGCCGGCCCGCCGCCGCGTGCTCGACGTCCGCCAGCTCCGCCGCCTCCAACAGGCCCAGATGCAGTGCCGAGTCGAGCACCGCGAGGCCCTCCTCGGGCCGCAGCCTCGGCACCAGGTCGGCGAGAGTCCGCACCGGCGTCGTCACCGGAAGGCCGTCGACCATCACGATCTCGTCGGCTCGCAACCGGCGCCGATGTGCCACGATCCCGGGCCCGCCACGCCGGGACGCCGTATCGGGCGTCGCCACGTGCACACGTTCCACGCGCGGTACGCCACGCATCCCGTGCACGCGGGCCGCACTGTGCAAGACGGCCACGGCCCGCTCTCCATACGCTGCGAGCCCGGCGCGCAACAACCCGCGCGAGGTGAGCGCACATCGATCGGCATCGACGAGCCCCACTCCGCGCGCCAGCTCGCGCACCCGCCCAGCGTCCACGAGCCTGCGCCAGACCCGACCGGATACTCCGGCGGATGCCGCCCATTCCCGCGTCACCACTCCGTCGTTCTGCCATGCCAACCCCCGCAAGACTCGTACCGCCTCTTCCATTCCCGGATCCTGCTGCGTGAGGCTCGCCGGGTGGCACGGGCGGCGGCAACCTGTGGACAACTCGGCCCTTGTGGACAACTTGGGGCACGCTTTGCCGGTTTCATGGATGATCTTCAGCCGCTCGACACCCTCATGATCAGTGCGAGCCGCCGCGCGGCCGGCGCCAACCGATGTGATGGGCGGGTCCCGACATCCCTCCCGTCCCGAGGATCGCCATGCCCAACTTCCGCAAACACCGGCGCATCGCGGCCGTGTGCGCCGCGCTCGCGCTCACCGCGGGCGCCGGTGCCGCCTACGCGGAGAACCGTCCCGCGGCCCGTGCCGCCGCTCCCGTGAACACGGCGCCCGCCCCCGCGCCCGCCAAGGTGTCCTTCAACGTCGTCAGCGACGTCCAGGGCGACCTCGCGGACTTCGGTCGAGCGCTCGACCAGATGAAGGTGACCAACCCCGACAGCGGCGCGCTCGTCGTCAACGGCGACATCACCCCGCGCGGCTACAAGGCCGAGTACGACCAGGTGAAGCAGGTCCTGAACACGCGTCCGCACCCGGCGAACACGTTCTTCACGATCGGCAACCACGAGTTCTACGTGCCCAAGTACTGCAACCCGGACAAGCTGTGCCAGGAGACCTGGCCGAACGGCACCACCGAGCAGTCGCTGTTCCAGAACTTCTACGACTTCACCGGCCTCGACAAGGTCTACTACGAGCGCGTCGTCGACGGCGTCCCGATGCTGTTCCTCGGCACGGAGAAGTACATGAAGTACAGCGATCCCACCAAGTGGGACGAGGTGTGGTTCAGCGAGGAGCAGTTGACCTGGCTCGAGCAGCGGATGAACTACTGGGAGGCACAGGGCAAGCCGACGTTCGTGTTCTCTCACCACGTGCTGCCGGACACGGTCTCGGGTACGCGCAACAAGCTCTACAAGTCGGACTACCTCCAGGCCGACCGGATCATGAACATCCTGGGCGCCCACAAGGACGCGGTGCTGTTCACCTCGCACACCCACTGGGACCTGAACCTCTCCGACTGGGCGGTGCGCAAGGTCGTGCCGGCGACCGGCAACCTCGAAGGCTTCACGGTCGTCAACACCGGCGCCGTGCAGACCCAGTGGACCGACAACGGCACCGGCGGCGAGAGCGCGCTGAGCGGGCTGGAGAACAGCGGCCTCCAAGTCGAGGTCGCCAACGACCGGGTGACGATCAAGGCACGCGACTTCCGGCGCAACCAGTGGATCAAGGAGCTGAACGTCCCGCTCCACACCAAGTGCGCGGCGGCCAAGCCGTGGACGGACTCGATGACCTATACCAACGGCGACACCGTCGTATGGAACAACCGCACGTGGCGCGCCAAGTGGTGGACGCGCGGTGAAACGCCGGGCACGACCGGCCAGTGGGGTGTCTGGGAGGACCAAGGCGCCTGCTGAGCACGGCGTCGTGACCCGAGAGGGGGTGGGACCGCGAATGCGGCGGTCCCACCCCCTCTCGGCGCCTCCACCTCCGCTGACGGCAGCCCGACGACGAGCCGGCGGGCTCCGACGCCCGTGTGAGGCAGAGACAGCCCGCGCAGATGCCTCCCCCCAAGCGGGCCACAGTGCGCCGGGTGCCCACCTCATCGCAGGTCTCGCGACGGCTTGATCTGCGGGTGCGGGCGCAGGCGACTGCTACCGCAACCCGGTCCGTGATCCGTCCGACGTCGATCGAGGCACGGATGCGGGGCCGGGCACGAGGTCCGGTTCCACGTCCGAGGCCGTGTCTGCGGGCGGTCGGGCCGGGCCGATCGTGGGGTCGATGCGGACGAGGGTCAGGTCACCGTCGTCGAGTACACCCGCCCGCCGGCGCGCGGCCACCCAGTGGGCGAGTTCGCGAGGGCTGCTCGCGGCCGGCTCGCGCACCTCCTCCCACGGCCGCCCGCCGGCGAGCGCGGTGCGCAGGAACCATGTACCGACCGTGTCGTTGGCGACGTACAACAGATCGCGATCGGTCCAGGTCCCCCGCGCGCAGCGCACGCGCCTGGCGACCGCAGCCGGATCGGCACCGTTGCTGGTTGCGACGTCGGTCCGTCGGGAGGTCGGGAAGACCCGCCAGAGCCGGTCGCCACGCACCTGGAAGAGGTACGCGTCACCAAGCACCGCCGCCACCCACTGACCTCGTCCGGACAGCCACGGGTGCGGCGCGAGGTGCGCCGCGAGGACCGCAGACGCGTGCGCGCCGCGTGCCAACTTGCGCAACTCGTAGGGTTGTACCGGCATCCCTCGCCGTTCCCGCTCGACCAAATAGCGCTTGGTCAGGTCGGGCCAGCGATCCGCCGCCCGGGCAAGCACGTCCGCGAAGCCCGCGCCCCCGCACAGCAGCGGCGTGGGCGCCGCCCCACAGGCCCGGACCAGGAGTTCGGCCCAGCGCCGGGCGAGCAGGCTCTCCGCGGCGCCGTCCGCGAGGGCGACCCGTAACGCACCCGGTCGGTCCACCCGGGCTCGCCTACACGCGGGCCCGGCCGGTGGCAGGAACCCACGTCCCGCCCCGTCGCCGATCCAGACCGCGTCCTCGTATTCGAGAGGTTCGCCTTCGTGCCGGTGCAGCGCCAGGACCGTGACGTTCGCGCGCACCGTGCCGTCTCCTCTGTGGTGGTACGAGAACCGCTCAGCCGCGTACGTCCGCGATCGGGTTGGCGATGTCGACGTAGACGGACTGGGTCTCCAACGGGACTTCGAGTTCGTCGAGACCCGCGACGCGGGTGAGCAGGTTGGCCTTGCATCGCAGTGTGGCACCGTCGAGGAGGCGGTCCATGAGCGGGCGCCCGGCGGGGTGATCGATGCGCGTGCGCACCAGCCGGTCGCGGAAGATCGCGATCAATGCCCCTTCGTCGGCCAGCCCTTGCGCACCCATCGCACCGACCAGACCCAGCACGTTGTTGATCGCAAGGTAGTAACCGAGCCGTTCGTCGATCACGTGGTCGGGACACCATGTACCCAGGTCCCGGCCCGCGCCGGGGAGCCAACGAGCAAGCCGCGCACCGCGTTCGGCCGAGAAGTAGTAGCCCTGATTGCCCCGGTAGCGCCCGCCGATCGGGCGGCCGTCGGTGTCGAGTACGACCAGCGTGTTCTGTTGATGCGCCTCGAGACCGAGCCCGTACTCCCCGTGAAGCCAAAGGATCGGCGCGACCAGCACGTCCAGGTAGCGGCGAAACCACGACTCCGCCGTCTCGCGCAGCGGCGTCGCGGTGCGCGCGGCGAGCGTGTAGAGCACGTCGGCGAGGATCGACCTGCCACGCGGCAGATCCGGGCGCGGCGCCGCCAGGCCCGCGATGCAGTGCACCCGGTCGCGAGCGCCGAACGGGTTGTCCCGCACCACGAGTTCGAGACCCGAATCGCCCCGTCCACCCGGGATATCGACGGCGATCCAGCCCAGATCGCGCAGCACGTCGAAGCCGGGATGGGCGGAGTGCATGACCCGCTTGAGGCCGGCGTCGAGCATCCGGTGCACGGCGAGACCGCGGCGGAGTTCGCTGCGATGGTTCTCCCGCCGGGAGTTGGTGATCTCGACGCCGAGCGAGGTCTTGAGCATGACGGGCGCCCCGGGACGGTACACGGTGCGCAGCGAGGAGGTCGCGGACCAGGCGGGGCCGCCGGGCCCGAGGTCGCGCAGCAGCCCGCGTTCCAGGAGCGCCGCGACGCCGGGACGGCCGAGCACGTCTCGTGCCTGCCACGGGTGCGCCGGCAGCGCGACCATTCCCGGAGGCAGGTTCACGTCGCCCTCGGCAAGGCCGGCGAGCACGACCGGCACAGGCCGCCCCAGGTCGCCGTCGTGGACCGCGACCGAGGGATCCACGGCGAACCAGTGCAAGGGGAACGAGCCGCGCAACTCCGGTGAGTAGCGCGGCGACGAGGGCCCGTACAGGCCCTGTCGCGACGACGGCGAGGGATGCATGGGGTGGCCGAGCAGGATCGACTGCTCGGTGCTCAGGAAGGGTGTCGTCGCGGGTGCGTCCTCGGGCGACCTGCGGCGCTCGGCGAGGTGGTGAGCGATCCGCCGGGTCGAGTCGATCACCCGGTCGGTCATGTCGGCGATCGCGGTGATCGAACCGACGCGGCCGTGTGCGGCCTCGATCGCCAGCAGCACCGCCAGGGTGGTCGCGTCGAGGGCGACGCCGCTGCTCAGTCGGACCGGGCCGAAACGGTGCATGCCCGTCTCGGATCGATACAGGATCGGCGCGACGACGGTGCTGGCGGTCGCGGGCAGTGGCAGTCGTAACGGCCCGTCCGCCGGCACCGCCGTTCCGCTCTCGCGGATGCGGCAGCGCAGCAGGTTCTCGATGGCCGCGTGGTCGGCGGCGCGCGCGGGCACGGGGTCGAGCAGCGGATCGCCGGTGACCCGGTCGCCGGCGCCGGTGTCACGCGCGGCGCCGATCATCGCGCCGGTGTTCGGGTGTTCGGGCTCCAGGTGGGCCGGGTGGGCGCGCGCCGGCGAGGGTTCGTCGCCGGCCGGGCCCGGAGTGGGCTTTCGAGGGCTGCCCGGTCGGGCCGGCTCCGGAAGCGCCTCCGCGGATGTCGACATGTGCGGTACGTACCTCCCCTGGTCTGCGCGGCCGTGGGTCGGACTGCGGTTCGGATCATGGACGCGGCCCGTTCGCCACTGCTCCGAGGGACGTTCACCGTACGGCAATCCGTCGGTTATCAGAATCATGTCCCGCAACGGGCTCCCGTGTGCGGGGTTTGCCCGATGGCAACCCTCGTCATGATCCGCGAAATCGGCGACCGCAGCAGCGACGGCGGGGCCGGGCCATCGCCTGAGGCGTCGCGGTCGAGCGGATCCGGAAGACCCCGCTCGCCACCATACGAACCTCCCGGTAAGAGCGACATCAGTGACCGGTAAGGAAGTTCCGAGCCGATTCCGGATCCCGCCCGGGCGAGCAGGTGGACCCGACGAGCGGCCGGACAGGCGGGCCATGGACGAATCCGCCCCGTCGGGGCGGCGATCGGTGCGGATGGAGTGAACGGACCGAGTGGGTAACCCGCTTCGAGAAGGAGTTTGCAGCACTTCGGGATCTCTCGGGTCACTTGTGGAGGATATCCACCCGAGCAATGTCCGATCCGCCGAACCCCACCACCGAGCGTTCGCCTGCGGCTACGATACGAACGCCCTTGTGCGGTAGGCGCCGAGGATCGAAACAGGGGACTTTCGCCCCGTTCGCGCTCGCACGCCAGTGCTTGTGGAAGGTGCATGCGGGCAGTGGCCGGGCACCTACGACGACGGGTCGACGCGTCGAGCGAGGCGGCCTCGATACCGAACGACGGCGACTCCCGGAGCCCTCGGGCCGAGTCGGGCCGGGCCGGTTCATCGGCGAAACAGCCGAGTGAAGAACACGCAACCTGCCGACCGGAGAGGGCGCAGGGTGGTCAGGCGACCGGCCACGGCAGGATCACCCACAGGGTCTTGCCGTCCGGGTGCGCCTCGATGTGGATCTGGCCGCCGAGTTCGGTGACGATGTTGCGCACGATCAGCAGACCCCGGCCCGACGTGTCGTCGACCGTCTCCAACAGGGCGACCGGACGGTAGGGATGGCGGTCGCGTACGCCCAGCCACAGCCAACCGTCGTGCACGGTGCACGTCACCGAGACCTCGGGCGACAACACGGCCGCGTGTTCGACCGAGTTGGTGATCAGTTCGGACGCGACGAGTTTGAGCGCGTAGCCCAGGTCGTGTCCGTAGGGCAGCCCCCAGTAGGTCAGATGGTCCGCGAGGGCCCGTCGGGCCTGTGCGACGGATGCCGGCTGGGCGGGCAGGGTGAACCAGCAGGATCGCTCGTATCCCGTTCCCATGTCACCCCTTTCCGCACCGCGCCTCAGCGTACTGACCGGCGCGCTTGCGGGCGCACGGTTGACGATTCGTCATATCGCTACGATTCGATGATCGGTCGCGTGTGTGAGCGAAGGTCGACATGGGCAAGACCATCGCAGTCCACGTCCCTCCCGGCGTGTGATTGTGAGCGCCGAACAACGGCATTCCGCTGCGAATGACCGGATTGTGCACGGTGCGGATTCCAGAAGGGTGACTACCTGTGGTGGAAGATCTCGATGCCGTCGAACAGGCCATGCTGGCCAATCTTCTCGACGGTCGGCGGCCTCGTCGGCGCAGCTCGGAGACGCCTACCCGGTCCAATCGACAACACCAGCCGCCGCAGCAGCGCCGGCAGGCGCAGTCGGTGCCGCGTGCCGTCATCCCGGCGCCCGCGCCCGCCGCGGCGCCCAATCGGGACGCTACGCGTGTTCTCGACATCGGTCGGGTGATCAAGCAGATCGACCCCCGGACCACGCCCGAGCAACGGCACGCGATGGCGACGAGCTGGACGCAACTGGACCTGACCGCGGCTCAGGTGTTGGCCTGGCTGACCGCCGGCATCCTGCCCGCCGAGTACCAACTCGCCGCCGCGTGCCTGGAACGGGGCCTGACCCCGCAGGACATGAAGACCCGCCTCGAGGGCGTGCGCGTGGTCGAGCGACTGCGCAGCGAAGGCGTGGACGGCGTGGTGGCACTGCTGCGCAGCGGTGCCGCGTAGGCGGGCCGCGCCGGGGCACATCGCGGGGCGAGGCTCTGGATGATCATTGACATGGTTCATTACCAAGCCTAGCTTTTAGCGATGTGAAGGATTCGGGGGCGGGCTCCGCCGCCCCACACACTCTGACGCATCGCCAGATCATCTTGGTCTTCTGCGGGTTGATGCTCGGCGTCATGCTGGCGTCGCTCGACGCGACCATCATCTCGACGGCGATGCCGACGATCGTTGCCGACCTCGGCGGGCTCGAACACCTGGCATGGGTGACCACCGCGTACACCCTCGCCACGGCGGTCTCGATCCCGCTGTACGGAAAGCTCGGCGACGTACACGGCCGCAAGCGGCTTTTCCAGTTCGCCATCGTGCTGTTCCTCGCGGGCTCGATGTTGTGCGGAACGGCACAGTCGATGGGAACCTTGATCGCCTTCCGGGCGATCCAGGGGCTCGGCGCCGGCGGGCTCATGAGCAACGCGCAGGCGATCATCGGCGATCTCGTGCCACCCGCCGAGCGTGGTCGATACCAGGGCTTCATCGCGTCCACGGTCGCCTTCTCGACCGTGTGCGGGCCGCTGATCGGCGGCTTCTTCACCGAAGCGCTGTCGTGGCGATGGGTGTTCTATGTGAACATCCCACTGGGTGCGGCGGCGCTGATGGTCACGTCCGTGGTACTCAGGCTGCCGAGCAAGGCCTACGTCAAGCGTCCGTTCGACAGAGCCGGACTCACCTTGCTCACCTGCGGGACCACCGCGCTGATCCTGTTCACGAGTTGGGGCGGGACGCAATTCGCCTGGATCTCCGCGCCGAGTCTGGTCCTGGCCGTGACCTCGGTCGGCATGCTCGCGGGCTTCGTGTTGGTCGAGCGACGCGCGGCCGATCCGTTGATCCCTCTGCGGCTGCTGTCGCGCAACACGATCGTGCGGGTCGCGTGCCCGCTCACGATGGTCACCGGGTGCCTGACCGTCGGGATGAGTACGTTCCTGCCGATCTACCAGCAGATAGTGCGCGGTCACGGTCCCACCGAGTCGGGGTTGCTGCTCGCGCCGATGATGCTCTCGATGATGGTGTGCTCGACACTGTCGGGTCGGCTGATCTCGCGGATCGGCAGGTACAAGCGGTTTCCCCTGATCGGCACGCTGCTCGCTGCGGCCGGGCTGGTGGTGCTGTCGCTGCTGGGCACCGACAGTCCGTACTGGCATCTGCTGATCGGCCTGATGGTGCTGGGATTCGGGCTCGGTACGATCGGACCGGTCACCACGCTCGCCGTGCAGAACTCGGTCGAGCAGGCGGACATCGGCGTGGCCACGGGCCTGAACTCGTTCGCCCGCTCGATAGGTTCGGCCCTGGGCGCCGCCGTACTCGGGGCGGTGTTCGCGCACGGGCTCGCTGCCGGAGCGGGGGTGGGCGGCACTGGCGAGACCGGCATGGGGGTTACGCGCAAGGCGATCGACGCATTGCCGCCGGGACGGCGGGAGGAGACGTTGACCGGTTTCGCGGACTCGCTCGACGCGGTGTTCCTGGCCGCCGTCCCGATCGCGATCCTCGGCTTCGTGCTTGCCCTGATGCTGCGTGAGATCCCGTTGCGCCGGGGTTCGGAGCACGTCACGGTCACGTCAGCGGACACGAAGCGCAAGCTGTCCGAGGCCGGCTGACAGGTCCCGCAGACCCTCCGCGGCATCCCAGGCCCAGTGGTTGGGATGCCGGCGAGCACCTCGTCGGTGAACCCAATCGGCGCAGCGTGAGCCCTGCGGGGTCGAGGACCAGGTGGTGCTCGCCGTCGAGTGAGGCCGCGCTCGGGGACGCCCTCGATCAACCGGGACAGGCCGTAGCCCGCCATCAGGCCCAGGGTCACGCCGCGTATGGCCGGCAAGTCGCGCCTCTCCCGGGCCGGTTCGAACCGTCGCCACCAACACACCCACACCTGCGGCTCCGTGGTGGCACGTTCCTCGATCGCGGCACGGCGCGGCGGCATGCTCGTGGGTCGCCCGGATCCGGCGAACATCAACCGTTCGAGGACCGCGTCCACGGCGGCCTGCAACTCGGGATGGGGCGGAGCCGCTCGTACCGAGGCTCGGGTCCGCACGGGGCTGTCCACGTCATCGTCGTCATGCGATGTATTGGAGCGGAGTGCCCGTTGGCACGCCCGCCGATCACCCGAATGAGGGACACTGTGTCGCATGAACGAGTGGGAACTGTGGCGCCAGGACGACAACGGCGCGCGTTTCCGGATCCGCGGCTATGCCGATCGCGTCGCCGCGATCGCGGGCCGATTGGTGATCGAGTCCGGAATCCCGCACAAGCAGTTGTACTGGGTGGCGGGGCCACGAGTGCCGAGTTGCCCGACATTGGCCGCCACGGCCGACCTGATCCAGGCCCTGCCGGCTGATCGCGATCCGTCGACCGCCGCGTTCCTGGCCGCCTTCGACCGGGTGGGGGCATCGTTGCGCGACGACGGCCCGCTGGATTTCGACACCATCGCGGCGGTGTTTCGTGCCGCCTGGGACACCGTCGAGTCCGAACCCGCGGGTGGGCGTGAGTCCGAGGCCGAGGACGGCTCTCGCCGCGGCGGCGATCCGGCGCACGCGCCGGACCTCGATCGGGCGCGGGACCGGTTGGACCACGCCGCCGCCGCGTTGCGGACCCGAGACCCGCACGCGGCCCTGCGCGGGCAGGATCTGGTCGGCCTCGTCGCGCACGTGCCGCACCGACGGTAGGCGCGGACGCGTTCAGGAACGCGAACACCCATCGGCTCAGGGGGAATCGATGCGCGAACTCCAGGCCGGTGATCCGACTCGGATCGGGCCCTACTCGATCCACGGCCGGCTCGGCGCCGGCGGCATGGGTCGCGTATACCTCGGCCGATCGCCCGGTGGGCGGCCCGTCGCGGTCAAGGTGATCCACGCCGAACCGGCCCAGGATCCCGACTTCCGGGCCGGGTTCCGGCGCGAGATCGAGGTCGCGCGGCGCGTACAGGGCTTCTTCACGGCGCCGGTCCTGGATGCGGACGCCGAGGCCGACGAGCCGTGGTTGTCCACCGCCTACATACCCGGGCCGTCCCTGCACGCGGCCGTGGCGGCGCAGGGCCCGCTGCCCACCGAGGCCGTCCGAGTGCCGGCCGGCGGCCTTGCCGAGGCGCTGGCCGCGCTGCACGCCGCCGGGGTCGTGCACCGCGATCTGAAGCCCTCCAACGTGCTGTTGGCCGAGGACGGCCCGCGCGTGATCGACTTCGGGATCTCGCGGATCGGTGAGCAGACTGCACTGACCCGCACTGGGAGCACCGTGGGTTCCCCCGGCTACCTCGCGCCCGAACAGGCCCTCGACGCGGAAGTGGGTTCCGCCGGCGACGTGTTCGCCCTGGGCGGGGTGCCGGCCTACGCCTCGACCGGCAGACCACCGTTCGGCGGCGGTCGGATGGAAGCCGTCGCCTATCGCGTCGTGCACGGCGAGCCGGACCTGGTCGGCGTTCCGCGCGAGTCGCGGGGCCTGGTCCAATCCTGCCTGGCCAAGGATCCTGCGAACCGCCCGCCGGCTACTCAGGTACTCACCTACCTTCAGACCCTCGGGGTCGACGCGCACACCGCCCCGGACAGTTGGCTCCCCGATGCCGTCACCACGATGCTCCCCGCGCGCCAGGCGTCCGTCGTCGCCTCACCCGCCGCCGTGCCGGCCACGCCCGCTCCCCCGCCCACGGCACCACCGTCGGCTCGGGCGCCTGCCTCCCCGACCATCGACGATTCGCCGCTGTCGTCGACCTTCCCGCAACCCGCGCAACCGATCAGGTTCCACGAAACGCCGCTTTTGCCCCCACAGTTGCCCGGCCATCCGTCGATGGTCGAGGCGCCGGCCCCGGCAATGCTCTCCTTCGAGTCCCGCAGACGAGGTCGGGCAGGCCCGGTCGCCGCAGCCGTGGTGGCCTGCCGGCCAGCCGTCGGCACTGCGGTGGCCGTACCGAAACTGATCCACGACGATTCCCCGACCGCCCGAAGCACCGACTCGTCGATCCCGTGTACTGCCCTGGGCGAGACCGCCGCGCCCGGTGCGACCACCTCCGACGGCCCCAAGACCACCACATCGGTCGCGTCCACGACACCGGGGTCACAAGCCCCGGCGGTGCCGCCGAGCACGGCCGGCGAAACCCGGCACAGCCTGCAGGGCATCACGTTCGCCGTGCCGGCCGGCTGGATGATCGAGCCGGACGCAGAGCGCCCCAATGTCGTGTGTGTGTTGCCGCCCGCCGCGCTCCTGGGTCGCCCGAACGACGGGTGCGCGGTGGACGGCGTGGAGATCCGTCTGCCCGATCCGCCCGGTGACGAATGGGGACGGGCGTTGAATCTCGAATCCGGCTGCGGTTGGGTCTGGCAGGGTGACCCCTGGTGCCGTGGCACCGTCCCCCGCGGCAGCGCACTGACCACGTCCTCGACGATCGTCGAACGTGGTCTGCGCCTGGTCGGGACCAAGACCGCCGACTACCGGCGCTGGTCGGCCGGTTGCGACAACGGCACGTCCTACCACCCTCGGGTGTGGTGGCTGCCGGTTAGGAAGCTCTCCATCGAGACCTTCGCGATGCCACCGAGTCTGGACGCGACGATCGATCGGATCGCCGCGTCCTTCGACTTCTCGGGCTATTCCGGGGCCCAGGGATGAGCCGAGGTCACGACAGCGGTCACGACTTCTCCCAAATCTGGAAGGCCCGTACCGTGAACGGCACATCGGGCACGAAGACTCCGTCACCCGGATATGTGCCGAAGTCACCCTCGGTGGCGCATTCCCTGCTCTGATACATCGTCACGTAGCGATCCATGCGGTTCGCGAAGGACCGTGCGTCGACCCCGTCGGGCAGCGACACACACTGCTCCACAGAGGCGTTGGTCAGTTCGAAGCTCACCACCGGCGCATCCGCGAAACCCGGTGTTGCCCAGAAGCACACCTGTCCGGGCGCACAGGCGGCTACAGCCGTCGCGCCCGCAGACGCACTCGGCGCTCCCATCGCGGTCAGCAGGCTCGTGGTCAGGGCCAGCGCGCAGACAATACGGCGACGCATGCGATTCATCGGAGATTCCCCGTTCGTCGAATCCGTGCCCCGGTTCCGACGTGCCTCCACAGTCCCTCATCCATGAGGCAGAACGCATTCGAACAGGCGTGAATTACCTCGAAAGAGTGCACTATCCGCCGACTTCACCCACCGGGAATCAGGGTGCGAAACGTTTCTTCGATGTAGACACCCGCTCACCCGGAGGCCGTCATGGCCGTATCCGCCGTATCTGTCGCATCCACCGTATCCGTCTCGCGTCGCCGTCTCGTCCGCACCATGTTCGGCGTCGCCGCCGCTGTCGCCATCACCGCGACAACCGTGTTGTCCGGCACGGCGCAGGCCGCCGGCGCCACGTACCTCACCGGCATCGGCGCCGAGCAACAGGCGACCTACGATCGTGTGGTCCTCACCTTCTCCGCCGGCCTCCCCGGGTATGCGAGTTCCGCCATCAGCGGCCTCGAGCAGTGTGCGAGCGGCAAACCGATCCGCTTTCCGAACAGCGCCGCATACATCGAGTTGGACATCGCAAGCGCCGCACACGACGACCGGGGCAACCCCACGTACCCCGGCCCACGCCAAGTGGCGACCAACCTGCACTCGCTCACCGGCTACGCCGTCACCTGCGACTTCGAGGGCAAACTCAAGGTCGGCGTCGGCTACAAGAGCAACGTGCGCCATGTGGTCACATCCGTCCCGACCGACCCGAGCCGCATCGTCATCGACCTCCGGCACTGACCGGTCCACACCGAGATTGCCCCAAGCGCCGATCATCGATCCGCACTCGACGATCCGTCGCCCGAAATCGCCCGGTTTCGAGGCCCGCCCCCCAACAGCTCCGCGGCCTCCCGATCGGGATGCGCCCGAATTCACCTCCAGAATTCACGTCCATCCGACTACGACCGAGCAACGCCAACCGTGCCCGAACGGATCCGATCGGTTCGACGCGTTCAGATCCCGCCGTGGTGCCGATGAAAGGTCTCCGCCTCTGCCCCGTCGCCCTCGTCGCCGACCGTCGTACGCACCGCGTCCGACAGGCCGCGCGCCCGCATGCGGCGCGGGCCGGCCGCGACCGTCGGATCGCTGTTCAGGTCCTTCAACAGGGCGACGCACAGTGCGATCATCACCAGCACGAACGGCAATGCCACCAAAATGGTGGCCTGTTGCAGCGACTGGAGGCCACCGGCGACCAACAACACCGCGGCGACCGCACCGATCAGCGCGCCCCAGCCCACCACCAGCCAGCGCGCGGGCTTGAGCGAGCCTCGGCTGGTCAGCGAACCGAGCACCAGCGAGGCCGAGTCGGCTCCGGTGACGAAGTAGAGCGCGACCAGGATCATCGCCACGGTCGCGGTGACGGCGTACAGCGGCAGCGCGTCGAGCATCGCGAACAGGCCGGACTCCGGCCCCTCGGCAACCTTGCCCACCAGATCCGCCGCGCCGGTCTGTTGCAGGCGCAGCGCGGTCCCACCCATCACCGCGAACCAGATCGTGCTCGCCCCGCTGGGCACGAGCAACACGCCGATCACGAACTGACGAACCGTGCGTCCCCGTGAGATGCGTGCGATGAACGTGCCCACGAATGGGGCCCAGGACAGCCACCACGCCCAGTAGAAGATGGTCCACGAGCCCATCCAGGCGTCGCCGCCGAAGGTTCCGGTGCGGGTCGCCATGGTGAGCAGGTCGTTGAGGTAGCTGCCGACCGACGCGGGCAGCACCCCTAGTACGTACACGGTCGGGCCCACCAGGAACACGAACAGCATCAGCACCAGGGCGAGCAGCACGTTGGCGGTACTGAGCCACTTGACCCCACGATGGATCCCACTGAACGCGGACACCACGAATGCGGCCGTGAGCGCGATGATGATCACCACGTGCAGGGTCGAGGTGTCCTCGATGTCGGCGGTGAGATCGAGGCCCTTGGCCACCTGCAGGGCGCCCAGTCCGAGGCTCGTGGCCGAGCCGAACACGGTTGCGAAGATGGCGAGCAGGTCGATCGCCCGACCGGCCGCGCCGTCCGCGTGTCGGCCCAGGAGCGGAACGAACGCGGCGCTGACCCGGTTGCCGCGACCACGCCGAAAGGTCGCGTACGCGAGGGCGAGGCCGGCGATCGCGTAGATCGCCCACGGGTGCAACGTCCAGTGGAACAGCGTCCACTCGAGCGCGGCGCCGGCCGCGCCCGGGGTCTCCGGGACCGCGCCTGAAGCCGGTGGTGGGGTGGTGAAGTGCTGGATGGGTTCGGCGACGGCGTAGAACATCAGCCCGATGCCCATCCCCGCACTGAACATCATCGCGACCCACGCGCCGGTGCCGAACTCCGGTTCGTCGTCGTCCTTGCCCAGGCGGATCCGGCCGTACCTCGACAGGGCGATGAACACCGCGAGCACCAGGAAGAGGTCGGCGGCGACGACGAACAGCCAGCCGAAGTTGCGGATCGTCCAGTCGAGGCCGGTGGACGCCGCGGTGTCGAGCGAGCCCTTGGCGAAGACGCCCCAGAGCACCACGGCGAGCACGGCGGCGAATCCGATGCCCGCGACGACCGGGTCGACGCGGGGCGCAGCGGCGGCATCCCGGCTCGATCCGCTCACTGAGTCGTCCTTTTCATCCGCTTATACGCCACACGACATCGTGCGGCCTCACGGACCGGGAAGAGCGGAACGCGCCGGACCGAACCCCGGTGTCACCCCTTTGTCGCAGCCACCCCGGCGGCGCCCACCGCCAACCGGTACAACACCACGATCTGGCGGACCTGCTTTGTCGGGGTCCCGTATCCAGTCACCGCACCACAGGAGGTAGACGACCCACCCACGCTGTTCCAGACGAGCCGGTCGCAACCCTCTCCCGCTCGCGAGCGGACGCCTCCGCGAGGTACGCCGGACTGCGATCGGTCTCGATCGCGACCGCCATCCGCCTCGCCCGGGCATCGGTCGCCGGCGCGCGACCACAAGTGCCGACTGTGCGTCATGGCTGGTCCTCCCCGAGGGAGACTCTCCCCCGACGCCCGACCGGACCACAGCGGGCAGCCCTCGACACCGAAGTCCCCCCGGAGCCCACCGCAGTCCGGTCGGCGCCCACGAGACCGGGCAGCCAACACCGAACGGAGCCCGCTCGCCGGCGCGACCGAATCCCTCGCTCTCCTCCCGTCAGGCCCGGCCGCCGACCCGCCGGCGAGACCTTCCTCGCCTCACTCGCGGTACAGCCGGGCCACCACCTCCTCGATCGCCGGCTCCCGCACGGACACGTCCCGCAGCCCCCCGTCGCGCGCGATCCGTGCGATCAACTCCCCTGCGGGAACCCCGTCCAGCGCGAAGATCACCCGCCTGCCCTCGGCCTCGACCGCCTCGACCGCGACCCCCGGCATCCGCACGTCCAACGTGCGCGCCTCATCCAGGTCGACCACCACCCGCCGGCGCGACCCGTAACGTGCGTGCAGGGCGTCCAGCGTCCCGTCGTGCACGACGCGCCCGCGGTCGATCACGATCAACCGCCGGCACAGGTGCTCGATGTCGGCGAGGTCGTGCGTCGTGAGCACGGTCGTGACGTCCCCGCGCTCCCCGAGCTCGGCCAGAAACGCCCGCAGGGACTGCTTGCTGACCACGTCCAGTCCGATCGTCGGCTCGTCCAGGAACAGCACGTCGGGACCGTGCAGGAGCGCGGCGGTGATCTCGCCGCGCATCCGCTGTCCCAGCGAGAGTTGGCGCACCGGCGTGTCCATGAACTCGTCGAGTTCGAGCATCGCCCGACACCGCTTCAGCCGGGCCTCGTGTTCGGCGCGCGGCACCGTGTACACGAAGCCCAGCAGCCGGAACGACTCGCGCAGCGGCAGGTCCCACCACAGTTGCGAGCGCTGGCCGAAGACCACCCCGATCCGGCCCGCGAGTCGGCGTCGACGGGGCACCGGCTCCAGGCCGCACACCCGCACATGCCCGGACGTGGGGGTCAGGATCCCGGTCATCATCTTGAGCGTGGTCGACTTGCCGGCACCGTTCGGTCCGATGTAGCCGACCATCTCACCACGCGCGATGCTCAACGCCACGCCGTCCACCGCGGCCACCGTCCGGGACTCCCGGCGGACCCGGCCGACCTTGCGCTTGACGGTGAACTCCTTGCGCAGGTCCCGCACTTCGATCATCGTTTCCGTTCCGATCATCGTTTCGGTCCCGGTGTCGATCACGATCCCGTACTCCTGTAGTGCCGAATCCCCGTCCGCCACACCACCAGCGCGATCACCCACGCAAACGCCGCAGCGGCCGGGGAAAGCCATGCGAGCCAGTCCGGCCCGCCGAGCGGATCCGCATGCCCCGTCAGGAACAGCGCGGGGTGATAGCCGACCAAGGCGAGGCCGACCCCGTAACCGAACACCCGGCGCAGCAGCCCCGGATAGATCGTTGCCGGGTAGCGGGCGAACTCCTTGCCGCCGTAGGTGAACGCGTTCGCGATCTCACCGGACTCGACGAACCAGAATGCGACGCACGCCCCCAGTACGAACACCGCCGCGAACAGTGCGCAGCCGGCGAGCGGGGTCAGCACCAGCATCAGTACGCGGCCCGGCGTCCAGTGCGGGTCCGCGTACACGAGTACGACCGCGAGCAGCACCGACGACTGCGCGGCGCGGCCGATCCGGCGCAACGCGAAGTCGGTGGCGAGCAGTTGCGGCAGCACCCGCAGAGGGCGGACCAGGATGGTGTCGAGCATGCCCTTGCGCACGTACAGCGACAGTCGTTCGATGTTGCCCACAAGCAGGTCCGCGAGATCGAAGGCGAACACCGCGAGCGCGGACATCACCAGCACCTCGCGCAGGCCGAACCCGCCGACCGTCGGCGAGACCCGGAACACCACCAGTACGACCGCGGCCTCGACCAGCGTGCTGAGCGCGCACGAGGCGACATCGACGCAAAACGACATCCGGTATTGGGTCTGGCTGCGGATCTGGGCTCGCACCAGGCGCGCGTACGTCCCGCCCGCCCTCACCTCAGCCACCCTGGATCACCAGCTTGTCGGTCGCGGCCCGCTGCACGCGCAGCACGAGGGGTACCAGGATCGCGACCCACAGAAACTGGAGTACGACGCTGCCGACCTGCTGGGTGGAGCCGGGTCGTTCGACCACGACATCGAGCGGAATCTGGAACAGTCCGGGGAACGGCGTACCGAACCACAGCACCGCCTGGGCCCAGTCGGGCAGGAAGCGCAGCGGGAAGAAGGTCCCGGCGAACACACCGGAGGCGAGCAGCCACACCGCGCCCAGACCGCGCGCGTCCAGGAGCCAGAACGCGCCGAGATTGACCAGGTAGCGCAGCGCGAAACTGAGCACCGTGCCCAGGACCAGCGAGAGCGCGAACAGGGGCACGGTGTGCGGTCGGTGCGGGATGTACACCGTGAACATCAGCCCGCCGGCGACGACGGGGACCACCATCCGGGCGAGCACCGCGTAGGCGGCTCGGCCCAGATCGGCGGCCAGGAATGCCTCGAACGGGTCGATGGGGCGCAGCAGGTCGGCAGTCACGTCGCCGCTGCGGATCCGGTCGGCGAGCTCGTTCCAGGTCCAGACGTGCACGACGCTGAGGATGCCCTGGCCGACCCAGACGTAGGTGGCGAGCTGCGCGCTGTCGTAGCCGCCGGGCCTGCGGCCGTCGGTGGAGAGGGCGCGCAGTAACGAGTAGATCATCACACCGAAGACGATGTTGGTGAACAGTCCGGCGAGGGCCGCCTGGCGGTAGGTGGACCAGCGGCGAAAGCCCGCGCCGAACAGCGCGCCGAAGCGGTACAGCCGGGCCCGCAGGTCCGGTGGGCGGTCGACACGAAGCGGGCGCGCGGAAGCGGACGACATGGTGAAATCCCTTTCCCCGGGCGGCGTGCGGCGTCGGCGGGGCCGAACGGACACGCGACTCCGGGCATACCGAAGTGACCTCGGTCGGAGGTGTGGGGATGCTCACTCTTGGTTTCGTTGCGCCGAGCCTGATGCGTGACGAACGCCGGCCTCGGCCCGCAACACCCCGGGCAAGGCGAGCAAGAGTAGCGGACGAGCGCGGACGTTTCACCCTGGTTTTACTGACCCGTATGAGTGGGCACCCGATTTTTTCGCCGCAAAGGATGAACCGATCAACCCACTCGTGTGACGATCGTGCGCATGGTGCAGCAGTTGGGCAAGGGACAGAACACGCCGGTGACCGCGACGAAGGTACGCGCGGTCTTCGTCTGGCGACCGGGGCCGGGTACGCCCGGCCTCGACGCGTCGGCGTTGTTGTTGGGCACGTCGGGTCGGGTGTCGGGGGACGCCGACTTCGTGTTCTACAACCAGCCGACGCATCCTTCCGGCGCGGTCCGCCATGTCGGCAAGGAGCAGGGGACGTGGTCGCGGGACGCGCTGGAGATCGATCTGGGCTCGATCCCGGCGAGCGTGGATCGGGTGGTGCTGGCGGCGTCCGCGCACAGCGGCACCTTCGCGGGCATCGGTGACCTGCACCTGTTGGTCAGCGACCCGGGGGCGGAGGTGGACCTGGTCCGATTCGACATCGCGGACGCGACCGTGGAGACCGCGATGCTCGCCGGTGAGTTGTACCGCCGGGGCGGGGCGTGGAAGTTCCGCGCCATCGGGCAGGGCTATTCGACCGGGCTCGAAGGGCTCGCGACCGACTTCGGCATCTCGGTGACGGCCCCGCCCCCGCCTCCGCAGGCGCCCGCGCCCGCGCCGCAGCCCTCGCCGGCGCCCGCGCCTCGGCTCAACGTGCGCAAGCCCGAATCGGCACCGCCGCAGCGGCCGGCGCCGGTGACCGCGAGTGGGTCGCCCGTGCGGCTGAGCAAGGTGACGTTGACCAAGGCCGCGCCGCTGGTCTCGCTCAGCAAGGAGGGCATCACCGGCAGCCGAATGCGGGTGAACCTCAACTGGGTCCAGGCCGCCCCCGGGCGCGGCATGCTCAAGCGCCTGATGGGGCCGACGGACTTGGACCTGTGCTGCCTGTGGGAGCTGAACGACGGCAGCAAGGGCATCGTGCAGGCACTCGGCAACATGTTCGGTTCGGCCGACACGCCGCCGTACGTGTTCCTGGACGGCGACGACCGCACCGGCGCGAACACCGCCGGCGAGAACTTGTTCATCAACCTCGACCACAAGAGCAACTTCAAGCGGCTGCTGATCTTCGCATTCATCTACAAGGGTGTGACGTTCGACGACGCGCAGGCGGTGGTGACGTTGACGCCGGCGACCGGTCCCGAGTTGGAGATCCGACTCGACGAGACCGGCGGCGCGGCGCGTTCGTGCGCGGTTGCCCTCGTGGAGAACAGAGGCGGTGAGCTGACGATCCAGCGCGAGGTGCGTTATATCAAGGGCAACCAGCAGAAGGTCGACGAGGCGTACGGCTGGGGTCTGCGCTGGCGAGCGGGCACCAAGGACTGACCGCTGAGCCACGCGAGCACGGCGCGGGCGCGGAGGCGGCACGTCCATCACCGTCGAAGCGCCTGCGGTCGCGGACACGACGGGTGGTCACGTGTGCGGTCGGGCGCGAGTGTGACACGGTCGCGAGCGCGAGCGCAGGTGCTGACGGGGGTACGACGGGCGGATCCGCCGATGCGCCTGCGGTCGAAGGGCAACCGGAAGCGGTCGCGGACGCCGGTACGACACCGTGGCGAGTGCGACCGCGAGTGCGGACGCAGGCGCGACACGTTCGTCAATCCGGATACGGTCGCGGGCGCTGATGTGGGCGTCGTCGCCGGCGCAGGCGCGATCACGGGCGCAGCCCGCGTGCAGGCACGAATGGGGGCTGCGGGCGCCTCCGCGACGCCCGGCCCCGCAGCGTCGCGAGGCTCGGGCGGAGGGGTGCTGTGGCTTACGCGTCGTCGGGGTGTGTGCCTTCCGGGCGTACCCCGATTCCTGGTAGGTCGACGTATCCGCCGGAGGTCCACGCGCGGGTGCGTAGTCGGCGTGCCCCGTCGATGCCCCAGTAGGCGAATGCCTCCAGGATCGACTCGGCCGCCGCGGCAGCGTGTTCGGCGCCGGGGCGTAGCCAGATCTGTCGCCCGTTGCCCGGCACGTTGCCCAGTTCGAGCCGGTCCTGCCCGACCCGGATCTCGGCCGTATGCGCGGGTTCGGCAACGTCGCCCAGCACGAGCAGTACCGGCTCCACCCAGCCCACCAGCGGCATGTCCACCACGAGCGAGGACAGTACGCGAGGCAGCGCGTCGCGGAAGTCGGTCCAGTCGCGCGGGTCCGGGCCGAACGGCAGGAACAGCTCGGCCAGGCTCATGTCGGGCCGGCTCACGCACCAGATGTAGGGCAACTCGGCCAGTGAGCCCGCGCGTTCGAAGCCGCGCCGCTCGAAAGCCTCACCCGCGCGGGTGGGGAACAGCTCCATCACCAGTGCCTCGTCGGCCTCGTCGCGGGACAACCGCAGGGTGATCCGGCGCGATCGCCAGCGCAACCACGCCGCCGGGCCGCCTCGCCAGGGCGCCGGCCCCAGCGTCGCGGTCAGCGCCGCGCCGAGGCGGGTGTGCGCGGCGTCCAGCTCCCGCCCCCGATCGCGCACATATGGCACCGCGCCCCAGGCGCCGCCGGCACCGCCGTAGGCGTACTGGCCCGGCAGCGACGGGCCCTGGAGGCCGGGTGTCGGCGGTGGTGGGTCCACCCGGACCGGCAGTGGAGCGGTGAAACGAACGCACGGGGCGCCCTCGGCACGTTCGCCGGGGTCGCCCCGGCACACCAGGCCGGGAATGCCGGTTTCGATCGCCACGTGCCCGTCCTCGGCCCGGCGCGTTTCCCAGCCGAGCCGCCCCGCGGTCTCCTGGAGGGCCTCGACGGACCAGTCCCCCCACTCGGCGCCTCGGGCGGCGAGCAGGGTTCGAGCGAGTGTGTCGGCGGCAGGCATCACGGAGACGGCCATGCTCGACATGGTCACAGGACACGGGCCGATCGGACCAGACCCTTTGCCGATCCGCACCCGAAAAGATCGTCCCCGAACCCGCGCCGGCATGCGGTTCCGCCGCACCCCGAACCGGCCTCCGGTCCGGTCGCCGGTGCCCGCTCCCCGCGCCGGCGACCGCAGCCGAGCGCTCGCCATCGGTCGCCCGCACCCGCGACCGCGCTCGCCGGCGACCGGTCACAACAAGCTGGTCTCCGGATACTTGCCGCTCGGCGTGACGATCGTCCCGGCGTTGCCCCGCAGGATCTCGGCGGCCTGGTCCAGCGCACCGATCGCGGCCATGTCGCCGGTCATCTCGACGAAGCGGCAGATCGCGTCGACCTTGGGCCCCATCGACCCGGCCGGGAAGTCGCCGGCGCGCAGTTGCATGGGGGTGGCGTTGGTGATCTCCTGCGCGTCGGGCTGCCCGAATCCGCGTACCACTCGCGGCACATCCGTGAGCAGCAACAGCACGTCCGCGTCCAACGCCTCGGCCAGGAGCGCCGCGGTGAGATCCTTGTCCACCACGGCCTCGACGCCGGTGAGCTGGCCGAGTTCGTTGCGTACCACCGGGACACCGCCGCCGCCCGCGCACACCGCGACCGCGCCGGAGGCGAGCAGCTGGCGGATCAGCCTGGTCTCCACCACACGTGCGGGCTTGGGCGAGGGCACCACCCGGCGCCACCACTTGCCGTCCGGTTTGACGATCCAGCCGCGCTCGCCGGCGAGTCGTTTGGCCTCGTCCTCCTCGTAGACCGGTCCGACGAACTTGGTCGGGTCCCGGAACGCGGGGTCGGCGGTGGACACGAGGGTCTGGTTGATCAGCGAACACACCTGCCGGCCGGGCAGCGCGTTCTGGAGCGACTGCAGCAGCCAGTAGCCGATCATGCCCTGCGTCATCGCGCCGAGCACGTCGAACGGGTAGGGCTGGCTGAGCGATTGATCGGCGGCGGACTGCAGCGCGAGGACGCCGACCTGGGGGCCGTTGCCATGGGTCACCACGAGCTCGTGTTCTCTGGCCAACGGGGCCAGCGACTTGACCGCCTTCTGGATGTTGTGCAGTTGGATGTCGGCGTCGGGCTTGTCCCCGCGCTGGAGCATCGCGTTTCCGCCTAGGGCGACGACGACGCGCATGGTGGGTCCCTTCGGTCCGGGCGGCGATCGCGAGCGGACGGTGACCGTTCGCGGCCTCGCGGTGATGCCGGAGATATCCGGCAAAGCCTCATGAATGGGATGTTCCGTCACCCCGGGCGGCCCGGGTACCGGTGCTCCGGTCCCCGGGCCGCGCCGATCCGTGTCGTTCCTGGTCGTAGCCAGTGATTCCTGGCTGTTCCTGGTCGTTTCCGGTCGTTCTACCGGCCGACTAGCCGCCGAGCGTGGCGACCATGATCGCCTTGATCGTGTGCAGGCGGTTCTCGGCCTCGTCGAAGACGATCGAGAAGTCCGACTCGAACACCTCGTCGGTGACCTCGAGCGCCTCCATGCCGGTCTTCTCGAAGATGTCCTGGCCGACCTTGGTGTTGCGGTCGTGGAAGGCCGGCAGACAGTGCATGAACTTGACCCTGGGGTTGCCGGTCGCCTTCACCACGTCCATGTTCACCTGATACGCCTTGAGTTGCGCGATCCGGGAGTCCCAGACCTCCTTGGGCTCGCCCATGGACACCCACACGTCGGTGTAGAGGAAGTCGACGCCCTCGACACCCTCGGCGACATCGGTGGTGTGGGTGATCGTGGCGCCGGTGCCGACCGCGATCTCCTTGGCCTTGTCCACGATCTCCGGGTGGTTCCACAGTTCCCGGGGCGCAACCATGCGCACGTCCATGCCCAGCATCGCGGCGGTGATCAGCAGCGAGTTGCCCATGTTGTTGCGCGCGTCGCCGAGGTAGGCGAAGGAGACCTGGTGCAGGGGCTTGTCCGAGTGCTCGCGCATGGTGAGCATGTCCGCGAGCATCTGCGTGGGGTGCCACTCGTCGGTCAGGCCGTTCCATACCGGCACGCCCGCGTACTTGCCGAGCTCCTCGACGTACTCCTGCTTGCTGCCGCGATACTGGATGCCGTCGTACATCCGTCCGAGCACGCGCGCGGTGTCCTTCATCGACTCCTTGTGGCCGATCTGCGAGCCGCCCGGGTCGAGGTAGGTCACGCCGGCGCCCTGGTCGTACGCGGCGACCTCGAACGCACAGCGGGTGCGGGTGGAGGTCTTCTCGAAGATCAGCGCGATGTTCTTGCCGACGAGGCGCTTTTGCTCGATGCCCGCGTACTTCGCGGCCTTCAGGTCCGCGGCGAGGTCGAGCAGGTGGTTGAACTCCTTGGGGGTGAAGTCCAGTTCCTTGAGGAAGTTGCGGTGACGCAGATTGAAGGCCATGGCTCCAGGGTTCCTTCGGGCGGGATCGAATGTCTGGCGGGCGTCGAACAAGGGGCGCTCGACGGCTCGCAGGATGGTCGTACGAATCGGCAAACCGCCAGGTTAGACGGCCTCGCGCTCGACCGGACAGCTCATGCAGCGCGGTCCGCCGCGACCGCGGCCCAGTTCGCTGCCGCGGATGGTGACCACCTCGATGCCGTTCTTGCGCAGGTAGGTGTTCGTGGTGACGTTGCGTTCGTAGGCGAAGACCACGCCGGGCTCGACCGCAAGCACATTGCAGCCGTCGTCCCACTGCTCGCGCTCGGCCGAGCGCACGTCCTGGGTCGCGGTCAACACCCGGATGTCGGACAGGTCCAGCGCGCTCGCGATCGCCTTGTGCATGTCGTGCGCGGGATGGTCGGTGACCTTGAGCTCCTTCTCGTGCTCGCCCGGCTCGATCGTGTACGAGGGCAGCATGCCCATGCCCGCGTACTTGGTGAACGTCTCCCCGTCGAGCATCGTCATCACCGTGTCCAGGTGCATGAACGCGCGTTTCTTCGGCATGTTCAGCGCGACCACCTTGGTCGCCGAGCCGTGCTTGAACAGCGCGCGGGCGAGCGCCTCGACGCCCTGTGGGGTGGTCCGCTCGCTCATCCCGACCAGCACCGCGCCGTTGCCGATGACCAGGACGTCGCCGCCCTCCATGGTCGCGGGGAAGCTGCTCTGCCCCGGGTTCCAGACGTTGAAGTCGCCCTTGGCGAAGTTCGGGTGGTGGTTGTAGATCGCCTCGAAGTGCACCGTCTCGCGCCGGCGCGCGGGCATCATCATCGCGTTCACCGCGACGCCGTCGTAGACCCAGCACGAGGTGTCCCGGGTGAAGATGTGGTTGGGCAGCGGCTTGAGCACGAAGTCGTCCACGTCCATGGTGTGGAACGCGACGCTGTGCGGCTCCTGCATGTACTCCATCACCTCCCGCTTGGTGATCCCGCCGACCAGGTAGCGCACCAGTTCGTTGACGTCGAAGCCCTCGAACAGGCCGCGCAGTTCGTCCACCGCGAGCAGTCCGAACTCGCGTTCGTCGAAGACCCGGTCCAGGACCATCTTCTTCGCGGCGGGCTCGCCCGCGAGCGTCTCGCGCAGCAGGTCGGTGAACAGGTGGACGCGGATCCCCCGGTCGCGCAGCGCGTCCGCGAAGCCGTCGTGTTCCTCGCGGGCCCGCTTGACCCACAGCACGTCGTCGAACAGGAGTTCGTCCTTGTTCGTCGGGGTCAGCCGCTTCATCTCCAGATCCGGGCGGTGCAGGATCACCTGCTTGAGGCGACCGGTCTCCGACTCGACGTGGAACCCCATGGAATGGTCCTCCTGACCGTTGCGAACTGCGTGGTGCCTTCCGGCCATCGGGACCGGACCTGCGTGGCGTACGTGCGGATGGTGTTTCCGGTTCGGTGGGGTACGACGCGCGCCCGAGGCGCGCGCCGGGGCTACTTGCGCATATCGATCGTCACGTCCTCGACCTCGACGCGGCCGGCCTCTCGGGCACCGGGGCCGTACTCGCCGCGAGAGGCCTTGACCCAGATGTAGACCGGGATGCCGAGCAGCAGCATGATCAGGCTCTTGAGCACCGCATCCGAGCCCGCGCCGTAGACCATCCACAGGGTGAACAGGAAGCCGACGATCGCGATCACGAGATCCTTGGCCAGCGCCGCGCGACTGACCGGGCGCTCGCGGGTGACCAGCCAGAACAGTTGCGCGGATGCGGAGAACAGGTACGGGATCACCGTGGTGACGGTGGCCAGCAGCAGGATCGTCTCGAAGGCGTCCTCGGACCACAGGTAGTTCACCGCCACCACGACCGAGGTCAGCACGGCGGCGACCAGGATGCCGAACGCCGGCACGCCCGCCCTGCTCACCGCGGCGAACTGCCGGGGGAACATGCCGTCCTTGGCCGCCGCGTAGGGCATCTCCGCGCACAACATGGTCCAGCCGTTGAGCGCGCCGATGCCGGAGACGATCGCCATCGCCGCCATGATGCCGCCCCACATGCTGCCGCCGAACATGTTGTTCAGCGCGTCGGAGAACGGGGCGGACGAGTCCACGAGTTGGCCGTGCGGGACGTTGCCCATCACCGCGACGGTGCTCAGCATGTACACGGCGGCGCAGGCGAGGGTGCCGTAGATCGAGGCTCGGCCGATGTTGCGTTCGGGGTCCTTGACCTTCTCGGCGGCGACCGAGGCGGCCTCGATGCCGGAGTAGGCGAACACCACCAGCGCCGCAGAGACCTGCAACGCGCCCAGGAAGCTCTTGCCGCTCGCGTTGAACTCGCCGAAGTTGCCGCTCTTGACGAAGAACAGGCCGACGATGGCGACGAACATCAGGGGCACGAACTTGAGCACTGTGGTGACGACCTGGAACAGGCCCATGTTCTTGACGCCGGACAGGTTGATCAGGGCCGGAATCCACAGGCCGACCAAGGCGATCGCGATCTTGCCCGGGGTGGAGTCCCAGTGCAGGAAGTAGTTCACGTAGCCGACCCAGGCCACCGCGATGCCGGCGTTGCCGACCCAGGCGGTGATCCAGAACGACCAGGCGTTCAGGAAGCCGGGGAACTCGCCGAACGCCTCGCGGGCGTAGGCGTAGGGACCACCGGCCGCAGGAATGCGCGCGCCCAGTTTGCCGAAGATCGCCGCGATCGCCAGGGCGCCGACGGTGACCAGGCCGAAGGCGAGGATGCTGATCGTGCCGTACTTGGCGAGGGTGGCCGGCAGCAGGAAGATTCCGGTGCCGACGACGCCGCCGATCACCAGAGCGGTCGCCTGCGGGAGGCCGAGGGAGCCTCGCGCCTTCGCCTGCGCGGGGTCGCCTGCGGGTGCGGTCGCAGGTGCGTCGAGTGCGGGTGCGGGCGCGTCGGGTGCGGGCGCAACCGTCGGTGCCCTGGGGTCCGCCGCGTGACTCATCGCTCTCCTCCGTGTGTCGAGGCGACCCGGCGCCGAGTGCTCGGAACCGCTTTTCACCACACCCGCATCGTGCACCCGGGACCGCGGGCGAACCCCCGGCACAGGTCACCACCTGCGGCGACGCTAGGACCCATCGGCGAAGGACCTTCGACCCGCTCCGATCGGCAGATGGCACTGAAGCGACATACCCGAAACTTTCCGGCAATCACGCATACAGGGGCGGCATCCGGGTCACCACGGATGCCGCCCCTGCTACGAACAGGTGACGCGGTTTCAGAGCCTGGGGTCCACCGGCTCGGATTCGAGCGCGAGCACGGCGAAGACCGCCTCGTGCACGCGCCACAGCGCCTCGCCGGCCGCGAGTCTGGCGAGCGCCTCGGCGCCGAGGGCGTGCTCGCGCAGCGCCATCGACCGCTTGTGGCCCAGACCGCGATCACGCAAGCGCTCCAGGTTCACCGGTTCGGTGTAGTCGGCGCCGTAGATGATCCGCAGGTACTCCGGACCGCGGCACTTCACGCCGGGCTGCACGCGCCGGTTGACCACCCGATCGGCCTCGCCCGCGAGCGGCTTGACCACCATGCCCTCACCGCCGGCCGAGGTCAGCGCGGTCCACCAATCGACGCCCGCCGCGATCTGCGCCTCGTCGGTGACGTCGACGATCAACCGGCCGGTCGGCGCGAGCAGCCCCGAGAGGTCGGCCGCCACCAGCCGGTCGGCGAGCGCGAGATGCCACTCGTGGTCGCGGTCCAGGTAGGACCCGCCGCGCCCGGCGAGCACCTGGAAGGGCGCGAAGCGCAACCCCGTCAGGCCGTCGGTGTCCCAGCAGTAGCGACCGTACGCGTCGACGAACGCGCGGGCGTTGGCCCGACGCCCCTCGATCCGGCCCGCCAGTTCCGCGACGTCGACACCGCGTTCGAGCGCACGCGCCAGTGCCGCGCCGGCGACCGGGAGCGCGGCGGTCGCAGCCGCGCCCACCGACGCGTACTGCTGCCGCAGCAACTCCTGCGCCTTCGCCGACCAGGGCATCAGCTCGGCGTCGAACAGCAGCCAGTCGGTGTCCAGTTCCGCCCACAGGCCCGCCGCGTCGATCGCGCCGCGCAGCCGGTCGAGGAAGCCGTCGGTGGTGGCCCGGTCGGGGAAGAAGCCGCGCCCCGTGCGGGTCCATACCGCGCCGGCGCCCATGCCCTCGTCCACGCCGAACGCCTCCCGCGCGGCGGCCTCGTCCCGGCACACCAGCGCGACCGCGCGCGAACCCATGTGCTTCTCCTCGCAGATCACCCGGGTGACGCCGTCCGCGCGAAACTGCGCGAACGCCTCGGCCGGATGCTCGAGCAGGCCGGGCAGCGTGCTGGTCGCGCACGGCGCCATCGTCGGCGGCAGGTAGACCAGCCAACGCGGGTCGATGGCGAACCGACTCATCACCTCGAGCGCCGCCGCCGCGTTCTCCTGACGCACCGTCACCATGCCCGCGCCCGCCGTCTCGACATGCCGGCGACCGACCCCGCCGGGGGCCAGGTCGAGCACGTCACCGAGGTCGAGGGCGCGCCCGTCGCGACCGCCCGGAGCGGTCGAGGCCAGCGGTCGCACCGGTTCGTACCAGACCTGCTCGGCCGCCACCGCCACCAGTTCGCGCTCCGGCCAGCGCAGCGCGGTCAGCTCGCCGCCGAACACCGCACCGGTGTCCAGGCAGATCGTGTTGTTCACCCATACGGCACGCGGCGTGGGCGTATGGCCGTACACCACCGTCGCCTTGCCCCGGTACTCGTCGGCCCACGGGTAGCGCACCGGCAGGCCATACTCGTCGGTCTCGCCGGTGGTGTCGCCATACAGCGCGAAGCTGCGCACCCGCCCGGACATCCGGCCGTGGTACTTCTCCGGCAGGCCCGCGTGGCACACCACCAACCGACCCTCGTCGAGCAGGTAGTGGCTGACCAGCGACTCGCAGAAGTCGACCACCTCGGCGCGGAATTCCTCGCTCTCCGCGGCCAGTTGTTCGAGCGACTCGGCCAGCCCGTGGGTGGTCTTGACCTGGCGGCCCTTGAGCGCGCGCACCAGTTTGTTCTCGTGGTTGCCCGGTACGCACAGCGCGTGTCCGGCACCGACCATGCCCATCACCAGGCGCAGCACGCCCGGGGTGTCGGGCCCGCGGTCGACCAGGTCGCCGACGAACACGGCGGTGCGGCCCTCGGAGTGTGCGGCGTCGACCGCCCGCCCGGCGTCGTCGCGGGCGATCTCGTAGCCGAGTTCGACCAGCAGCGACTCCAACTCGGCCCGGCAGCCGTGGATGTCGCCGATCACGTCGAAGGGCCCGGTCAGGTGTCGCAGGTCGTTGTATCGGCGCTCGAACGCGATCTCCGCCCTGGCGACCTCCTCCGCGCCGGAGAGCACGTGCACCTTGCGGAAGCCCTCGCGCTGGAGACCGCGCAGCGACCGGCGCAGGTCCCGGTGCTGGCGCTGGATCACCTGCGGGGGCAGGTGCATGCGATCCGGGCGTTCGGCGTTGCGCGCCTGCGACTCCGCCGGGGGTATGTCCAGCACGATCGCGACCGGGAACACATCGTGGTCGCGGGCAACCTTGACCAGTTGCGCACGGGCCTCGCGCTGCACGTTGGTGGCGTCCACCACGGTCAGCCGACCGGACGCCAGCCGCATGCGGGCGACGTGGTGGAGCAGTTCGAACGCATCGCTGGAGGCCGACTGGTCGTTCTCGTCGTCGGCGACCAGGCCGCGGAAGTAGTCGGAGGACAGCACCTGCGTGGACTTGAAGTGGTCCCGGGCAAAGGTGGACTTGCCCGCGCCGGTGGTGCCGATCAGGACCACCAGACACAGGTCGGGCATGGTCAATGCGCGGCGGGCGCTCGCGTCGTGGGTCATGCCGTTGCTCCGGTGCCTTCGTCGTTCACGGTGGGTGTGTCGGTGGTCGCGGGGATGTCGCCGGCGCCGGCGCCGGTCTCGGTACGGGTGAACACGACCATCTGGGTCGAGGGGCCGACCTCAGGGTCGACCTCGCCGACCGGTTCGAAACGAGTCGCGTAGCCGTAGGTGGCCGCCGCGTGCTCGGCCCAGGCCCGAAACGTGGCGCGGTCCCACTCGAAGCGATGGTCGCCGTGCCGCATGGCGCCGGCCGCGAGGCCTTCGCCGCCGGGCTCGTCGGGCGCGTAGCGGATGTTGTACTCGACGTTGGGCGTGGTGACCACGACGGTGCCGGGACGGGCCGCGCCCAGCACCGCGTACTCGAGGGCGGGCAGGCGCGGTTCATCCAGATGCTCGATCACCTCGCACAGCACGGCGGCGTCGTAGCCGACGAGCCGCTTGTCGGTGTAGGTGAGCGCGCCCTGGATCAGTCGCACCCGGTCCCGCTGCCGCTCCGACATCCGGGCGAGCTTGAGCTTGCGCTCGGCGATGGTGAGTGCGCGGGTGGACACGTCGACGCCGACGATCTCCCGAAAGCGCGGCTCCCGAAGCAGTGCGCCGATCAACTTGCCGTCCCCACAACCCAGATCCAGCACACGCTCGGCCCCGGCCGCGCGTAGAGCCGCCAAAATCGCATCCCGCCGCTGCCGAGCCAACGAGAGGGGCCGCTCATCACCGGCATCGTCCACAGCCGGTTCACCGCTCGCAGGGGTGAGCACGCCTGCAGGCACGGTCGCGAGCATCTCGGTCGCAGGCACCACGCCCTCGACTCCAACCCCGGCGCCCTCAGACGCGACGCCTCCGGTCGCAGGCAGCGCAACCTCACCCACGGGCCCAACACCTCCGGTCGCGGAGCCGGTCGCAAGCGCAGTCGCCAAGGCCTCGGTCGCAGGCGCAGCCGCCTCGCCCGCGAGCGCAGCCGCTGGCACAGCGGCATCGGTCGCAGACGCAAGCGCTTCGGTCGCCGGCGCAGACCCGGTGCCCTCGGGCGCAGGCGCCGAGTCCCCGGTCGCAGGCGCATCCCGCTCGCCCGCAGGCGCGGCATCCCCGGTCGCGACCGTCTCGGTCGCGACCTCCGCCGCGTCGTCCTCAAGGTCGTCCGGGATCGCGTTGTCGAGGTGTTCCGGCGCGGTTTCGTCGATCTCGGCGAGGCGCTCGATCGCGGTGCGGGTAAGGGTGTGCCGACGCGAGAGGTAGCGTCCGGCGATCAGGTCCCGGTCCGGGTGCGCGGCCAGCCAGCCCTCGCCGGCGCGAAGCAGCTTGTCCACCTCGTCGGGCGCGACCCAGTAGTGCTTCGCGTTGTCCAGCACCGGGAGCAGCACGTACAGCTGCCGCAGCGCGTCCGCGAGCGGCATCGTGCCTGCCAGCGTCAGCCGCACGTACCGCGAGTCGCCCCACTGCGGGAAGTTCGGGTCCAGCGGAACGCTCTCGACCCCCACCCGCCACCCCAGCGGCTCGAACAGCCGTCGGACCATCTCCTCGCCACCGCGTGCGGACAGCGCGGGCACCTCGATCTCCAGCGGCAGCGCCGTCGCGGGCAGTTCGGGACGCGCGTCGCAGCGCCCCTGCATCGCGGTGCGGAAGACCGTGCCGAGGGCGACCGCGAGCAACGACGAGGCGGCGTACGGCCGGTCGTTGACGTACTGCGCGAGCGCGAGATCGGGCGAGCCCTTGGTGCCCTTGCCCCGCTTGACCCCGCGCGTGAGCGCGATCGGGTCGACGTCGAGTAGCAACGCCGCTGTACAGCGCGTGTCGTCGGCCTCGGGGTAGAAGACGTGTGCTTCGCCGTAGGTCGTGGAGAACCGCTGTGCCTTCCCGGGATGCTTGTGCAGCAGGAAGCCGAGGTCGGTGGCGGGCTGATGAGTGGTTGCGATGGTCAGGAACACCGGACCGATTATGTGCCAATCGCGCACTCACCGACGATCGCTTTTAGCGGCCGATGCCCTCCCACACGCCACCCTCGACCTCACTCGACGACCACGTCGACGGACAGCTCCACGACCGCACCGCAGGACTCCCCTCCGGCCGCGTCCGCCACCTCACGCGGGCAGTGCTGTCGCAGGGTGCCCAGGTCGATCGCCAGGTCCCGGTCGGCCGCCGCGCGCACCAGGGCGGCGAACGCCGGGTGTACGGCGGTGCCGTCGTCGGGAGCGTCGTCGGTGATCGGCTGTTCGGTGACCAGCTCACGACCGGCCTCGCGCACGCCTGCGATCGTCCGCCGGCCCGGGACGGACCAGCCCTCCGGTACCGGTTCGGACAGCGGCAGGCACAGCGCGACCTCGGCGCCGGTGTCCGCGGCGGGCCGCCCCAGGTCCAGCCAGAACGGGCCGGTGGACGCGATCCCGGCCGCCTGCAGGCTCGCGTACAGATCGAACAACGCGCCCTCGATCGCCACATCGGCGCCCACCGCCGCCCCGTCGGGTCCTGCGACCGTCGGCTCCGCGTCCTCGGGTGTCGCAACGTACTCGACGATGCCGACCCACGCTTGCCCCCGCGTCGTCGTGCACAGCCGGACCGTGTAGTCGTGTTCCGCCCCGGCGAGCACCCGCTCCGCCGCCGCGGTCGCCCGGTCGTCACGTTCTCTTTCGGCCCGCACCGTCTCCCGATGCGCGCGCAGCGCCGCATGCGGGCAGCCGCCGTCGCGCAGCACGATGCGCACCTCGGCGAGCGGCACTCCGGCCGCACGCAGTGCGCGGACCAGTCCGGCCTGTTGAAGTTGGCCGATGTCATATCGGCGATAGCGCGTGGCCGGATCCACGTCCGCGGGCACCAGGACGCCCTGTTCGTCGTACCAGGGCAGTGCCTTGACGGTCAGGCCCGTGGCGCGCGCGAAATCTCCGATGCCGAGGAACATCCTCATCACCTCCGACCCACCACGGTGCCGCCTCCCGTGACGGGAGAGTCCACCGCCCCCGGGCCGGGGATCCGCTGCGGGGGGCGCGCCGCCACGATCGTCGCGATCGCGGCGGGCGCGCGGCCCGGGTGTCACCAGTCGTCGGGCTCGGTGACGGTCAGCAGGCGGACGAATCTCTCGTAGGACACCTGGCAGCTCTCCAGGCGCTCGTAGGTGCGGGCCGAAAGCGCGACGGGCGCGCTGGGTTCGAGAGCCACGCTCCAGAACCAGCCCGGCGCGCCGGTGGCCCGCCCGATGACGGGCACCAGGTCGACCACTCGGCGACGCAACCGGTCGAGCTCGATACGGCAGGCCCCCGCCGTGACATGGCCCCGAGCGGAGCGTGCGAGCACGCGTCCGTTCGGGGCGATGAGCCGCCACCGCACGTGCTGTTCGGCGTCCAGGTGGACGTCGTAGCGCGCGTGCCGTTCCGGCGTACCGTCCGGGGCCCGCGACTCATCCGAAGCGACCGGCGACATAGTCGGCCGTCCGAGGGTCGCGGGGGGCGCCGAAGATCGCGGTGGTGGGTCCGGCCTCGACGATGTGGCCGGGGGTGTTCTCCGCCGCGAGGAAGAACGCGCAGCTGTCGGATACGCGTTGGGCCTGCTGCATGTTGTGCGTGACGATCACGATGGTGATGTCGTCGCGCAGTTCGCCGATGGTGTCCTCGATCCGCCGGGTCGACGTCGGGTCGAGGGCCGAGCAGGGCTCGTCCATCAGCAGCACGTCGGGATCGACCGCAAGCGAACGGGCGATGCAGAGACGTTGCTGCTGCCCACCCGAGAGTGCCCCGCCAGGCTGCCTGAGTCGATTCCTCACCTCCATCCACAGGCCGGCCCGCACCAGCGAGGACTCCACGACGGTGTCCTTGTCCACGTTGCGCACGCCGGTCAGCTTGAGGCCGGCGATCACGTTGTCGTAGATGGACATCGCCGGGAAGGGGTTGGGCTTTTGGAAGACCATCCCCACTCGCCGTCGGGTCTCGATCGGCCGGCGGGCGGAGTCGTAGATGTCTTCGCCGTCGAGCAGGACCCGGCCCGCGAGCTGAGCACTGGGTACGAGCTCGTGCATCCGGTTGAGGATGCGCAGGAACGTGGACTTGCCGCAGCCGGACGGCCCGATCAGGGCCGTGACGGAGTTGGCCGCCATCACGAGGTCGACGCGTTCGAGCACCTTGTGGGTGCCGAACCAGGCGCTGACGGCCTCCGCGGTGAGCGTCGAGCCACGCCCGCCGGCGGATTGTGCCGGTAAAGGCTGAGTCTCGGCTGCGGGGGCGAAAGTCGTCGCACCGCTGTCCGGGCTGGTCACGTGCGGAGCCTCCGGGGTGTGGAGTGGGACGGGACGAGAACCGGCGTCAGAGCGTCGCCGGGAGTACGCGAGCGGCGGATTCGTACAGTGCCCACACGACGGCGAGCACGACGGGGGTGCCGAGCAGGAGCGTGACTCGGCGATCGGGATTGCGGCGCAGCGCCCACACCAGGACGACGAGCACGAGGGTGAACGCCTGCGCCCACAGCAGCAGTCGCACACCGGCGCCCGCGTAGCCGCCGGTGCCCTTCTCGTCCGCGCGTAGACCTTGCGGACGGCGGCCCTCCTGGGGCTTGGGCGGGCCCTGAAGGTCGGCGATGACGACCGTGCGACCGCCGGGGCGGATCCACGAGTCGGCGGTGATCAGCACGAGCCGGTTCTCCCGGCCGGGCGCGAGCACGTCGTCCTTGCCGTTGGAAACGTGCTTGCGCTCGACCACCTTGTAGGTGAACTCGCCCTGCTGGGTGGTCGCCTCGATGCGCTGGCCGACGCGCAGGTCGCCGAGATCCTGGAACGGGCCGCCGAAGGTGTACGAACGCCCCATGATCACGCTGTGCCCGCCCTGGCCGGGTAGGCCGCTGGTGCGCAGGTGGCCGGGGCCCTTGGCGAGCGAGTCCGCGGTGGTGCCCTCGACCACGACCTGACGCAGGCCGATCGCGGGGATCCGCAACATCGCCACCGGTTCGCCCTTGCCGATGTCGCCGCCGAGCGGGCCGACGTCGCGATAGAGCTCGTCGGAGAGCTTGTCGGCCAAAATGCTCTGGTCGCGGGCCTGTTGGATGTCGGAGACGACGTACAGGTAGCCGACGAAGCCCGCGATCAGCAGGGCGATCAAGGCAACCGCGGCGCCGGCGATCGTGTACGGGTCCGCGCTGCCCGTGCGGGAGGCGCCTGCGGTCGCCGGCGGTTTCGCGCCGACGCCGGCAGAGGTGCCCGCGGGTGCGCCCGCAGGCGCCGGCTCGGTCGGGGGTGCGGTCGCCGGCTCGGTCGCCGGCGCCTTGGAGACGGTGTCGGCGGTCATGCGGCGACTCCCTGGCGACCGATCAGGCGCAGGACGGCGGCGACCGGTGGCGGCCACCCGCCGGTGCGACGTTTGTGCCCGAGTGAGAGCAGTACCGGGCAGGCCACGAGCGCACCCGCGCTCACGAACATCAGGACGAGCAGCACGATCGCGGACGGGTCGCCGGCGAGCGCGTCCTTGAGCACCTTGGCGACCGGCGGGAACGGGCCCTTGTCGGTGGGCGGTCCGGCCGCGCCGACGGGCGCAGTGGAGGGTGTGGTCGACGGCGCCGCCGAGGGCGACGCACCGCCCGGGTCGGTCGCGGGCAGGGTGTCCGGGTTGCCGTTGTTGCCGGTGCTCGTACCCGCCGAGCCGCCGGCGTTGTTGTTGTTGCCCTGGTCGGCGGGCGGGGTGGTGGCGGGCGGTTGGCCCGTCCACTTGGGCGCGTCGGCGATCTTCTTTCGGGCTGCGGCGATCTGCGCCTTCTGCGCGTCGCTCAGCGGGACGTAGCCGGGCGGCAGCGCGCCGGGCTGGAAGTGGCCCGTCTGCACCTGACCGGCGGTCGCCGCGTAGTCGAGCAAACGATCGATCTTGGCGGCCTTGGCCGCGGTGAGCTTGTCGGTGGAGACCATCGCCACGTCGGTGACGGTGAGCGGGTAGGCGTTCTCCACGGTGCTGCGGTAGTCGTTGGTCAGCGTCACCCCGTCCGGCCCAAGCTTGGCGACGGCGAGGCCGGCGCGCACGCTCGCGGCGTCGGTCGGGTCGACGAACTTGCCTGCGGCGTTGCGGATCTTGGCCACGGGGGTGCCCATGCGGACGGCCGCCTCGGCGCCGGTGATGGCCATGACGTAGTGGTAGCCGAACTTGTCCTGGCCATCGTCCTTGGGCCCGGTTTCGCCCACGCTGCGGTTGGTCGGCACCGCGTTGCCGAGCCGGTTGACGATGTCCTCGTACACCGACTGCGGCACATTCGTATCGGAGAGCATCTCCAGCCGGTTGGTGTACACCGCCATCGGGTAGGTAGCCGCGCCGATGCGCCACTGCGGCGGGCACAGGACGCCGTTGGCGTCGGGTGTGCCGGAGAGCCAGGTGACTGTTTCCGGGTCGGACGCGAGCCACGCGGTGAGAGCCCAGATCGTGTCGTCCTGGACACCGCGCAGAATCGGGCTGCGCACGGCGGTCGGCCAGACGTGCGTTTCGTTGATGGCCTGGAACTCGGGGTCGCTGTAGAAGTCCAGGATCGCCCCCGGCCGGTGCTCGGCCGCCGAGTAGGCCCCGGTGATCAGTTTCGCGATCAACCGAGGGGTCAGATTCATCGACGTGATCGGCAGGTGTGTCTGCGCGTCGTCGATGTTGAAGGAGAAGGCCAACGCACCGTTGGTCAGCGGCGCGTACACGGTCTTGGTCTTGTCCCGGACACCCGGCATGGCCGTCGGACGGGCCTGGTCGAGCGCCCCGCCGATCGGCTGCTGGGTGACGCCGACGTCGACGGCGTCGCTGAGGAAGACCTCACGACCGCTGGGCCCGGAGCCGGCGCTGACCGTCATGTTCACCGGGTTCGTCCTGGCGCCGCACAGCCCGAACACCCACGAGGCACCGGCCTGGGTGAACTCTCCGGTGCCGTTGACCGACAGGTCCGGATGTTCCATACCGGGGCATGCGTCGGGCGTGGGGATGAACGACAGCGGCGTGACCGCAGCCTGTCCGGCGGCGAAGGCCAGGTCCATCTCGGTGTCCGTGGGCCCGTAGGACAGACCCAGATCGATTCCCTGCTTCGCGTGGAACGAGGAGACGGTGCTTCCCACCGCGGGCATCACGAACACCGCGATCGAGCACGCCTGCCGATCGGAGCAGCCCAGTTCGGGCAAGCGCAGTGCCGGTTTCACCTGGATCCACACTTGGCCGGATCCGTCGGGGCCGGTGGGCAGTCCGGTCTGCTTCGTGGCGGTTCCCGGCGGCGAGCCGTCGAGCTGCTTGACCTCGGTTCCGTTCTCCGTCCAACGCGGCGCCCAGCAGTCCCGGGCTTTGGGCGCGGTGCCCTTGCACTGCATCACAACGATGCTTTTGGTATCGGCGGCCAGGGTGAAGCCCGTCCACTTGACCAGAATGCGCTGGTTGACCAGGTTGGTGCTCTGCGACACCGTCACGGTCGGGCGGCCCGGCTCGGCCGCACCGGCGGTGCCTGCGACCACGCTCAGCCACCCGGCAAGCAATGCCACGCACAGCGCGATGACACCGGCGGCGGACAACGCGCGTCCCGACGCGGCGGTGGATCGTTCGGTGCCGCTCACGGCAACTCCCCCTCTGTCGCCCGCGTTCGGGATCGACTCCCGCCGCTGACGACCCCCGCTGATCCTCGCGCGGCGCGGGGGCATCGGGGGAGCGGAAACCGACACGGTGTTCGAGTGTTCGCCTGCGGCGCACGGACCGGACATCTCCCGGTCACCCGACGCGGCCCGCTCACGCGACTCAGCCGACATCGGGCCCACGTCCCCGACCTATGCGGCTGTACAGGAACGGCGCGCCGAACACCGCCGCCACCAGACAGACCAGCGTAAGCGCGTAGAACCACACCGGCGGCAGCGGCGGTGAGTCGCCGGCTTCCACTGATCCGGCGCTTACCGGCCCTCCGGCATTGCCGGACTTGTCGCCGCTGGCCACGACTTCGCCGGTGCCCTGGTCGGGAGTGCCGCCGGCGCCGTCCGAGCCCTGTCCGCCGGGGTTGTTCGCCCCGGGCGTGGTTTCACCGGGCTTGGGCGTGTTGCCGGTGCCGTTGCCATTGCCGTTGTTGTTCTGGTTGTTCGTGCTGCCCGGGACGCTTTGTTGTTGCTGCTGCTGTTGTTGCTGCTTTTGCTCCGGCGGTACCCAGGCCGGATCGAAAGTCGGGTTCGGGCACGCGTCGAACTCGGTCTTGGTCGGCTTGTTCAGGTCGGCCGGCAATGCACCGGGGTCCGGTGCACCCGGGATCGACTTGATCGCGTCGTAGCCGAAGCTCACCAGCTTGGGCGGCAGCGGCGAATAGCCCAATCGCGGCGCCTGTTGCTGGCCGGCGCACAGGAAGTACTTGATGAACTTGCCGAGCGTCTCGCCTTTGGCTTCGTCGAAGCCGAACTGCTTCGCCGCCGGCACGATCATGTAGCTGTAGCTGGAGATCGGGTAGGCGCGCCGATCCGGGTTGGTGTAGACCTCGTCCAGGATCTGCGTGCTGTCCGGGTTCAGCCGGGCCTTGGTGAGCGCGACCGCGACCGCGTCCGAGGTGGGTTGGGTGTACACGCCGCCGGCGTTCTTGACCGAGGCCACCGGGAATTGGCGCTGGATGGCGTAGGCAGTCTCGACGTAGGTGATCGCGCCCTCGCCGTAGCCGGCCGCGACGTAGTTGGCCACACCCTCGGAACCGGCCTGTGCCTTGGTCGCGCCCTTGACCGGGAACTCCGAGGTCATCCCGCCGGGGAAGAACGGTCGCCAGATGTCGTTGACCTGGTTGGTCAAGAACGCGGTGAACTGCGCGCTGGTACCGGAGCCGTCCGAGCGCACGACCGGGGTGATCGGGGTGGCGGGCAGCGACAGGGCCGGGTTGTCGTCCTTGATCGCCTTGTCGTTCCACACCTTGATCTGGTTGGTGAAGATCCCGGCAATGGTGCGCGGTGACAGCTGGAGATTGCGAACCTGCTGGCCGCGGATCTTCAGGTTGTACATGAACGACGTACCGCCGGCGACGATCGGCAGGTACTTGAACTTGGTGTTCGAGTTCGCCAGGACCGCGAGTTCGTTGGTCGATTGGCCGGTGCGGTCGACGTAGTTGCCCTGGAAGGGGATCTCCGAAACCGCGAAGTCGACCAGGTGGTTCGTGAAGTCGGTGCGCCCGGCGGTGGATCCGTTCGGGGTGTAGTCGACCGAGAGTCCGCGAGCGGCGACGTCGGCCGCCCATTGCATGGTCGCAGGCGAACTCCAGGTCGATCCGCTGCCGTGAATCGCGGTGGCGGCCGAGGCGGTGCCGGTGGGCACGGTGAGCAGTGGGACGGTGAGCAGGGAGGCGATCGCCAGTCGTAGCAAAAGCGCGGGGCGGCGCTTGATCCTGGTCATGAAGTGGGCTCCGGGGTGAGGGACTTGGCGACAGCGGTGGCGCGCCGCCGCTTGCGACGACCGGACTCGCCGGGGGCGCGCCCGCCGATCAGGCGCGCGAGGGAGAACAGCACGAGGACGATGAGCAGCAGGGTCACGCCGGCGCCCCACGCAAGGGAGTTGAGCTCGTCGCTGGGCGACTTGTAGTTGACCCAGATGAAGTACGGCAGCGAGGTCTGCACACCGCTGAACGGGTTCCAGTTCATCCCCGCACCGCCGCCCGCGACCAGCAGTACGGGTGCGGTCTCGCCGACCACGCGGGCGCAGCCGAGGATGACGGCGGTGACCAGGCCGCTGCGGGCCGTGGGCAGTACGACGTTCCACAGGGTGCGGAACTCCCCCGCACCCAGCGCCAACGAGGCCTCGCGCAGGCCGTTGGGCACCAGTCGCAGTACCACCTCGGTGGCGCGCGTGACCACCGGCATCATCTCCACCGACAGTGCCAGGCCCGCGGCCAGGCCGCAGAAGCCCTGGCCGAGCGAGATGACGAAGAAGGCGTAGACGAACAGGCCGGCGACCACCGAGGGGATCGCGGTCATCGCCTCGACCACCACCCGCACCACGACGGCGAATCGGCCGCCGACCTCGTTCATGTAGATCGCGGCGATCACCCCGAGCGGGACGCTCAGCACGATCGCGATGCCCATCTGTTCGAACGTGCCGACGATGGCGTGTGCGGCGCCGACCGCGACCCCGTCCGCGCTCAGTGCGCTGAAGTGCCGCTGGGTCGCGGTGAAGAAGTCGGTGTGCAGGATGCGGCCGAAGCCCTTGACGAAGACGTAGCCGATCACGGTCGCGACCGTGCCGACCATCAGGGCCGCACCGCTGGAGATCACCGCGCCGGCGACCCGGTCGCTCGCGGCGACGCGGTCCAGGCGCATGCGGGTGGCGATCGCGTACAGGAGCAGGAAGCTCGCGTAGGCGGTGATCAGGTAGCCCTGCCAGCCGGTGACCGGCAGGATCCGCCCGTACAGCACCCACGCGAAGCTCGCGCCGGCGACCGCGGCGCCGAGCGCGACGCCGATGTCTTCCGGGGCCACGCGGCGCAGCACCACGCGGGCTTCCTCCGGTGGTCGCGGCGCGGGCGCGGGCGGCGGCGCGTCGGGCCCGGGCCGAACGATCGGCTCGGTGACGGTCATCGTCGTGGATCCCCTCGATGGTGGGTCTGGTTGAGCTGGGGCCGCTGGGTGTTCAGATCTCGGTGGACTTGCCGCTGCGCGAGCGGGCGACCAGGACGCCGGCGACGGTGTTGACGGCGAGGGTGAGGACGAACAGCGCGAGGCCGGCGGCCATCAGCGCGGAGATCGACTCGGTGTCGGCCTCGCCGTACTTCAGGACGATCAACGAGGAGATCGTCGAGCCCTGACCGTCGAGGATGCGGAACGAGAAGTCGGTGTTGAACGAGATGATCATCGCGACGGCAATGGTCTCGCCGAGGGCTCGGCCCAGGCCGAGCATGATGCCGCCGATCATGCCGCCGCGACCGAACGGCAGGACCACCGCGCGGATCACTCCCCAGCGGGTGGCGCCGAGCGCGAGCGCGCCCTCCTTCTCCCCCGCGGGCGCCTGGCCGAACACCTCGCGACTGACCGAGCAGCAGATCGGGATGACCATGGTGGACACCACGACGCCCGAGATGAACAGCGAGGAACTGAACTGGCTGTCCACGAACCGAGCTTTCACGTCGATCGTGCGGATCTCGAAGATCGGCAGGAAGTCCAGGTTGGTGGCCAACCACCGGCTGACCGGGATCAGTTGGGGCTGCAGGACGAAGAAGCCGAAGATGCCGTAGATGATGCTCGGCACCGCCGCCATCAGGTCCACGGTCGAGGTGAGCACGCCGCGCAGGCGCCGGGGCGCGAACTCGGTGATGTACAGGGCCGCGGTGAGCGCGATCGGTACGGCGACGACGAGCGCGACGATGGCCACCAGCACCGTGCCGGTGAGCAGGCCGCGGACACCGAACTTGCCGCTCTTGGGCTCCCACGCGTCCTCGCTCAGGAATGCCCAGCCGGCCCGATCGAGCGCGCCGCTGCCCTGGTAGAGCAGGTAGCCGCCGATCGCGGCGAGCAGGCCCAGGACCAGGATCGCGACGCCGCGCGTGGTCCAGCGGAACACGTGGTCGGCCCTGGTCCGGCGTACCACGATCCGCCGGGGCCGATCGATGAGCTCCGGCGATTCGGCGGCGAACACGGGCGGATGTGCCATGACTGTCGGCTCCTGGAAGCGGGTGGCGAACCGACCTGACCGTTCGTCATGTCGCCCGGCGATCAAGCCGGATGCCCCTCGCCTGGAGACAACCAGAACGCAGCCCTCCGGCAACTGTCCGCAACGGAAACAACCGGTGCCGAGGGTGTACGACAGACGTCCTAACCGTGCCGGGCAGGTGCCGGAGTATCCGGTTTCCGTTACAGGCGCGATCCGTTCGCGTCCGCGCCTCGTGCGGCCCGGTGCCGTTTCCCTGCCGGACATCCCACGACGATCAAGCCGCCGGCAGCGTTGTCGGCGTCGGCCACTGCGGTCGACGGCCACAGCAAATGCCAAGAGAGAGTTGAGACTTCGAATGTCCAGCGTCTTCAGCATGCGCAAGACCGCCACCGTACTGGGCACCGTCGGTGCCGCCATGGCCCTCGTCGTCGGCGCCAACGCCTCGGCGAACGCCGCCACCTACGTCAACGCCGGTTCGGACACGCTGCAGAACGTCACCTCGACACTCACCACCGAGTACGCAAACGTCGATCCCGGCGGCAACAACTGGGTGACGGTGAACGCCGGCGTCGCCGCCGGTGGTGTCAACACCGGCAAGGCCGAGTGCAACACCCAGTACGGCACGGGCGCCAACCCGTGGCCGAACGGCTCGGGCGCCGGCATCAACGCGCTGCTGGCCCAGCGCTCCGGCGCCAACGCCAAGTGCCTCAGCTTCGCCCGGTCCTCGCGCGGCCCGAAGGCCGGCACCGCCGAGACCACGCTGAACTTCGTCCGGGTCGCCGGCGACGCGGTCACCTGGGCCACCAAGAAGGCCGGTGCGCCGACCAACCTGACCCAGGCTCAGCTCCAGGGCGTCTACAAGTGCACGATCAACGACTGGAGCCAGATCGACCCGACCCTGAGCGGCGCGATCCAGAAGCACGTGCCGCAGGCCGGCTCCGGTACCCGCCAGGAGTTCATCGACAAGGTGCTCGGCTTCGACCCGACCGCAGCCTCCAACGGCGCGTGCGCCGCCACGGTCATCCAGACCGCGCAGGAGAACCGCGGCGACGCGCCGCAGATCACCTCGCTCGACGCGATCATCCCCTTCTCGCAGGCCGCGTACGGTGAGCAGACCAACCCCGCGACGGGCGTGACGAACCACACCAACGGCTTCGTCCTCGGCCAGATCGACGGCAAGGCGCCCAACACGGCGGGCTTCGTCGGCAACCGCTCGGTCTACTACGTCTACGACCCGCTGAACGGCCAGAACAACTCGGACGTCATCGGCTTCATCAACTGGGCCGCCAACTCGGCGCAGCGTCCGATCTGGGCCGCGTACGGCTTCGCCGTCTGACCACGACGAACCGACACCGCCTGACATGACCTGATCGTCACGGGCCGTTCCGGATCGGGGGATCCGGGACGGCCCGTCCCACTGTGAAGGGCTTGTACATGTCGAAGCGTTCAAGTACCCGCAAGAGCGCCACCGTACTGGGCATCGTCGGTACCGCCATGGCCCTCGTCGTCGGCGCCAACGCCTCGGCGAACGCCGCCACCTACGTCAACGCCGGTTCGGACACGCTGCAGAACGTCACCTCGGCGCTCACCAACGAGTACGCGGCGAACGTCGATCCCGGCGGCAACAACTGGGTGACGGTCAACTCTGACGTCAGCCAAGGTGGTGTCAACACCGGAAAGGCGGCTTGCGACACTAATTACGGCACCAATGGCAGACGTCCTTCATGGCCGGGTAGCCATGCTTCCGGTATACGGGATTTGCTCAATCAGCGCGGGAAGCTTCTGGAGAACTGTCTCAGTTTCGTCCGCGTGGCGCGCTCCCCGAGGAACCTCAGCGAGGAAACCGCGCTGACGTGGGTTCGGGTAGCTGCGGACTCGGTCACTTGGGCCACCAAAAAGCCCGGCATTCCAACCGATCTGACGCAACGGCAGCTTCAAGACATCTTCAAGTGTGTGATTACGGATTGGAGCCAGATCCCGGGAAGCACCGCATCCGGGCCGATCCAGAAGTATCTGCCGTCCGGCTACTACTCCGATGTCCGCGCAGTCTTCACCGAGAAGGTGCTCGGCTTCGATCCGACCGCAGCCGCGAACGGCTCCTGCTCCACGACGATCGTCGGGATTCCGACGGAAAACCAAGGTACGCAGGCCACCTCTACCAACGCAATCATGCCGTACTCGAAAGCCGCGTACAGCGCACAGACGAACCCGGCGTCCGGCGTCCTGAACCGAACCGATGGTTTCATTCTGGGCAATATCGATGGCAAGGCTCCCGGTGAAGGCGACACCAGCCCCAACTCCTTCCCGGGAAACAACAGCGTGTACTTCGTCTATGACCCGTTGTACGACGCGACCGCCAGGGAAACGATCGCGTTCATCGACTGGGCCGCGAACCCGGCGCAGCGCCCCATCTGGGCCGCGTACGGCTTCAGGCCCTGATCGGTGTCGAGTCGACTCTCATGAGTTCACCACTCCCACGCTTCGACACGCCGTCGAATCCTTGTTCACCCTCGCGTAGCGGATCGCTCACCCATCCGCCATTGCGAGCCCCTGACGTTTCCCCCGCGGATGCCCAACGGGTCGCCGCGTGCTGTTTTGCTCGAACCCACTGACCCCGGAAGGGCATTTCATGAAGCTCCGTCGTCTGCTCGCGCTCACGGTCGCGGTTCCGGCCGCACTGGCGATCGCCGCCGTACCGGCCACCGCTACGGGCACCGACTCCACCCCGTCCGCGCCGGCCGCCCAGGGCACCATCAAGGTGAGCCCGCTGTACGGCCCGGCCGACGCCACCGGCAAGGCGACCGTCCGCGCGAGCGTTCCGTGTGGCCCCGACGCGACCGCGTTCCGATTCGTCGTGCGTTCGCCGGGCGCCAACGAGCGGGTGTTCGGCGGCTCGTTCCTGGGTACGCCGCTGCCCGCCGACAAGGTCGCGGACACCTCGATCGTCGCGCAGCGCGCGCTGTTCCCGGTCGGCTCCGCAGCGCAGGAAGGCGTGGCACACAAGCTGGTCGCGCAGTGCTACACGACCGACGCCAAGGGCGTACTGACCATCACCGAGCCGGCGTCCGTCGACCTGCGCGTCAACAACGGTGTGTGGACCTCGCTTTCGCCCGAGGCCCGTGCGCTGCCGACCAAGATCGGCGCGCTGCGCTTCGGTCTGGTCCTGTTCCGCGGCTTCGCGCCCGGTGAACACGTGGACGGTGCCGTGGTCGCCGCCGACGGCACCAGCACCCCGGTCTCGCTCCAGCCGCAGATCGCACCCGACGGCACCTGGGGCGGCGCGCTGCTGACCCTCCCGGCCACCGTCGCCGACGGTTCCTACTCGCTCGTGCTCTCCGGCACGAACTCGCACGCGACCTCCTCGGTCGCGATCGCCCTCGACTCGTCCCGCCTGTGGTGGTGACGCGGCGTCGGTGACAACGCCTTGGGCCGCCGGGATTCGTCCCGGTGGCCCACTTGCGATGCGTCCCCGTTTCCTTTCTTCTCAACGGAGTTGACCAGATGAGCCTAAGACTCGCGCGCGTGGTGGCATCGTGCGGAGCCGGGCTGCTCGTACTGTCGGCCATGCCGACGCTCGCGGCGGCGGCCGATTCCGGCTCCCCGACACCGACGATCATCGTCGCTCCGGGGACCGGCAAGATCGACACCAAGGTGACCATGAAGGCGACGGTGCCTTGCGCGGCACCGGCCACCAACTTCCGCTGGACCGTTTCCGGCGGCACGCTGACTACACCACGCCTCATCGGCGGCGTGACCGGTGACCCGCTCCCCGCAGACCGGATCCCCAACCGCAGTGCGGCAATCCGGTTGTTCCTGGCTGGGACCGACCTCACGGGGACCTTCAAGATGACCGCCGAGTGCGTCAACGACGCCGGCGACCTGTTGAGTCAGGCGGCGTCCGTCGACATCACGACAGCCGATGGCGCAGACGGCAAAACGTGGAGTGTGCCCGTCCCCGCCACCTCGGCTCCGCCGACCTCCGCACCTCCCACGTCCGCCCCGCCCACCGGCGGGGACGAGATCCTCACCATCGACCCGGCCACGGGGGGGATCGGGCAGAAGGCAGCGATCACATCCGCGAAAGCTTGCCCTGCGGGAGCGACCAAGGCCCGGTTCCTGGCGACCGCTCCGGGCGGGGGAGGCGACATCGCAATCAGCGGGTTCTTCCCGGTGGCGCTGCCTGCCGACCGAAAGCCGGCGCTCCAGCCGATGGTGCTCCTCTCCGGGGGTGGCGGCCCTGGCTACTACCGCATCAGGGTTCAGTGCCTGGATGATGCTTCCACGGTTCTGACGAACGACCTCGCCCATGCGGATGTGCAGCTGACCGGCACCACTTGGAAAGTTGTCACCACCGTTGTCCCAAGCGTGGGTTTCAACGACGAGGTCAAGATCCCGGACGCGACCGGCGTCTTGGTGAACTACGACCTGACTTTGACGAACTTTCCTCCGAGCACGCCTTTCACGGCGGTGATCACCAAGAAAGACGACACCACCTTCTCAGCGGTCGAGCTGCGCAAGGACAAGACGGACGACAGGGGCCTGTACTCCGCCACCCATGAAATCTTTCCCCGCGACGCTGCGCCGTGGACTGACGGCAACTATGTCCTGACGATCACGACCTCCGCGACCGGCCCCAAGGTGGAACGCCCCTTCAAGGTCACCCTCGTGCACGCCGGGGCAACGAACGGTTCAACCGCAGGCACCACCACCGGTACCACCACAGGCACCACGACCGGCACCACCGCCGGTACGACCAGTGGCACCACCGCCGGGACGACCGCAGGCACGACCACCGGGACCACCACGGGCACCACCACCGGTGACACCACCGGCACGACGACCGGGACGACCGCCGGGACCACGACGGGCACCACCTCCGGAACGACCACAGGCACCACGACCGGCACCTCCTCCGGCGCCTCCGCCGGAAGCGGCAACGGTGGCGGTGGTGGCGGGCTCGCGCACACCGGGGCCCTGTTGGACCCGCGGCTGCTCGGGTCGGCCGGTGGGGCGCTCCTGCTGGTCGGTGGCGTCATGTGGTACCGCTCGCGGGGCAACCGCAGTGCGTTGCTGGCCGGCAGCGGCTCGTTCGGCACGGATAACGACGACACCCCCGCAACCGCCTGACGAGAGACCGCAGGGTCCGCTGGATTTGCACAGCTCCTGCGGGACACACCGAACGGCCGCCCGCTGTGTAAGTACCGGCACTTGGGCGGTGGGGTGAGAGAGGGGCTCTGTCGCAGCGCACGGGCTGCGACAGAGCCCTTCCGGCATTCGTGCTCAGGCGTCCGTGCCCGGGCGTCGTCGCCCGGGCGTCGTCCGCCGGGCACCCTCGGCGGATCGGCTCAGCCGAGTTGGGAGCCCACCTCCGACGCGATCAGTTCCAGGTGGTCGAGGTCGTGCAGGTCCAGGATCTGGAAGTAGATCCGGGTCGAGCCGATCTCGGCGAACCGGGCGATCTTGTCGACCACTTCGGCGGGTGAGCCGGCGAGGCCGTTCTCCTTGAGCTCGTCGACCTCGCGGCCGATCACGGCGGCGCGGCGGGCCACCTCGGCGTCGTCCCGGCCCACGCAGGCCACCAGCGCGTTGGAGAAGACCAGGTCCTCCGCCTTGCGGCCGTGCTCGACCAGGGCCTCGCGGACCCGGCCGAACTGCTGCGCGACGATTTCGACCGACCCGAAGGGGACGTTGAACTCGTCCGCGAAGCGGGCCGCCAGCGCGGGTGTGCGCTTGGCGCCGAAGCCGCCGATCAGGATCGGCGGGTGGGGGTGCTGCGCGGGCTTGGGCAGCGCGGGCGAGTCGGCCAGCGAGTAGTGCCGCCCGTCGTAGCGGAAGGTGGCGCCGACCGGGGTGTCCCAGAGCCCGGTCAGAATCTCCAGCTGCTCCTCCAGACGGCCGAACTTCTCGCGCGGGAACGGAATCCCATAGGCGTTGTGCTCCTCCTCGAACCACCCCGCGCCGATGCCCAGTTCGACCCGGCCGCCGGACATCGCGTCGACCTGCGCGACCTGGATGGCCAGCACGCCCGGCAGGCGGAACGTCGCCGCGGTCATCAGCGTGCCCAGTCGGATGCGCTTGGTCTCCCGGGCCAATCCGGCCAGGGTGATCCACGCGTCGGTGGGGCCGGGCAAGCCGTCCCCACTCATGTGCAGGTAGTGGTCCGAGCGGAAGAAGGCGTCGAAACCCAGCTCTTCGGTGGCCCTGGCCACGGTAAGAAGCGTGTCGTAGGTCGCGCCCTGCTGAGGTTCGGTGAAGATACGAAGTTCCATGCGCCCATCCTCTCGCGAGGATGCCCATCGCCCGGGAACCGATGCGCCGGAGCCGGCGGAACCCGGTCATGCGAGCCGCGCCGGGAAGGGCACCACGTGCGCCGAACCGCGGCGTCGGCGCGGGGGGATCGCCGGTTGGTGCCGATGTGGTCGACCCGACCAGGTGGCCGTCTCCTCGGCCGCGCGCAGCCGGACCAGGTTGCGGAAGACGATCGCCCACGCCGCCGCGCAGGCCCGCCGGTCGGCGGGCTCCAGCCGAGCCCAGTCTCCGCAGGGGTTGCCGGCCGTCCCCTGCCGGGCCAGCAGGGTCAGCACCCTGGCCACGCGCCCGAGCACCCGGGCGGCGCCCGCGATCGGCACGGCGGCCGGATCGCCGCCGGGCAGCGGCACCACGGTGTCGGCGCAGGGGCCGACGATCCGACCGACGATCTCCCGCGCGTCCCCGAGTTCGTCGGCGATCCGGCACAGGCAGCCGCCCCGGTCCGGCTTGCCGCTCCACGCGTGCACCACCTCCTGAACGGTGTGCAGCGCGAGGGCGACGGCGGCCAGCGCGCGTGGCGTGGAATCGACGGTGGCCAGTTCGTCGTCCAACTCGGCGAAGGTCTGAACGGTGTGCATGATGATCGCTCCCTCGTGCGGTGCTTGTCCGGCTCGCCCGGAGTTCGTCCGGTGTGTTCACGACGTCTCCAGGTTGCGCCCGAGGAGCGGACGAATCTCCCGCCGTCGAACAATCTGTGGACAACCAAGCGGATTTCGAAGCGGTTTCACTCTTCGGAGTGACGCACTCCCGGGGTTGTCCACAGGGCATCCGCACGCAGGGTGACCATCGTGCCAACCTTGTCGTTTCCCGGAGGGGCGGCTCGATCGTTGCCGACCGACAGCCGCTTTCCCGCCGGCCCCGACGCCCGGGTCCACCGGCGATCACGCACACATCAGGGGGTGATGGCATGTCCCGCACCGACGACCGCGGTGCGACCGGCTACGCGGTCGACATCGGCGAACTGCACGGCCTGGTCCATCGGTTGCACAACATCGGCGCCGACTACCTGGCGCCGGGGTGCTTCGCCGAGCCGGCCCGGGTCGCGGCCGATACGGCGCTGGCCCCCGACGCGTTGGGCTCGCTGCCCGGGGGCGCCGAGTTGACCGACCGACATCGGCGCGCCGCCGCCCGAATGGTCGAACTGCTGGCCGAAGTGCGCGCCGAGTTGGCCGGCACGCGCGCCGAACTCGGCCGCACCGCCCAGCGGTTCACCGACACCGAGACCGAAGTGGGCACACTGCTGCGGGCGGTGGGCACACGATGAGCACGTGCGACACCACCGATACATACACCGCGATCCACGCGGCCCGCCCCGGCGAGGTCGGCGCGGCGGCCGACGGCTGGCGCCTGGCCGCGACCCGGTTGGCCGAGTTGCGGGACCAACTCGCCGAAACCGCCCGGCTCGGCGCGCAGTCCTGGATCGGCGGCGGGGCCGAGCGCTTCACCGCGCGCTGTCACGCGCTCGCCGAGACCGCCGATCGACTCGCCGCCCAGGGCACCGCGCTGCACCGACACCTCACCGAGGCGACACACGCCCTCACCCGGGCCCAGGAGAGCGCCACCGACCGAACAACCGCCCAGGCCGCCGCCACTCGACTGGAGGACGTGTTCCGCGACCTCGGCGAGCGCCTGTCGATCCTCCCCGAGCCGGCATGCGCCACGACCCCACCGCCACCGAGTGCGCAGACCACCACGGTCACCACGACCGCCGCCTCCCCCGAATCCGACATCGACACCGACGCGTACACCGCCGGCACAAGCACCGGTGCCGCGGCCGACGTCCCCACCCGCCCCTGCTGCCCAACCACCGACCGGATCCCGTCCGACGCCTCCCCAACCGCGGCAGGTCCCCCGGACCGAGCCACGCCCACCCCCCTCACGCCCCTCGCGACACCACCCGTCCCCCCGACGCCCTCGTGCGCGACGCAGACCCCCCAACCACCCCCCACGCCACCACCACCCGCGGCACCACTGACCACCTGCATGGCCGCCACGACACCGCCGGCGCCGCCCGATCCCCCGACGTTGCCCGCACCGCCCGCCCCACCTCCCGCGATCGCCTGTACGCACCCACCTGCCCCGCCTGTTGTAGGCACCCCGCTCCCCCGCGACCCCCGCCCGGTACACCCCGCCGGAATCGGCCCTCGCCCCCGCCGCGTCGCCCAACCACCCGCATCGCCCGTCGCGCCGGTCACGGGCATCCGGATCGCCCCCGGCCTACGCACCGGCGGCGACCAGCCGGCGGCCACACACGACGCCGCGCACGCCGCCGGCCCCGTACCCGACCTGCTCGGCGGCACCGCCCGGGACGGCACCCCGGCCGCGCCTCCATCACCCACGTGGGTGACCACCCCCACCACCCCCACCACCGGCGGCACCCCCACCACCCGGCACACCCGCCGCCACCCCGACAGCCGCAACACAACCCACCCCACCGAAGCGTGGTGGACCGACCCGGAGGACGCCTGACGAGCCCCAAGCCCAACACGCCGAACACGCCCAACGCCCAAGGCCACATCAACCCCACGACCCCAACACAGAGAACAGAACAGGGCCGCCCCGACCAAGCCGGGACGACCCTGAACCCAAACAGCGCTACTTCGCTACTGCACTACTCCGCGACTTTGCCACCCCGCCGCCCCGCCACTCCGCCACTCCGCCACTTCTCCCACCAAGGCAATGGCCGCGCCCGCCACCTCACCGCCTCGCCACTTCACCGCCGTCCGCGCCCGCCGTCCCGCTTCGCCGCCCGAGGCGCCGGCTCCAGAATCGCCACCGACTCCACGTGATGCGTATTGGGGAACAAATCGAACGACCGCACCGACCTCAACTTGAACCCGACCCCCGCGAAGTACGCGACATCGCGCGCCAACGCCGCCGGGTCGCACGCCACATACGCCACCCGACGCGGGGTCAGCCGGGCGATCCGCTCCACGACCGCCTTGCCCGCCCCCGCCCGCGGCGGGTCCAGGACCACGATGTCGGCCCGGCGCAGGAATCCGGGTCGGCTCAACACCTTCTCCACCGTGCCGGTCTCGAAGCGCGCGCCCGGCACGTCCCGAAGGTTGTGGATCGCGTCCTCGACGGCCTGCTTCGAGCTCTCGATCCCGATAATGGTGTCGCTGTCCGCGAGCCGCTCGGAGATCGCGCCCGCGAACAGCCCGACCCCGCAGTACAGGTCGAGCGCCAGGTCGCCCGGACGCGGCTCCAGGCCCGCGACGACGGCCTGTACCAGCACGTCGGCCGCCGCCGGGTGCACCTGCCAGAAGCCGCCCGCCGAGACCTTCCAGGTCCGTCCCGCGGCGACCTCGCGCACCGCCGGTCGCCCGTGCACCTTGCGTACCCGGCCCTTGTCGTCGGCCCGGAACACCGACACCTCGCGGTTCAGCTCGACGATCGGCATCCGACCGTCGGCGCCCTCGGCCGGCACCACGGTGACCGCGCGATCCAGCGAGCCGGTCGCCGAGACCGCCTCGATCGACGCCACTCCCGGCCACTCGTGCGCCTCGATGCCGAGCTCCTCGACACCGGGCGCCGCGATCGGGCACGCGTCGATCGGCTGGACGGCGTGCGAGCGGTGCTTGCGCAGCCCCGCGCGCCCCGTCGCCGGGTCCACGGTGAACTGCACGCGGGTACGCCAGCCGAGGCCCTCGGGCTGCCCGGGCGGGCTGTCCACGGCCTCGACCTCGATCTGCACGTCGACCTTGCCGAGCCGCAGCAGTTGCTCGGCGACCACGTCGCCCTTGAGCCGGCGCTGCGCCGCGGGCGTCGCGTGTTGCCAGTCGCAACCGCCGCACATCCCGGGTCCGGCCACCGGGCATGCGGGGGTGATCCGATCCGGCGACGCGGTCAGCACCTCGACCACGTCCCCACGCAGGAAGCGCGACGTCGGCCCGCCGTCGGTGATCTCCACGACGGCCCGCTCCCCCGGGAGCCCGTGCCGAACGAAGATGACCCGACCCTCGTGGCGGGCCACGCAGTGCCCACCGTGAGCGACCGGGCCGATCTCGACCTCGTACCGCTCACCCCGCAGGGACTGATCCGACTCGGGGGTGGTCGATCCGACAGGCACGGCACTCCTCATACAGCTCGAAATACAGCTCGAAATACAGCTCGAACGACAACAACGGTGAACGATGTGCGACATCGACGAAATACAACGTCGACATAGGCTCGCGGGCCCACAGCCGGCGACACTCGACGGCGCCACCCGGGGACGACACAAAGACCCAAAGGGGACGACACAAAGAAGCGCCGCACAGACGTGGGCGCCGTCCCAGGGTAGTCCCTACCCGATCAACCCGCGCCCACCATCGCGCCGCACCACGACCACGACCACGGCCACCCGCCGCCCCGACTCACGACTCCCCGCCGCCCCGACCCTCCGAGCGCCCCTCCGAGCGCCCCTCGGAAGACCGACCGTCCGAAGACCGACCGTCCGAAGACCGACCCTTGGAGGACCGACCCTCGGAGGACCGTCCATCCGCAGACCGACCCTCCGAACTCCGCGCCCCCGAGCTCCGCCCCTCCGAAGCAGACCGCCCCTCGGCCCCCCGCTTGCCATCCGCCCCCCGCGGCATCCGCGCCGGCCCCCGCCGCACCGACCCGGGCGCGGCGAACGCCTTCGGCTCCTTCAGCCGTTCCGACGACTCCAGCTGCCACGGCACCGACGTCACCATCACGCCCGGCGTGAACAACAGCCGCCCCTTGAGTCGCAGCGCGCTCTGGTTGTGCAGGATCTGCTCGTACCAGCGCCCGACCACATACTCCGGGATGTACACGTTGACCACGTCACGCGGACTGGACCGACGTACCGACTTCACGTACTCGATCACCGGCCGGGTGATCTCCCGATACGGCGAGTCGAGCACCTTCAGCGGCACCTCTATGCCACGCTCGTCCCACTCCCGCCGCAGCACCTCGGTCTCGGCCGGGTCCACGTTGACGGTGACCGCCTCGACCACGTTGGGCCGCGAATACCGCGCGTACGCCAGCGCCCGCAGGGACGGCTTGTGCAGCTTGGACACCAGCACGATCGCATGCACGCGCGAGGGCAGCTTCGCGTCGTCGATCTCCACCGCCGCGAGCTCCGCGGCGACCCGGTCGTAGTGCCGCCTGATCTGCTTCATCAGCACGAACAGGAAGCCCATCGCGGCTATCGCGATCCACGCGCCCTGCGCGAACTTGGTCACCAGCACGATCACGAGCACCGTGCCGGTCATGAACAGACCGAACGCGTTGATCACCCGGCTGCGCATCATCCGCCGGCGCGCGGCCGGGTCGGTCTCGGTCTTCAGGTGTCGGGTCCAGTGCCGGATCATCCCGGCCTGGCTCATCGTGAAGGACACGAAGACGCCGACCACATACAGCTGGATCAGCTTGGTCGGCTCGGCGTCGAACGCGACGATCAGCACGATCGCGAACGCGGCCAGCATGATGATGCCGTTGCTGAACGCGAGCCGGTCGCCGCGCGTGTGCAACTGGCGCGGCAGGTAGCGATCCTGGGCCAGGATCGAGCCCAGCACCGGGAAGCCGTTGAACGCGGTGTTGGCGGCCAGGATCAGGATCAGTCCGGTGACCGCGAGCACGAGATAGAACAGCGGCGACGCGAAGGTGCCGCCGAAGACCGCGTCGGCGACCTGCGCCACCACGGTCTTCTGCTCGTAGCCGGCCGGCGCGCCCTGGATCTGGCTCGTCGGGTTCTCCGCGAAGCGCACCTTGGTCATGTTCGCCAGCGCCAGCATGCCCATCAGCATGGTCACCGAGATGGTGCCCATCAGGAGCAGCGTGGAGGCCGCGTTCTTGCTCTTGGGCTTGCGGAAGGCCGGTACACCGTTGCTGATCGCCTCGACGCCGGTCAGCGCCGCGCAGCCGGAGGAGAAGGTCCGCAGCAGCAGGAACACCAGCGCGAAGCCGGTGAAGCTGTCCTCGGCCTGGATGTGGAACCCGGCGCTCTCCGCCTCCATGTTCGCCCCGGTGGCGGCCCGGATCATGCCGAACGCGGTCATGCCCAGGATCGCGACCATGAAGGCGTAGGTGGGAACGGCGAAGAGCTTGCCCGACTCGCGGACGCCGCGCAGGTTCATCGCCATCAGCAGCAGCACCAGGCCGACCGCCAACAGCACCTTGTGTCCCTCGAGCGCGGGCACCGCGGAGGCCATGTTGGCCACCCCCGAGGAGACCGATACCGCCACGGTCAGCACGTAGTCGACCAGCAGCGCGCTGCCGACCGTCAAGCCGGCGTTGGGGCCGAGGTTGACGCTCGCGACCTCGTAGTCACCGCCGCCGCTGGGGTAGGCGTGCACGTTCTGGCGGTAGGAGGCGACGACGGTCAGCATGACCACGACGACGGCCAGACCGACCTTCCACGAGAAGTGGTAGGTCGCCATTCCCGCCATGGAAAGGGTGAGCAGGATCTCGTCCGGCGCGTAGGCGACGGAGGACAGTGCGTCGGAGGCGAAAATGGGCAGCGCGATGCGCTTCGGCAGGAGCGTCTCGGACAGCTTGTCGCTGCGCAGGGCTCGGCCGACAAGAATCCGTTTGGACAGATCGGTCAGTCTTGACACGCAGGTGATCGTAAGCCCATCGACTTTCGCCGGGCCGGGGGCATGCCGCAAGGCGCCCACGTGTAACGTCTCGGCGAGGTCTGCCACCCTGGTAACACCACAAACGAGCATCAGACCGGGCACAACGGACCAAATCCGGAAGGACGGCCGTGCACATCGTCATCATGGGCTGCGGGCGCGTGGGTTCCACGCTGGCCCAGACGCTCGAGGAACTGGGGCACTCGGTGGCGGTCATCGACCGCGATCCCTCCGCGTTTCGCCGGCTGGGGTCGCACTTCTCCGGCCGCCGGATCAAGGGCATCGGCTTCGACCAGGACACCCTGCGTGAGGCCGGTATAGAAGAGGCCGGCGCGTTCGCGGCAGTCAGCAGTGGCGACAACTCGAACATCATCGCGGCGCGGGTCGCGCGCGAGACCTTCGGCGTGGAGAACGTGGCCGCGCGCATCTACGACCCGCGCCGGGCCGAGGTGTACGAACGCCTGGGCATCCCGACGGTGGCCACGGTGCGCTGGACCGCCGATCAGATGTTGCGCCGGCTGCTGCCCAGCGGCGCCGAGCCGCTGTGGCGCGACCCCTCCGGGAGCGTGCAGTTGGCCGAGGTGCACGTGAACTCGGCGTGGGTGGGCCATCGGATCACCCGGCTCGAACAGGCGTCGGGCGCCCGGGTCGCCTTCATCACCCGTCTGGGCGAGGGCATCCTGCCCACCTCGGAGACCGTGATCCAGGAGGGCGACCTCGTGCACGTGGTCATGCACCAGGCGGATGTGGCCGCCGTCGAGGCGGCCTTCGAGAAGGCACCGGAGGAGGGCTGATGCGGGTCGCAATCGCGGGCGCCGGCGCGGTGGGTCGCTCCATCGCCGCGGAACTGTTGGAGAACGGCCACGAGGTCCTGCTCGTCGACAAGGCACCGGACGCGATCAAGGTGGACAGCGTGCCGCAGGCCGAGTGGCTGCTCGCCGACGCGTGCGAGATCTCCTCGCTCGACGAGGCCGCGCTGCAACGCTGCAACGTGGTGATCGCGGCGACCGGCGACGACAAGGTGAACCTGGTCGTGTCGCTGTTGGCCAAGACCGAGTACGGGGTGCCGCGGGTGGTCGCGCGGGTGAACAACCCGAAGAACGAGTGGTTGTTCAACGAGGCGTGGGGGGTGGACGTCGCGGTGTCCACGCCGCGCCTGATGTCGGCTCTGGTCGAGGAGGCGGTCAGCGTCGGCGACCTGGTCCGGCTGATGCGGTTCAGCCAGGGCGACGCCAACCTGGTCGAGCTGACCCTTCCGGGCGACGCCGCCCTCGTCGGCACGCGCGTCGGCGACGTGGCGTGGCCCGAGGACACGGCGCTGGTGACGATCATCCGCGAGGGCCGGGTGCTGGTCCCGGGCAAGGACGATTCGTTGGAGGCCGGCGACGAACTGTTGTTCGTCGCGGCGCCGCACCGTGAAGAGGAACTGGAAGAACTGCTGTCGGCCTGACCGACGGCGGTGTTCGAACGGCGGTGTTCGAACGACGGCTCAGGCGGCGGCCAGGTCACCCATGACCTGGTCCGCCTCCTCGCTGAAGGCCCGCGCGATCGGCTCCCGGCCGTACGGGCGCAGCCGGCGGCGGAAGTCCGCGAGGAAGTCGTTGCACTGTGTGGACGACAGATTGCCGGTGATCCGCAGCGCGTCGGTGGCCTTGGCGCAGGCGGCGTCCAGGTCGCCCTGGGCCAGGTGGGCCGCGGCCATGAAGGTGGTGTCCTGCGCGCAGCGCCGGGACGCGCCGGCCCGGCGCAGTTTCATCGACTCGCCCGCGAAGTCGTGGATCTTGTCCGGCAGCCCGAGGTCGCGGTGGCTGTGCGCGAACTCGTGTTGCAGCTCGGACTCGTCGAAGTAGTTGCACCAGGACGGGTCGTCCTCGATCGCGCCGGCCGCGTCCAGGTGCCGCTCGGCGACCCCCATCGCCCGCTCGCAGGCGCGCCGATCGCCCAGCGCCGCGTAGCCGCGCGCCTCCATCGAGGCCACGATCGCCCGCGCCCGCGGCCCCAGTTTGCTGCCGCCGCCCTGCTCGGCGGCCCGGGCCAGTTGTACCGCCTCCCAGCCGTGCCCGAGGTAGACCGCCTGGCAGGCCATGTTGGCCATCACGTACGCCCCGTATGCCGGGTCGTCGGCCGCCTGGGCCAGTCGCAGGGCCTGGATGTGGTAGCGCTGGGCCAGCGCGTGCCGGCCGGAATCGAACGACAACCAGCCCGCCAACTCGGTGAGTTCGGCCACCGCGCGGAACAGCCGGCGGCCCACCTCGTCGCCGTAGGAGCCGGCCAATTTGGTCCGCGCGACCCCGTTGAGATGGTTGACCACGGTGTCCCGCAGATCCCCACCGCCCTGGGCGCGGTCCAGTCGGCGAAAGGCCAGGACGGTTTGATGGATGCGTAGTACGTCGGCGTCGCGCACCGTGGTGGGGCCGTGCGAGGCGAGCTGCTCGGGCTCGCCCTCGGCCCTGGATGCGGTCGACCAGAACAACGCGGGGGCGGCGAACGCCCCCACGCCGAAGGACGTGTTGGCCAGGAAAGTACGGCGGTTCATGTCTCTCTCCGACAATTCGGCCACGGCGTGTCTGACTTCGGCCGCGGTCCGGGCGACGATCAGCCCGTCGAAGGAGTCGGGGGTCGGTGGCCGTCGATCCCGCAAACCGAGGTCCTCGACCGTCAGTTCGCAGTCCAGCCGGCGACCGAGAGCCTCGGCCAACAGCTCCGGAATCGGCCACCGCGGCTGGGCGCCGTCGAGCCATCGGGCCACCGAGGTGTGGCTGCACCCGAGGTGCAGCCCGCGTCGCTCGGCGACCACGTTGACCCAGCGGGCCAGTTCGCGCCGGGATAGACCGGCTTCCGCTACCAATGCGATGAGGTCACCGTTTCCGGCCACCGTCCCCGCCTCCTTCGTCCACTGGAGGTCTAACGGGGACGCTAATCGGCCGGTTACGGGATCATGCAGGAATGACTGATCCGACCGGACATGGTGCAAATTCTCCGGAATCGACCACTCCGAATCGTCCGAATGATCAGCCTGTTGATCATCTTCCGATCGATTCGTGAACCGGCGCACACACCGGCGCACACCGGCGGGCACGCCGCGCGGACTTCGTCGCTCACGCGGCGCCACGAGCCCCGGTACGAAAACAACCCACACGGCTAACAACCCACACGGCCGAGGCAATCACCGAGGCAACCCAAGGCCCCACGACCCGGCGGACCCACTCAATCCGCGACGCGGTCTCCCCGCCGCTCGTCCCGCTCGCCCGCGGCCGCGCCCTCGGCCACCGCCGCGCCGCCCGCGGACTTCCCCGCGGCCTCGTCCCGGTCCTCGTCGGCGTCGGCCACCTTCACCGGCGGCGGCGCCTTCGACATGATCAGCCACGTGATATAGCACGCCACCAGGAACGGCGGCACGCCGAGCGCGACCTTGGCGATGCCCAACGCGGTGACATTGCCGGTCCAGTAGATCGGGATCTGGATCACGATGCGCAGCACGAACATCACGAACCAGACCCACGTGGCCTTGCGATACGCCGCGTACCGGGCCGGGTTCTGCCGCCAAGTGAAGTTCTCGCCGAGCGCCGGGCCGAGCACCACGCCGATGATCGGCCAGCGCACCAGCAACGAGATCAGGTAGGCCAGCGCGTAGCCGCCCGACAGAAACATCCCGAACGCGTAGAAGTTCTCCGCCTTGCCGGACTTGACCGCGATCCAGCCCGCCAACGCGACGCCCAGGAAGCCGCCGAGCGCGTGCTGCAGGGTCTCCCGGCGGGCGATCCGCACCACCGCGAACACCAGCGCGACACCACCGGCGGTCATCGCCGAGGTCCACGTGGAATGGCTGATCGTGTAGGCGATCACGAAGACCAGCCCCGGCACGGTCATGTCGATCATGCCGCGCACACCACCGAACGCGGCGATCATCGAGGCCGCACTGTCGGTGGGGGCCGGCTGCTCGCCGGGCACGCCGGAGGCGGGTTTTTCCATGTGGGCGGTCACTCGTTCACTCTCGGCCGACGGGGCGCAGCTCGTACCTGGGGTTGAACAGGACGGGTCGGCCCGCAGTGGTGCTGACCCGACCATGGGCGACCAACTGCCGCCCCGGCTCGATCCCGGCTATTCGCCGTCGACCGAGCCAGACCACCGACAACGCGCCCGAACCGTCGTACAACTCGGCCTCGAGCGCGGGCACGCCCGCGCGGGGTCGAAAGGTCACCGTGCGCAGCGTGCCGCCGACCGTGATCAGGTCCCGCTCGACCACGTCCACGATCTTGGTGCAGCCGAGCCGCTGGGTGTCGTGCAGCAGCTCCTCGGCGTGCAGCTCCTCATGGGTCGACGTCCATCGATCCAACATCCGCCGCAATCGCCCGGATTTCCGCTCCACCCCGGCTGCGCTACCACTCATGCCGGCAAGGGTACCGCCTAACCGACGGCCTCCCGAAGGCCGAAACCACCGCTCTCCCGCGGCCCGACGCCGGCCCTCACCACCCCACTCACCGAGCGCAGCGAGACGAACCCCGGACGAGTCGAGCCAAGCCGAGTCGAGCCGGGCCGCCTACCCCTCGAACCGATACCCCATCCCCGGCTCCGTCAACAGATGCCGCGGATGCGACGGGTCGTTCTCCAGCTTGCGCCGCAACTGCGCCATGTAGACCCGCAGGTAGTTCGTCTCCGTCCCGTACTGCGGCCCCCACACCTCCTGCAGCAGCGCCCGCTGGCTGACCAACCGCCCCGCGTGCCGGACCAGCACCTCGAGCAGATGCCACTCGGTCGGGGTCAGCCGTACATCGGCCCCGTCCCGGGAGACCCGCTTCGCCGCGAGGTCGACCGTGAACGAGTCGGTGACCACGATCGGCGCCTCCTCCTCCGGCACGGCGCGCCGCACCGCCGCCCGCAGCCGGGCGAGCAGTTCGTCCATCCCGAACGGCTTCGTCACGTAGTCGTCCGCGCCCGCGTCGAGCGCCGCGACCTTCTCGGCCGAGGCGTGTCGCGCGGACAGCACGATGATCGGGATCTTGGTCCACCCGCGCAGTCCCTTGATCACCTCGACCCCGTCGATGTCCGGCAGCCCCAGGTCGAGCAGCACCACGTCCGGATGCCGGTCCGCCGCCGCGGTCAGCGCCGCCGTACCGTCCCCCGCGGTGTCCACGTCGTAGCCGCGGGCCTTGAGGTTGATGGCCAGGGCCCGCACGATCTGTGGTTCGTCGTCGACGACCAGGACCCGTGTCATCGTCGTTCCTCCCAAGTGGTCGCTGTGCTCGCTTGTGTGGTCGCTTCTTCTGCCGCCGCAGTGGTCGGTCCCCCGACCGGGAGCCCGGCCGTCCGCAGTGCCAGCACCATCGTCAGTCCTCCACCCGGGGTGTCCTCGGCGGTCAGCGTCCCGTCCATGGCCTCCGCGAAGCCGCGGGCGACCGCGAGCCCGAGTCCCACCCCATTGCCCTTGGGCGCGTCGCCCAAGCGCTGGAACGGCTCGAAGATCCGCCCCTTGGACTCGTCCGGTACGCCGGGACCACGATCGGCCACCCGCAATTCGACCCGGTCCTTCAACGCCCCGGCCGACACGTGCACCCGCCGGCCCGGCGGATTGTGCTTGACCGCGTTCTCGATCACGTTGGCCAACACCCGCTCCAGCAATCCCGCGTCCGCGCACACCGCGGGCAGCGTCTCGGGGATGTCCAACACGACCCGTTCCTCGGCCACCCCGGCCAGCGCGCCGGGCACCACCTCGTCCAGGCCGATGTCGCCCATCAGCGGGGTGACCGTCCCGGTCTGCAACCGGCTCATGTCGAGCAGGTTGCCGATCAGCGTGTCGAGCCGATCCGCGCCGAACTCGATCGCCGCCAGCAGCTCGGCCTCGTCCTCCTCCGACCAGCTCACGTCCTCCGCCCGCAGGCTGGACACGCTCGCCTTGATCGTGGCCAGCGGGGTGCGCAGGTCGTGCGAGACCGCCGCGAGCAGCGCGGTGCGGATCCGGTTGCCCTCCTTGAGCTGCCGCGCCTGGGCCGCCTCGGCGACCAGTTGCCGGCGCTCCAGGACCACCGCGGCCTGCGCCGCGAACGCGCCGAGCACCCGCCGGTCCTCGGCCGGCAGCACCCGCCCGGACAGTGCGAGGGCCAGCGAGTCGGACACCGGCACGTCCACGTCCGCGTCCTCGGGCTTGACCGCCGGATGCGGCCCCACGCTGCCCACGCACATCCACGGGCTGTGGTGCTCCTCGCGTTGGAGCAGCGCCACCGACTCCATCCCGAACGTCTCGCGCACCCGGTCGAGCAGCGCCGGCAGCGCCTGCTCGCCGCGCAGCACGCTGCCCGCCAGGAAGCTCAGCGTCTGCGCCTCGGCCTGACTGCGCGCGGCCTGATGGGTACGTCTGGCCGCCAGGTCCACCACCGAGGCCACGGACAGCGCGACCAGTACGAAGATGCCCAGCGCGAGCATGTTCTCCGGGTCGTCGATGGTCAGGTTGTGCAGCGGTGGGGTGAAGTAGTAGTTGAGCAGTATCGAGGACACCACGGCGGTCAGCACCGATGCCCACAGTCCGCCGATCAGCGCGACCATGACGGTGACCGTCAGGAACAGCAACATCTCGGTGGACAGGCCGTGGTTGCCGCGCGTCTCGGCCAGGGTGAAGGTGAGCGCGACCGGGCCGATCACCGTCACCGCCCACGAGGCGATCCGTCGCCCCCGGCCCAGCGGCGAGCGCAGCGGGCGCAACACCCGGCCCACGCCCGCGTGTTCGTGGGTGACGATGTGCGTGTCGATGTCCCCGGACTGCGCGGCGACGGTGGCGCCCACGCCCGGGCCGAACAGGTATTGCCAGGGTTTGCGCCGGCTGCTGCCGAGCACTATCTGGGTCGCGTTGACGCCGCGCGCGAAGGACAGCAGCGCGGTCGGCACGTTCTCCCCGACCACCGAGTGGAACGTGCCGCCGAGCGATTCGACCAGCGCGCGCTGTCGGGCCAGGGCCTCCGGGGAGGCGCCGGTGAGCCCGTCGCTGCGCGATACGTAGACGGCGAGCAGTTCGCCGCCGGAGCCTCGGGTGGCGATCCGGGCGGCTCGACGCAGCAGCGTCTCGCCTTCCGGGCCACCCGTGAGGCCGACCACGATCCGCTCGCGGGCCGGCCAGGTCGCGTCGATCTGGTGTTCGTTGCGGTACTGCTGGAGGTATTCGTCCACCCGGTCGGCGGTCCACAACAGCGCCAGCTCGCGCAGCGCGGTGAGGTTGCCGACCCGGAAGTAGTTGGACAGCGCCGCGTCGACCTTCTCCGGCGCGTACACGTTGCCGTGCGCCATCCGCCGGCGCAGCGCCTCCGGGGCCATGTCGACCAGTTCGATCTGGTCGGCCCGGCGGGCCACCTCGTCCGGCACGGTCTCGCGCTGGGGCACGCCGGTGATCGACTCGACCACGTCGTTGAGCGATTCGAGGTGTTGCACGTTGACCGTGGAGATCACGTCGATCCCGGCGTCCAGGATCTCCTCGATGTCCTGCCAGCGCTTCTCGTTGCGCGAACCGGGCACGTTGGTGTGCGCGAGTTCGTCGACGAGGGCGATCCTGGGCCGCCGGGCGATCACCGCGTCGACGTCCATCTCGGTGAACGAGCCACCGCGGTGGCTCATCTCCCGCCGGGGGACGACCTCGAGACCGTCGAGTGCCGCCTCCGTGCTGGGCCGGCCGTGGCATTCCACGAAACCGACCACGACGTCGCTGCCGCGCCCGCGCCGGCGTTGCCCTTCGCCCAACATCGCGTAGGTCTTGCCGACACCGGGCGCCGCACCGAGATAGATCCGAAGCTTGCCACGTGCCATGTCAACCATTCTCTGTCTCGGGTCGGAGAGCGCCGACACCGGCACGCTCCGACCCGGGAACATCGCGGTCGCCCGATCAGCCGGCGAGCTTGGCGAGCGCGAGGTTGAGTTCCAGCACGTTCACCCGCTCCTGGCCGAGGAACCCGATGTTGCGATCGTCCACGTGCTTGTCGACCAGCGCACGTACCTTGGCCGGGTCGAGACCTCGCTCCTTGGCCACCCGCTCGACCTGGAGCCGCGCGTACGCCTTGGAGATGTGCGGGTCCAGGCCCGAGCCGCTCGCGGTGATCGCGTCGACCGGGACCCGGTCCTCGCTCACTCCGTTGAACGTGGCGACCTGGGTCTTGCGGTCCCGGATGATCTTGACGAAGGCGGGGTTCTCGGGGCCGTAGTTGGACGCCCCCGAAGCGAGGCCGTCGTAGTTGGACGCGGAGGGACGCGGCTGGAACCACTTGGGGTCGGGCTGGGTGCTCACACCGGTGGCCTGCTCGTCGGTCAGCGCGCCACCGCCCTGGAGGTAGGTGTAGCCCTTGCCGTCGGCGGTGGCGAGCACCTCCTTGCCGTCCGCGTCGAACTTGCGCGCGTTGCCCTGCGCGTCGACCAGGTCGAAGGACTGGCCGATCAGGGTGGAGCCGACGTCCTTGCCCTTGAGGCTGACGCTGGAGCCGTCGGCCTTGTCCTTGAACAAGGCCTGGGCCACCCCGGTCATCGACAGCGGATAGAGGATGCCCAGCAGCACGGTGAGCACCAGGAAGGCCCGGAGCGACGCGCCCAGGACGCGGATGCGGGTACTGAAGTTGGTTGCCATCTGAATCAGCCGATTCCGGGGATGAGCGAGACGAGCAGGTCGATGAGTTTGATCCCGACGAACGGGGCGATCAGGCCGCCGAGGCCGTAGATCCGCAGGTTGCGGCCGAGCAGCTTGTCGGCCGACATCGGCTTGTAGCGCACGCCGCGCAGGGCCAGCGGGATCAGCGCGACGATGATCAGAGCGTTGAAGATCACCGCCGAGACGATCGCCGACTCGGGGGTGGCGAGCTGCATGATGTTCAGCTTGTCCAGCGGGCCGAGCGCCTCGGCGCCCTTGATGCTGGCGAACATCGCCGGGATGATCGCGAAGTACTTCGCGACGTCGTTGGCGATCGAGAAGGTGGTCAGCGCGCCCCGGGTGATCAGCAGTTGCTTGCCGATCTCCACGATCTCGATCAGCTTGGTCGGGTTGGAGTCGAGGTCGACCATGTTCCCGGCCTCTTTGGCCGCCGAGGTGCCGGTGTTCATCGCCACGCCGACGTCCGCCTGGGCCAGCGCGGGGGCGTCGTTGGTGCCGTCGCCGGTCATCGCGACCAGCTTGCCGCCCGCCTGCTCGCTTTTGATCAGCGCGAGCTTGTCCTCGGGGGTGGCCTCGGCGAGGAAGTCGTCGACGCCGGCCTCGTCCGCGATCGCCTTGGCGGTCAGCGGGTTGTCGCCGGTGATCATCACGGTCCGGATGCCCATCCGGCGCAGCTCGTCGAACCGCTCCCGCATGCCCTCCTTGACCACGTCCTTGAGGTGGATCACGCCCAGGACCCGGGCGCCGTCCACGTCCTCGACCGCGACCAGGAGCGGCGTACCACCGGCCGCGGAGATCCCGTCGACCAGTTCGCCGGACTGCGCGGGGACCACGCCGCCACGCTCGGACACCCAGGCGTTGATCGCGGACGCGGCGCCCTTGCGCACCATCCGCACACCACGCTCGTCGGTCAGGTCCACGCCCGACATCCGGGTCTGCGCGGTGAACGCGATCCACTCGGCGTTCGTGAGCTCGCCCTGGTGTCGCTCGCGCAGCCCGTAGCGTTCCTTGGCCAGCACCACGATCGAGCGCCCCTCGGGCGTCTCGTCCGCGAGTGAGGACAACTGCGCGGCGTCGGCCAGTTCGGCCTCCGTCACCCCGTCCACTTGGACGAACTCGGACGCCTGCCGGTTGCCCAGGGTGATCGTGCCGGTCTTGTCCAGGAGCAGCGTGGACACGTCGCCCGCGGCCTCGACCGCGCGCCCCGACATGGCCAACACGTTGCGTTGCACCAGCCGGTCCATGCCCGCGATACCGATCGCCGACAACAACGCGCCGATCGTGGTGGGGATCAGGCAGACGAGCAGCGCGACCAGGATGATCAGCGATTGTTTGGCGTGCGAGTACTGGGCCAGCGGCTGGAGGGTGACCACCGCGAACAGGAAGATGATGGTCAGCGACGCGAGCAGGATGTTGAGCGCGATCTCGTTCGGCGTCTTCTGCCGGGCCGCGCCCTCGACGAGCGCGATCATCCGGTCGATGAACGTCTTGCCGGGCTCGGTGGTGATCTTGACCACGATCCGGTCGGACAACACCTTCGTGCCGCCGGTCACCGCCGAGCGGTCACCGCCGGACTCGCGGATCACCGGCGCGGACTCGCCCGTGATCGCCGACTCGTCCACACTCGCGACACCGTCGACGACATCCCCGTCACCGGGGATGATGTCGCCGGCCTCGCACACCACCAGATCGCCGACCGTCAACTCGGTGGCCGCGACCCGCTCTTCCTTGGTGCCGACCAGGCGCCGGGCGACCGTGTCGGTCTTGGCCTTGCGCAGCGTGTCGGCCTGCGCCTTGCCGCGGCCTTCGGCGACCGCCTCGGCCAGGTTGGCGAACACCACGGTCAGCCAGAGCCAGACGGTGACGACCCAGGCGAACACGCTCGGGTCCTTGATGGCCATGACGGTGGTGATGACCGAGCCGATCTCGACCACGAACATCACCGGGGTGCGGACCATGATCCGCGGGTCGAGCTTGCGCAGCGCTCCGGGCAGCGACTTCACCAGTTGACGGGGTTCGAACAGGCCTGCCGAGACCCGGCCGTTGCCGGCGGGTGCGTCGACGTGTTCTTCGGTGGGGCGTATTGCGGTGTCTGTCATGCCAATCCCTCGGCAAGCGGCCCGAGAGCCAGGGCGGGGAAGAAGGTGAGGCCGGTGATGATGATGATCACGCCGACGAGTTGACCCACGAACAGCGGTTTGTGGGTCTGGAGGGTGCCCGCGCTGTCCGGGATGCTCTTCTGCTCGGCGAGTCGCCCGGCCAGGGCGAGCACCAGGGCGATGGGGACGAATCGACCGATCAGCATGGCCAACCCGATCATCGTGTTGTAGAACTCGGTGTTCGCGTTGAGCCCGGCGAACGCGCTGCCGTTGTTGTTCGCACCCGAGGTGAAGGCGTACAACACCTCGGAAAGGCCGTGCGGCGAATCGGAGTTCATGATCGACGCCTGTTCGCCGGGCTGCGCGATGGCGATCGCGGTGAAGGTCAGGATGGTCGCGGGCACCACGAGGATGTACATCGCGACCAGCTTCATCTCGCCGGCGCCGATCTTCTTGCCCAGGTATTCGGGCGTACGACCGACCATCAGACCGGCCACGAACACCGCCAGGATCGCCATGATCAGGATCCCGTACAGACCCGAACCGACCCCGCCGGGCGTGATCTCGCCGAGCATCATGCCCAGCATCGTGAGCCCGCCGCCCAGTCCGGTGTAGGACGAGTGGAACGAGTTCACCGCACCGGTGGAGGTCATCGTGGTGGATACCGCGAAGAGCGACGAGCCGGGAATCCCGAACCGCTGTTCCTTGCCCTCCATCGCGCCACCGGCCAGCTCCGGCGCCGCGCCGTTGCCGTGCGCCTCGGTCCACCACATCAGGCAGACCGCGACGAACCAGATCACGAACATCGCGGCGAGGATCGCGTAGCCCTGCTTGAGGCTGCCCACGAGCCGACCGAAGGTGCGCGGCATCGAGAACGGGATCACCAGGATCAGGAAGATCTCGAACAGGTTGGTGAACGCGTTGGGGTTCTCGAACGGGTGGGCCGAGTTCGCGTTGAAGAAGCCGCCGCCGTTGGTGCCGAGTTCCTTGATCACCTCCTGCGAGGCGACCGGACCGCCGGGGATCGTCTGCGACGCGCCGGAGAGCGTCTGCACCGTGTGCGGGTCGGACAGGTTCTGGATCGTGCCGGATGCGACGAGCACGATGGTGCCGATGATCGCGATCGGCAGCAGGATCCGCACCGAACCGCGGACCAGGTCGACCCAGAAGTTGCCGATCTCGCCCGAGCGGACCCGAACGAACCCGCGCACCAGGGCGATCGCCACCGCCATGCCCACGGCGGCCGACACGAAGTTCTGCACGGTCAGGCCGACCATCTGGACCGTGTGGCCCATGGCGGTCTCACCGGAGTACGACTGCCAGTTCGTGTTCGCCGTGAACGACGCGGCGGTGTTGAACGCCTGGTCGGGCTTGATCGGCTGCATCCCGAGGTTGAACGGGAGGTGGTCCTGGAACCGCTGGAGGGCGTAGAGGCCGAGCAGCGAGAACATCGAGAACCCGAGCACGCTGCGCAGGTAGACGGTCCAGCGCTGTTCGGCGTTGGGATCGGCACCGATCAGCTTGTACAGGACGCGCTCGCCGCGCATGTGCTTTTCGCTGGAGTACACGCGGGCCATGTAGTCGCCGAACGGGCGATGGATCGCGGCCAAGACGGCTATCAGCAGGGATATCTGGAGTATCCCCGCGAGCGTGACGCTCACCTAGAACCTCTCGGGGAAGATCAGGGCCAGGACCAGGTAGCCGAGCAGGGCGATGGCGACGCTCAGGCCGACGATGCTGTCAGCGTTCACAGCTTCGCCACCCCCTTGGCGATCAGGACGACCAGCGCGAAGAACGCGATCGTCAGGAATACGAAGGCCACATCAGCCATCGCGGGTACTCCTCGGAACGGACAGGCGCTTGATCGCCCGTGGCGAGGTCATTGATAGCAGTTCCAAGCCGTCAAAAATCCTCATAAAAAGGGCAAATCCGAAAGCGTTGGCGGCGCCCTAACGTGCTCATATGCCTTCTTGACGTGCCCTTGACATCAAGATTCGCGGTTTCCGGAACCACACATGCACAAGGCCCGGTCCCGCCTTTCGGCGGGCCCGGGCCTCGGTGTCCTTCGGGGGTATTCGATTTTCTCGCGAACCGCCGCGAGTCAGCGCACCTCGGTGATCTCCGGGCCGCGCTGGAAGGGGTCGAGGTCGCCCGCGAAGCGGTTCTCCTCGGCGCCCTGCGGCGGCACCGCGAGCCCGCTGTTCGGGTCGACCTGGGCGTTCTCCGGCAGCCGCAGCAGAATCGGGTCGCGCGGCGCCATCGGGTCGTTGCCGCGCACCACGACCGTGTCGCGGAACATCGCCTCCAGGTCGGCGCCGACGGTGGGATCCACCGCCGCCCGACCGGAGATCACCCCGCGCAGGAACCAGCGCGGCCCGTCGCACCCGACGAAGCGGACCAGTTGGTGGCCCTGCGTCCCGTCCGGGAGCTGGACCGGCACCTGGGCGCGCAGTTCCCAGCCGAGGCCGGCGTCCTGCTCGTCCACGACGCCACCCTGCTGGGTGATGCCGGAGGCGATCTCGGCCCGCACCTCGTGCCAGATGCTCTCGTTGCGCGGCGCGGCGAACGCCTGGAGTTGCAGACCGCTGTCCTCCAGGACCACCGTGGCCGCGATGATCAGGTCGTTGGAGACCTCGACCCGCAGTTCCATCCGCGGGTCGCCGGCGATGAGCATCCCGCCGAGGTCGATGCGATCCTCGTGCGGGTCCTCGAGCTCCTCGAAGTCCCACGGACCGTCCGGCCGGGGCGCGGGCGGGATCGGTCGGCTCAGCTCGTCGAGGTCCGAGTCGTCGGCGGCCGACCCGGCCGCCTCACTCGACGCCTCGTCGGCGTCGTCCTCGTCCTCGATGATGTCGTCGAGGTCTTCGCGCTCCTCGACGGGCAGATCATCCTTTTCGCTGCGTCGGCGACGACCGAACACGTCACAGTCCTTCCCTGTCGGAAGCCGAGTCTTGCACGATGCCCGCGCTGCCCGCCGCGTCCGGCGCACCAACGCCGACCGCCGCGTGCCCGCCGGTGGAACCGAAGCCGCCTTCGCCCCGCCCGGAACCGGGCAGCTCGGCGACCTCGTGGAACCCCGCTCGCTCGACCCGTTGGATCACAAGTTGGGCGATTCGGTCGCCGCGACGAAAAACGACCGGCGTACGCAGGTCGTGGTTGACCACGACAACCTTGATTTCGCCACGGTATCCCGCATCGACTGTGCCCGGGGCGTTCACCAGGGATACTCCGCACCGCGCGGCGAGTCCGGAGCGCGGGTGCACGAACGCGGCGTAGCCGTCCGGGAGCGCGATCGCGATGCCCGTGGGCAGCACCATCCGCTCGCCGGGGGCGATCTCCGCGTCCTGCGCGGTCACCAGGTCGGCGCCCGCGTCGCCCGGGTGCTCGTAGGCGGGCAGCGGCAGATCGGGGTCGAGCCGGCGCACCAGGATGTCCACACTCGTGCTCACGGGTTCACCTCGAATGCTCGGGCCGCCTTCGACAGGTCGGGGTTGTCCATGACGCGCTGTACGTCTTCGGCACGTCCATTGTCGACGAAGTGCCGCAGTCCCACGCTCACGAACAGCGCCGCCGCCTCGACCGCGACCGGCCCGTCCGGCGAGTCGAGTCGGCCCACCGCGCGCGAGTAGATCTTGCGGCCGGCCACCGCCTCGCACCACGCGTGGATGTACAGCGTGGCGCCCACCGGGACCGGGCGCCGGAAGTCGGTCTCCAGGTGCCCGGTCACCGCCGTGGTGTGCAGCATGTAGCCGATCGCCCCCAGCGCCTCGTCGAACGCGCAGGTCAGCAGCCCGCCGTGGGCCAGGCCCGGGGCGCCCTGGTGCAGCGTGGTGACGGTGAACTCGGCGTCCACGGATACACCCTCGCCGGCGCGCGCGCGAATGCGCAGCCCGCCGGGGGCGGCCTCGCCGCAGCCGAAGCAGTCGCTGTAGTGCTCGCCCAGCTCCGTGCCGGGCGGTGGGGCATCCGGGTGGGGCCTGGGCACCACCGCGTCCGGAGGCGGGGTCAGGGATGTTGGTCGACTCACGCCGAATGACACTACCGTCGTTGCGACCGACACCTGCGCAGCGGCTCGGGGGCCGCCGGCGCCGCGGCCGAACAGGTCGCGGGACGGAAGGAAGCGCATGACCAAGAGCGTGGTCGTCACCGGGGCGACCGGTGGGATCGGCCTGGCCGTCGCATTGGAGCTGGCGGGCTCCGGCTTCGACGTGATCGGCACGGCCCGGACCCGGGACAAGGCCGAACGACTGTGCGCGGCGGCCGAGCGGGCCGAGGTGGGGGTGCGCACGGTCCTGCTCGACGTCGCCGACGCGACCTCGACGGTGCGGGCCTTCACCGAGATCGCCCAGATGACCGGCGGCGGCCCGTGGGCGGTGGTCAACAACGCCGGGATCGGTCAGCCCGGCGCGATCGAGGACGTGGACGACGAACGGGTCCGCGCCCAACTGGAGACCGATCTGATCGCGCCCGCGCGGATCGCGCGCCTGGTCCTGCCGCGGATGCGGCAGCGCCGGGACGGGCGGATCGTCAACATCTCGTCGATCTCCGGCCGGATCTCCACCCCGTTCGTGGGCTGGTACTGCGCGAGCAAGCAGGGGCTGGGCGCGATCACCGACGCGCTGCGGATGGAGACCGCCGGATTCGGGGTCAAGGTGGTGCTGATCGAGCCGGGCGGCTTCGGGACGGACATCTGGGAGCGCGGCATGTCCAGGCTGCCGCCGCGCAAGACGTCGGCCTACCACGACTCGTACGAACTCGCCGACGACATCGTGCGCCGGGCCAAGGCGCTGCCCGACCCGGCCCCGGTCGCGCACGCGGTGCGCACCGCGCTGAGCGTGCCCCGGCCGCGCCCGCGCTACCTGGTGGGCGGCGATGCCCGGGCCGGTGCGGTGCTCGACCTGCTGGCCCCGACGGCCCTTTCGGACTACGCCAAAGGGGTGGCGACGGGGCTGCGCACTCCGCCGGAGCGGGTCACCCGCACGCTGGCCCGGTTGACCCGGCGGCACGGCCCCCGCTGAACCGTGTCCGCCGCGCATGACAGGCTGGTCCCATGCAGGCGTACAGCGAACGACTCGGCGTGCCGGCCTCGTGGTGGGCCCTGACCGTGCTCATGGGCGTCTCGGGCGGGCTGGTGGGCCTGGCCTTCGGGATCGTGCCGACCATCGTGCTGGCCCTGGTCCTGGCCGCGCTGACGGCGTGGGCCACCGGTGCCTACGGCGCGGCGCGGATCACCGTGACCGAGACCGAGTTGCTCGCGGGCCGGGCCCGGATCCCGCTGAGCGCGCTGGGCGCGGGTGTCGCGCTCGACCCCGAGCAGGCGCGCGCGTTGCGGATGGAGAGCGCGGACCCGCGCGCGTTCATGGTGCTGCGCGCCTATCTGCCGCTGGCCGCGCGGATCGAGGTCGTCGACCCGGCCGATCCCACGCCCTACCTCTATCTGTCCTCGCGCAACCCGCAGCGGCTGATCGACGTGGTGGCGGCGATGCGCGCCCGCGCCTGAGCGCGGCGCGGACCCGTCCCGGGGTGTGCGGGACCGACCGGCGCCGGGGTCCGGCGCCGGACAGTCAAGAACGCCCGCCGTGCGTCGGCGGACGTTCGACTTCGTACGTCGTGCGTGCGTCTTCGATTGTTTCGATGCTTCGCTTCGTTCCCTGTCGTGCCGTTGCGCTCGAGGACGCTCGGCGAACGTCTACGGTCCAACTCCTGCCGATACCCGGATGGCGTGTGCAGGGTTGCCGTTCATCGCCGGTCGTCCTCGACCGAACACGATCAGGCGCAGTCGCTACAAATCATCTGGCCGTCCCTCTCCTTGGCCAGCTGGCTGCGGTGGTGCACCAGGAAGCAGCTGGAGCACGTGAATTCGTCGGCCTGCTTCGGGACGACCCGGACGGACAGCTCCTCATTGGAGAGGTCCGCGCCGGGAAGCTCGAGAGATTCGGCCTGCTCGAACTCGTCGACGTCGACCGAACCGGCCGACTTGTCCACGCGTCGAGCCTTCAGCTCCTCGATGCTGTCTTCGTTGATGTCGTCGTCGGTCTTACGCGGGGTGTCGTAGTCGGTTGCCATGTACCTCTCCCCCTCCGGGTGGATCTGCGGTGCTCAGTCGTGCAGACACCGCCCGTGAACCCTCTTGGACGATGCCTTCAGCGCACGTAACGCTTGAGGGGCCGGAGTTGTGCCCGACCCGAAGCGCAGATTTTGCCTTACATCAAGGCTCGTTACGCAATCGACACCCAACCGAACCCCCAAAGAGGTGACTTGGTTGGATGGGGGGCCACTGTAACCCCGTACCGCCCTGCACAACCAGGAGGAATCGTGACGGTCTACGCGCTGGGTGATCAAATGCCCAAGGTGCACCCCGATGCGTACGTGCACCCCGATGCGGTCGTGATCGGCAGCGTGGAGATCGGCGCGGATTCTACGGTGTGGCCGGGCGCCGTACTACGCGCCGATCACGGGCGGATCGTGATCGGCGAGCGCACGTCGGTACAGGACGGGTGCGTACTGCACACGACGGCGCCGTGGCCGACGGTAGTGGGCGACGAGTGCGTGATCGGTCACATTGTGCATTTGGAGGGCTGCGTGATCGAGGACCGCTGCCTGGTGGGCAACGGCGCGGTGGTCATGCATCAGGCCGTGGTTCGCACGGGTGCCCTGGTGGGAGCGGGTGCGGTGGTCGGAAACCGGATCGAGGTGCCGTCCTACGCGATGGCCCTCGGAGTGCCCGCGAGGATCCGCGAGAACGCCGTCGCGCCCGGGGCATTCGCCGAGGCGGTGCGCAGCTACGTCGAGAACGGCCGCCGATTCCGTCGGGACCTGCGCCGCGTGGACTGATCGACGGGCCGCGCGAGGTTCACCCGGGTGTGTCGGATCGCACACTCGAAAGCAGGTTTGGCCGCTCCCGATCGACCCGTATATAAGTGCGATATGGGGGGGCTGAACCATACGGGGAGATTCGTGCTCGAGTTGTCGGGCCTGGACAAGCGATTCGGCGGGAAGGTCGTCCTGGACGACCTCTCGCTGAGCGTGCAACCGGGCCAAATGTTTGGATTCGTGGGTACCAACGGGGCCGGCAAGACGACCACCATGCGCATCGCGCTGGGTGTTCTGACGCCGGACGCGGGCGAGATCCGCTGGCGCGGCGCGGCGGTGGACCGGGAGGTCCGTCGGCGCTGGGGCTACATGCCCGAGGAGCGTGGGCTCTACCCCAAGATGCGCATCCGGGACCAGTTGGTCTATCTGGCCGAGCTGCACGGGATGACCCGCTCGGCGGCGCGCGCGTCGGCCGGGCACTGGCTGGAGCGGCTCCACGTGGCGGGCGCCCCCGAGGACCGCCTGGAGTCCCTCTCGCTGGGCAATCAGCAACGGGTCCAGCTGGCTGCGGCACTGGTCCACGAGCCGGAGCTGCTGGTCCTGGACGAGCCGTTCTCCGGCCTGGACCCGGTCGGTGTGGATGTGATGGCCGGCGTGCTGCGCGAGCGCACCGCCGCCGGCGCATCGGTGCTCTTCTCCAGTCACCAGCTCGAACTGGTCGAGTCGTTGTGCGACGCGGTCGGGATCATCAACGGCGGGCGGATGCACGCCTCGGGCACGGTGGCCGAGTTGCGCGGGGATCGGCGCGCGGTGCGCTATCGGGTACGGGTGGCGGGCGCGCCCGCGGACTGGGCGAACGAGTTGCCCGGCCTCGCGGTGCTCGCCGTCGAGGGCGAGGAAACGCTGGTCGAACTGCATTCCGGGACCGGTGAGCAGGCGCTGCTCGACGCGGCCCGCGCGGCGGGCCGGGTGCTGGCGTTCGCGCCCGCGACGCCCTCGCTCGCCGAACTCTTCCGTGAGGTCGTGAACGGTACGGAGGTCGGCGCATGAGATCCGGCGACAGCACGTTTTGGTCCGCCGTCCGGCTGGTCGCGCGGCGCGAGTTCACCGAGCGCATCCGGGATCGGGGCTTCCAGATCTCGGTCGGCGTGATGCTGGCGATCCTGCTGGCCTCGGTGGCCGTCCCGGCCGCGCTCGGCGGCGGCTCGAAGAGCTACGACGTGGCCTTCCTCGGACCGCAGCAGGCCCAGCTGGCGCGCACCGCGGAGCGCCAGGCCACGCTGCTCGACGTGGACGTGCGGGTCGGCGCGGTCGCCGACCGCGCAGCGGCCGAGAAGGCGCTCTCCGACGGGAAACTGGACGCCGTCGTGGACAACGGTCGCATCCTGGTGGACAGCAAACTGCCCGATCCGCTGGCGGCCGTCCTGCAGAGTTCCTGGGCCACCGTGGAGCGCGATCAGCGCCTCGGCGCGGCGGGCATCGACCCGGGTGCGGTGAACCAGGCGTCGGCGATCGCCCCGATGCCCAAAACGACCCTGGATCCGAAGGCCAAGCAGCGCGACACCCGCAAGGGCATCGCCTTCGTCGGCACCCTCGTGCTCTACGGCATGCTGATGCTGTTCTGCATGTGGGTGGCGAGCGGTGTGGTCGAGGAGAAGTCGAGCCGGATCGTGGAGATCCTGCTGGCCACCGTGCCCGCGCGGGCGCTGTTGACCGGGAAGATCCTGGGCATCGGGCTGCTCGGCCTGTTGCAGATGCTGGTCACCGCAGTGGTCGGCATGGCCGCCGCGTCCGCCTTGGGCACCGTCGAGTTGACCGGCGCGATGGTCTATCCGGTGGTGCTGGTGCTGCTGTGGTTCGTGGTGGGCTACGCGATCTACGCGTGCATGTTCGCCGCCGCCGCGGCCCGGGTCTCCCGCCAGGAGGATCTGCAGAACGTCGTCACGCCGATGTCGTCGCTGCTGATCGCCTCGTTCCTGGCCGCGGTGTTCCTGGGCCGGGAGGGCGGCACGCTCGCCCACGTGTTGGCCTACGTCCCACCGTTCTCGGCGATGCTCCAGCCGACCCTGACCGCCGCCGACGAGGTCTCCGTATGGGAGAACGTCGCCGCGCTGGCGATCGCGTTGCTCGCCCTGGTGGGGCTGGTCCGGCTGGCCGCGCGCATGTACGAGGGCGCGGTGTTGCGGATGGGTGGCAAGGTCGCCCTCAAGGAGTCGCTGGGCGCGACCCGCAAGCGCTGAGGCCACGAATACGGAACCCGGGTCCGCCGTCCCCGAGGGGGCGGCGGACCCGGTCGTGGTCGGGCTCGGGCTCAGGCCCGGTTGGCCGCCTTGCGGGCCGCGAGCGCCAGCCGGCGCTCCTCGAAGCGCACCACCTGGGAGTCCAGGTCGCCCAGGAACAGGGCGAGCTCCTCACGGGACTTCTCGCCCTCGGGGCCCAGGTCGGTGCGCTCCATGATCTTGAGGTGGCGCAGCACCGGCAGGATCACGTCGTTCTGGTGGATCGGCAGGTTGTACACGCCGCCCACCGCGAGCTTGACCGCCGCGCGCTCGAAGCCGCTGATCCCGTGTCCGGGCATCCGGAAGTCGGTGACCATCTCGGTGACCGCGCGCATCGCCTGGTCGGGGGCGATCTCGAAGGCCGCCTTGAGCAGGTTGCGGTAGAAGACCATGTGCAGGTTCTCGTCCGTGGCCACCTTCGCGAGCAGCTGCTCGGCGATCGGGTCGCCACAGGTGCGGCCGGAGTTGCGGTGCGAGACCCGGGTGGCCAGCTCCTGGAAGGTCACGTAGGCGATCACGTGCAGCGGGTTGTCCATGTGGTCGCCCTGATAGCCGGCCTCCATGTGCTCCATGCGCGAGCGCTCGAGCGCGACGGGGTCCACCGCGCGGGCGGCCATCAGGTAGTCGCGGATCGCGATGCCGTGCCGGCCCTCCTCGGCCGTCCAGCGGTGCACCCAGGTGCCCCACGCGCCGTCGCGGCCGAACATCGCGGCGATCTCGTAGTGGTAGCTGGGCAGGTTGTCCTCGGTCAGCAGGTTGAGCGTGAGAGCTATCCGGCCGACGTCGGTGAGCCCGGACTCCTCCGGGGTCCACGCCTCGCCACCGAGCACACCGTCGAAGTCGCGACCGGCACTCCACGGCACGTACTCGTGCGGGAACCACTCCTTGGCCACGGCCAGGTGGCGGTCCAGCTCGACGGCGACGACCTGCTCCAACTCATGGAGCAGGTCGGCGCCGGTCGGGGCGGGGGCGAGAAGGTTCATCGGCTCTCCAGGGCATCGGCAGACAACGTCGTAAAGGTGGCAGACACGGAGGACGACGCTGTGCATCGCCCGCACGACGCGTCCCTACGATTCCGTAACTTACGACAGCGTAGGTTGGTTCCACCCCCAGACGGAAATGTGATCCCCGACTCTCGTACATACGTGCGAGCCGGTTCGGTCGCGGCGGCCCGGTCGAGCGGGCCGCCGCACCCGGCGATCAACCGGTCGGGAAGCCGATCCGCATCATCAGGCCACCCTCGTCACGGGGCTCGACCTCGATCCAGCCCCCGTGCGCGCGCACGATCGAGCGCACGATGGACAACCCGAGGCCCACACCCTTGTCGCTGGCGATCCGCTCGGTGCGCAGCCGCCGGAACGGCTCGAACATGTTGTCCACCTCGTAGCCGGGCACCACGGGGCCGGTGTTGGTCACGGTCAGCACCGAGACCCCGGCGCCGGTTTCGGTGGAGATGTCGACGGTGCCGTCGGCCCGGTTGTAGCGCACCGCGTTCTGGATCAGGTTCATCGCGACCCGCTCCAGGAGCACCCCGTTGCCCTGGAGCACCGCGGGACCCAGCTCGTCGCGCAGTGTCACCTTGCGCTCGGCGGCCTCCGCGCCGGTCTGGTCCACCGCGCGCCGGGCCACCTCGGCCAGGTCCACCGGCTTGCGCTCGGTCAGCTCGTTGTCGCTGCGGGCGAGCAGCAGCAGGCCCTCGATCAGGCCCTCGCTGCGCTCGTTGGTGGCCAGCAGGGTCTTGCCGAGTTGCTTGAGCTCGACGGACGCCTCCGGATCGCCGAGCGCGACCTCCAGGAGGGTGCGGTTGATCGCCAGCGGGGTGCGCAGCTCGTGGGACGCGTTGGCGACGAATTTGCGCTGCGACTCCAGGGACCGGTCCAGCCGGTCGAGCATGTCGTCGAAGGTGTCCGCGAGCTCCTTGAACTCGTCGTCGGGGCCGTCCAGGTCGATCCGCCGGTGCAGGTTGGATCCGGCCACCTCGCGCGCGATCGCGGTGATCCGCCCCAGCGGGCGCAACACCCGCCCGGCCATCACGTAGCCGAACCCGAAGGCGACCACCGACAGCAGGAGCAGGGCCAGGAGCGACTGCTGGAGCAGCGAGTTCAGCGCGGTGTCGCGCTGGTGGATCTGCTGGATGGTCTGCCACTGCTCGAACTGATCGGGTGTCATCGGCACCCCGTTGATGGTCATCAACGTGTTCGGCGCGAGGCTCAGATTCAGCCGGCCCTCGGTCAGGCTCTGCCGCACCAGCAGATAGACGGTGCCGAGCAGGAGCACTCCGGCGATCAGGAACATGCCGCCGTAGAGCGCGGTCAGCCGCATCTTGATGGTGGATCGCAGCAGCGCCGGGAGCTGGGAGGGGGCCATCCGCGACAGCCGCGACATCTCCGCCGCGTCGTCCGCGTCCCGACCCAGGATCAGCCGCCGGCCGCCGGCGGCCGGGCGTTGTGGATCGCGAACGGGTTCCCGGTTGGGCCTGGGCGGCGCGCCGGTGGCGCCCGAGCCACCGGGTGGGACCGGCGCGGCGGGTGCGCCCGGGGTGGGCGGCGCGCTGGGGCGCGGCGGCTGGGGCGGCCGGCCCGGGCGCGGGGGTGGGCCGGACCGGGCCGCCGGGCCCGGCTTTGCGGGCGCGGTCGAGGCGCCCGGGCCCGGCTCCGCGGAGCCGGTCGCGGTTTGGCCGGCTTCCGCCGGGACGGCCCGAGAGCTGTCGTTCATGGCGGTCCTCAAATGCGGTATCCGGCGCCGGGCACCGTCAGGATGACGGGCGGCTCGCCGAGCTTGCGGCGCAGCGTCATCACGGTGACGCGCACGACGTTGGTGAACGGGTCGGTGTTCTCGTCCCAGGCCTTCTCGAGGAGTTGCTCGGCCGAGACCACCGCGCCGTCCGCGCGCATCAGCACGTCGAGGACGGCGAACTCCTTGGGCGACAGGTGCACCGGCACACCCTCGCGCAGCACCTCGCGCCGGTTGGGGTCCAGCCGGATGCCGGCCCGCTCCAGGACCGGCGGCAGCGGCGAGACCGCCCGCCGGCCCAGCGCCCGCACCCGGGCGATCAGCTCGCTGAACGCGAACGGCTTGGGCAGATAGTCGTCCGCCCCCAACTCCAGGCCCTCGACCCGGTCGCTGACATCGCCGGCGGCGGTCAACATCAGCACCCGCATGGGGATGCCGGTGTCCACGACCGCGCGGCACACGTCGTCGCCGTGCACGATCGGCAGGTCCCGGTCGAGCACCACCACGTCGTAGTCGTTGACGGCGATTCGTTCGAGCGCCGCCTCCCCGTCGTACACGACGTCGACGGCCATGGCTTCCCGGCGCAACCCGGTCGCGACCGCGTCCGCCAGGAGCTGCTCGTCCTCGACTACGAGAACCCGCACCGGCTGTGCCTCCTGCTCGCTGAATGGAATGGATCCACGAATCGGACGGATCCGTTCTCCATCTTCCCCCGCCCCCCGGTAAAGCCCCGGTAAGCCGGCCTGCGGACCGGAGCCGGCGCGGGTGGTGCGCCGGGTGCGCCGGGCGGTGGACCGCCTCCGGACGTTACGGCACCCCCTGCGGGAGGGAAGGATTCCGGTACGCCCCGGAAAGTCCGACACCGGGCCGTTGGTCGGCGCAAGGCCGCTGGTCAGGCCCCTCGATCAGGCGGCGGCAAAGGCCCGGATCGGTGGTTTCCCCGGCGTTGCACGGGGGGTAGGACAACCGAAACCGGCGACGACGAGTGACATTGGGGCGGCCTTATGGACGAATTCACGGCCGGCGTACTGCGACGCATACGTGAGACCGAACAGGCTTTGAAGCAGGCTTGCGACACCGGCGACGATTTCCTCGTCGAGGTCGAGCAGTCCGAGTTGGACGACCTTCTGCGCATGGCGTCGGAGCACGGCGTGCGGGTGCTGCCGGAAAGCGCCTGAGCCACACCGACCCGAGCCAACGCACCACGACACAGCGGTACTTTTTTGTTCTCCCCCGGCGAGGTCCCCAGCGGACGCCGGGGGTTCGGCTGTCGGGGCGAGCAACGCCAGGACCCGTGAGGCCCGGATCGAGACGATCCGGGCCTCACGGGTGTGCGCAGTTACGCGTGCAGAGCGGCCAGTGCCGCCTCGAGTTCGGCGCGCAGTGCGGCGGGCGCGGCCAGGCACACGGTCGAGCCGTCGGGCTCGGGCCACAGGTCCTCGACCACCTCGGCGCCGGCCTCGCGGGCGATCAGCGCGCCCGCCGCCACGTCCCACGGGTTCAGCCCGCGCTCGTAGTAGGCGTCCACCCGTCCCGAGGCCACCGAGCACAGGTCGATCGCGGCCGAGCCGGCCCGGCGCAGGTCGCGCACCCGGGGCAGCAGCGCGGCGATCACCGCGGCCTGTCGGGTGCGCCGCTCGACGGTGTAGCCGAATCCGGTGGCCACCAGGGCCCGGTCCGAGGAGGCCGAGGGGCGGCAGCGGATCGGCTTGCCGTTGCGGTACGCGCCGCCGCCGCGCACGGCGTGGAACGTCTCGCCGACCACCGGCACCTCGACCACGCCGAGCAACGTGCCCTCGGCCGTCTCGGCGGCGATCGACACACACCAACCGGGCAGGTCGTAGAGGTAGTTGACGGTGCCGTCGATCGGGTCGATCACCCAGCGCACGCCGCTGCTGCCCTCGCTCGCGTCACCTTCCTCGCCGAGGAAGCCGTCGTCGGGCCGATGGGTGCGGATACGTTCGATGATCAGTTTCTCCGCGGCCGTGTCCATCTCGGTGACCACGTCGGTGGGGCTGCTCTTGGTGGCCGCCACGCCCAGGTCGGCGGGCCGCTCGTGCAGCAGGAAGCCGCCGGTGTGCCGGGCCGCGTCGCGGGCGATGGCCAGGAGTTCCGCGGTGTCGATCGTCATGGGGCCATCCTGCCGGCGGCTCGGCCGAGCAGCGCCTGCCCGCGGGGCGCCCGGGCGGCCGTCGCCGGGTCGGCGGGCAGCGCCCGGGGGTTCGCGCTCAGCGCCCTGGGGTCGGGGCAGCAGCCGATCGGGCACACGTCGTGCGCCGCGCCCGACACCCCGAGCGCGCAGCGCGCGGGCGCCTCGCCGCGCAGCGTCGCGGCACGTTCCAGGACGAGTTCGCGCACCGCGCCGGCGAACCTGGGGTCGGCGCCGGTGGTCGCGGCCCGGCTGATCGGCAGCCCGATCCGCGCGGCCGTCGCGGCGGCCTCCACGTCGAGGTCGTAGACCACTTCCAGGTGATCGGAGAGAAATCCGATCGGCACCAGCACCGCCGAGGGCACCGCACCGCCCCGCCCCAGTGCCACCAGGTGGTCGTTGACGTCCGGCTCCAGCCACGGCACCTGAGGCGGCCCGCTGCGGCTGGAGTAGACCAGGTCCCAGTCGTGCGCGCGCCCGACCACGCGCGCCACGCCCTCGGCGACCAGGCGTGCGGTCTCCCGGTGCTGGGTCACGTACGCGTCCCCGTCGGGGCCCGCGGTGCGCGCGGTGACGGTGGGGATCGAGTGGGTGACCATGACCAGTCGGGCGCCGGTGCGGACCGGCTCGGGCAGTTCGGCCAGCGCGGCCACCACGTGGTCCACCAGCGGCTCGACGAAGCCGGGGTGGTTGAAGAAGTGCCGCAACTTGTCGAACGCCGGGGCCCGGTCGCCGACTTCGCCTTGGGCCGCGAGCAGGTTCTCGTGATACTGCGCGCAGCCCGAGTAGGAGGCGTAGGCGCTGGTCACCAGGACCGCGGCGCGGCGGATCCCGTCGTCGGCCATCCGGCGCACGGTGTCCGCCAGGTAGGGGCGCCAGTTGCGGTTACCCCAGTAGACCGGCAGGGCCGGCCCGTGCGCGGCGAGGTCGGCCTCGATCGCCGCGATCAGCGCGCGGTTTTGCGCGTTGATCGGGCTGGCGCCGCCGAAGTGCGCGTAGTGCCCGGCGGCCTCCTCGAGGCGTTCGCGGGGCACCCCGCGTCCCGCGGTCACGTTCTCCAGGAACGGCAGCACCTCGTCGGGGGCGTCCGGGCCGCCGAAGGAGAGCACCAGGAGCGCGTCGAACGGACTGGGGTCGGGGGCCGGTGTCGCGTGCATGCCTGTGATCCTCGCATCGCGGACCCCCTCCCCCGCACCCGACCTGCGGAGGAGGTCAGTTGCGGCGGATCGACGCGCGAACCCTTCCGGGTCCGTGGGCGCGCGAGTAGTGTCCGGCAGATCCCGCGGCGACCCCAGGAGGAACGCGTTGAGCAGCACCACCCCCGCCGTTGCCAAGACGCCGCCCACGTGGCGGAACTGGACCGGAAACCAGTCCGCGCGACCGCACTCGGTGCTCACCCCGCGCTCCGCAGAGGAGGTCTCGGCCGCGGTCCGCCGGGCCGCCGGGCAGGGCTTGGCGGTCAAGGCGGTCGGCGCGGGGCACTCGTTCACCTCGGTCGCGGTCACCGACGGGGTGCAGATCCGCCCGGAGGGACTGACCGCGGTGCACGCGCTGGACCGGGCGGCGGGGACCGTGACGGTGGGGTCCGGGATGCGGCTGAGCGATTTCAACGCGCTGCTCGCCGGGTACGGCCTGGCGCTGACCAACATGGGCGACATCGCGGTGCAGACCCTGGCGGGCGCGACCTCCACCGGCACCCACGGGACCGGTCGGGCGTCCGGTTCGCTGGCCGCGCAGATCCGCGGCCTGGAGATCGTGCTGGCCGACGGCGAGATCACCACGTGTTCCCCGACCGAGAACGCCGAGTTGTTCGCCGGTGCCCAGGTCGGCCTGGGCGCGCTGGGCATCGTCACCGCACTGACCTTCGCGGTGGAGCCGAGCTTCGTGTTGGAGGCGCGCGAGGAGCCGATGAAGCTGGACGCGGTGCTCGCCGACTTCGACGCGCTGTGCGCGGACAACGAACATTTCGAGTTCTACTGGTTCCCGCACACCGACAACTGCAATGTGAAGCGGAACAACCGGATCGAGGGGCCGGCGCAGCCGTTGTCCAAGGCACGTTTCCTGCTGGACGACGAACTGTTGTCCAACGGCGTGTTCTCGCTGGCCTGCCGGGTCGGCAGGGCGGCGCCCCGGACGGTGCCCACGATCGCGCGCCTGTCCAGCCGCGCGTTGTCCGCGCGTACCTACTCGGACACCTCGCACAAGGTGTTCACCAGCCCGCGCCGGGTGCGCTTCATCGAGATGGAATACGCCCTGCCGCGCGCCGCGGCCACTGCCGCGCTGACCGAGGTGCGGGCCTTCGTCGAGGCGGCCGGGCTGCCCATCGGCTTCCCGATGGAGGTGCGGGTGGCCCCGGCGGACGACCTGTGGATGTCCACGGCGTACGGCCGCGACACCGCGTACCTCGCGGTGCACATGTACAAGGGGACGCCGCACGAGCGCTACTTCACCGAGGTGGAGAAGATCATGGTCGGCCACGGCGGGCGCCCGCACTGGGGCAAGATGCACACCCGCGAGGCGGACCGCCTCGCGCAGCTCTATCCGAGGTTCGCCGACTTCACGGCGCTCCGGGACCGGGTGGACCCGGAGCGCCGCTTCGGCAACGAATACCTGCGGCGGGTACTGGGCGACTGAGCGGGCGCGGGTGCCGGCCGGGCCGCCGCGCGCGGTTCAGCGCCGGGTGGTGTCGGTCCCGGCTGCCGCGTCGGACCGCGGGTCGTGGTCGGCGCCGCCGAGCGCGCTGCCGCCGGCCGCCGCGCCACCGTTCGCCGCACCCGCACCCGCACCGCCGCCCGAGCCGTCGGCGGGCGGGGTGGTGGGCCGGGACGTGGTCGGCGGCTTGGACGTGGTCGGATCGGACGAGGGGGTGCCGCTCGGGCGCGTGGCCGGCGTGGTCGAGGGGGCCGGGGTAGCGCCGCCGGGCTCGCCCGAGGTGCCCTTGTCGCCGCCGGCCGCACTGCGGGTCGGCTCCGGCGTCGCCGACGCGTCGGGGGCCGGCGTCGAACCGCTCGGCGGGCGCGGGGTCTCGTGCCGGGCGGGCTTGTTGTCCACGATCCGCGAGATGGTCGAGTCGCTCCCGCCGCCGTGTCCGAACAGGCTCGCGAACGAGCGGCCGATCGCGGTCTCGGCGAGCGTGACGACACCCATCGCGACGACGAACACCAGTACGGCCCCGATCAGCGAGCGGGCCAGCCAGACCCGCTCGGGGCCGTCCGAGGCGGGTTCGACCTCGTCCGCGCCGGTCGCGGCGGGCTCGATCCACTCGTAGCCACCGACCGGCAGCACCATCGTCTCGGCCGCCGCCGGCCGCGGATCGAGCGTGCCGGGCAGTGGCCCGGGGCCACCCTCGTTCGGCTGGACCAATACCTCGCGCAGTTGTTCGCCGGTGCGCCGGAAGAGGTGGACGTACAGCGCGCTGCCCACCGTGGCGACCACACTCGCGAGCGCCGCGCCGATCACCGTCCCGGCGACACCGAGCGTGGAGAGCAGGAAAGCCGAGGAGATCGCCGCCAGGGCACTGCCCACGACCTGCACCACGTTGACATCGATCCGGCGGCGTTCACTCCCGGTCCTTTCCGGCATCACTTTCCTTGCATGTTCATCGCACATTCGGTCACGGACAGCGGCTAATCATGAAAAACAGGACTTCACCCTGATTACGACTGAACAGCCCATCCGTATCGTTCCGATCGGCTCATTCTTGTGATCGACATCACCCCGGACGGCCGAAAACGACTCCTCCGAACGGGACGCGCCGATGCGGCGCGGTGTGTCCCGGTAGAGCCCCCGAATGGAGTACTGTTCACGCCAGGTTCCGGAACGACCCGTGCGCGAAGGGGGAGGCGACCAACCGCAGGGGTCAGGGTGGGGCACCGCCCCGGCATCTACCCGAAATGGTGTAACCAGGGCAATTCGGCCAGTCAGGTAATAAATCCGACACGCCGGACAACTCGGTCAGGTTGTGGCTTTGTCGAGGCTGGGCAGGTCACACTCGTAGCGGGAGCAACGACGCAGGTGACGTCGGCAGGCACCACCCGGGAGGTCCCCATGCCCGAACTGCGTGTCGTGGCCGTCAGCAACGACGGCACACGGTTGGTGCTGAAGGCTGCCGACGGCACTGAGTACATGTTGCCCATCGACGAACGGCTCCGCGCCGCCGTCCGGGGCGACCGCGCCAGACTCGGCCAGATCGAGATCGAAGTCGAAAGCCAGCTCCGCCCGCGGGACATCCAGGCCCGGATAAGGGCCGGGGCCACCGCGGAGGAGGTCGCGCAGCTCGCCGGCATCCCGGTGGACCGCGTGCGCCGCTTCGAGGGTCCCGTACTCGCCGAGCGCGCCTTCATGGCCGAACGTGCCCGCAAGACCCCGATCCGCCGCCAGGGCGAGACCACCGGGCCGCTGCTCGGCGAGATCGTCACCGAGCGGCTGCATCTGCGCGGCGCGGACTCGGAGTCGGTGCAGTGGGATTCGTGGCGGCGCGACGACGGCAGCTGGGAGATCCTGCTGCTCTACCGCGCCGACGGCGAGCTGGGCTCGGCGAGTTGGAGCTTCGACCCGCCCCGACGCCTGGTCACCACCAACGACGACGAGGCCCGGTCGCTGATCGGCGAGCACCCGGCCGCGTCCGAGACCCCGTTCCCGTTCCGACCGCGCCTGGCCACGATCCCGCGCGAGAACGAGGACGACGCGATCACCAGCCTGCTCGACGCCGTACCCGGACTGCGCGGCGAACCGCAGGGTCAGCCGCAACATGCCTCCCCCGGGCCGATGCGGATCGACGTCACCGCGCTGGCCGAGCGCCCGCGCGTGGGCGGCATCGAACGCGCCGAGCGCCCGGATCGCATCGAACGCGTCGAGCGCGCCGAACGGGCCGAGCGCCAGGAGCGGGCCGAGGCGATCGAGGAAGAGGACGCCCAGGCACCGGCCGCCGCGGCGGGCGCGGGCAGCGCGTACGAGAACGTGCTGGTACCGCGCGGCGTGGTCGGGCCGCATCGCGAGCGACTGGTCGGCAGCACCGACCGACAGGCCGAGGCGGACGGCGTGCGTCCCGGTCGCCGGGCCACGGTGCCCAGTTGGGACGAGATCGTCTTCGGGAGCAGGCGCAAGCGGCGGGAATGATCGATGGGGTCGATCGAGGTTTCCGGAGCCGAGGGTCCGTTACCCGGGCCCTCGGCTCCTTTTCCGCGGGTTCGGCGGGAGGGGCTACTCCCCGGTGGCCACCGGGCGTCGCGGGTCGGTGATCCAGTCGCTCCACGAACCGGCGTACAGCGCGGCCGGGATGCCGGCCAGGGACAGGGCGAGCACCTCGTGCGCGGCGGTCGCGCCGGAGCCGCAGTACGCGGCGACCCGCGCGCCGGGGACGGCGCCCTTGGCCGCGAAGTATTCGGCCAGCTCGGCGGGTTCGCGAAAGCGGCCGTCGGGGTGGGTGTACTCGGTCGCCGGCGTGCTGACCGCGCCGGGGATGTGCCCGGCCTTCGCGTCGATCGGCTCGGTCTCGCCGCGGAAACGTTCACCGGCGCGGGCGTCCAGGAGGACACCACCGGCGGCCACCAGGGCCGCGGTCTCCTCGGCGTCCAGCCGGCGCAGGGTGCCCGGGCGCGGTACGAACGTGCCCGGTTCGGCGGGTTCCGGCACCACGTCGGTGACCGGCCGACCCTCCCGGGTCCAGGCCGCGAGGCCGCCGTCGAGCACGCGCACCCGGTCGTGGCCGAAGTAGCGCAGCAGCCACCAGGCGCGGGCCGCGGCCACACTCTGCCCGCCGTCGTAGACGACCACGTCGGTCTCCGGTCCGACCCCGAACCGGCGCATGGTCGCACCGAACGCGGCCGGTTCGGGCAGCGGATGCCGGCCGCCGGCGCCGGTGGGGGTGTGTGGTCCGGACAACTCCGTGGAGAGGTCGACGAAGTGGGCGCCGGGCACATGGGCGACCCGGTAGGCGTCGATGCCGGGCGGGCCGCCGAGCTGCCAGGTGGCGTCGAGCACCAGCGGCGGCCCGAAACCGTCCAGGGCGGCGGCCAGATCGGCCGCGCTGATCAGGGAACTCATACCGGCATCCTGCCGCGTACGGCGGCCGGCGACGAGCAGATGTCCGACCCGGGTGGCAGCATCGACTTCGTATTGCCCGAATTTGTCACCGTCTGCCGAGGAGGCAGTGATGAGCGATTGGACCTCGCGATATCCCACCGGGGTGCCGTGCTGGGTGGACCTGGCGGTGCCCGACGTCGCGGCCGGACTGGCCTTCTACCGGGGGCTGTTCGGCTGGGAGGGGGAGCTCGGTCCGGCCCACCTCGGGCACTGCACGACCTGCGCGCTGGACGGGCGCCCGGTGGCCGGCCTGCTGGACCGGACGCCGGCGCAGCAGGGGCCGATCGCCTGGACCACCTACCTCGCGGCGGACGACGCCGACGCGACGGTCCGCCGGATCACCGGGGCCGGCGGCCGGGTGATCGTGCCGCCGATGGAGGTCGAGACGCTCGGCCGGATGGCGCTCGCGGCCGATCCGACCGGGGGTGTGTTCGGCATCTGGCAGGCGCGGGACCACCTCGGCGCGGGGGTGGTCGGCGAGCCCGGCGCGGTGGTGTGGAACGAGCTCTACACGCCGGACAGCGCGCGGGCCAAGGAGTTCTACGCGGCGGCGTTCGGCTACACCTACCAGGACATGTCCGACGCCGACTTCGACTACGCGACATTCCAGGTGGGCGACGTGCCGCGGGGCGGCGTCGCGGGCGCCCGCAACGGGCCGCCGCCGCACTGGGCCGCGTATTTCGCGGTGGGCGACGCGGACGAGACGGTCGATCGGGTCGACGCGCTCGGCGGCAAGGTGCTGCGCGGGCCGGAGGAATCGCCATATGGCCGGGTCGCGGCCCTGCAGGACCCACAGGGCGCGGTGTTCAACGTGATCGCGGTGGCGTCCAACCCGAACGACCCGGAATAGCGGGCGTGCCGATCGGGGCCGGCGGAGCGGCCGAACCCAGCTCGCCACTCCGACCGGAAACCACTCCACCCTTGAACCAAACGGGTGACGTAGAGTCGAGTCCGACGGGCTCCCGTCCGGAAACGGGGTCCGGGATCGACGGGACCCGTGCGCCTACGTACACACGGAATCGCGCCGCCCGCGACCTTCCTCGGCCGGGAGACGCATATCGTCCGACCATCGAGGGGGTCCATTCCCATGGGCAAGCTGTTCAAGATCGTCCTGCTGCTCGGCGCCGCTGCGGGCGTCGCCACGCTCGTCGCTTCGAAGAGGCGCAACCAGGCCTGAATCAGGCGGGATTCGGCAAAGGGGCGGGCTCCGAGGAGACCGCCCCTTTGCCGTGGCCGGCGTGGGCCCGGCGACCATCCGCGAAGACGAAGGTCGCGAGCGAACCGAGTCCCCCGACCCGGCAGGGCCCTGCGGCCGCGAACTAGGCGCGGACTTCGAGCAGGGGGACCGACTGCTCCGCCGCCGTCATCGAGCCGTGGACGCCGATCAGGCGGGCTTCGCCCGGTTCGCGGCGGGAGGCGATGACGGCGATGTCGCCGAAGGCCGCCGCCACGATGTCGCCGATGCGAGGGCGGACCCGATCCTCGACCTTGGGGCCGAACCAGCCCGAGTCGATGGCCTCTTCGCGGGTGGCCACCCACATCTGGTCACCGAGCATGTCGTCCCAGATCGCGTGCACGTCCTTGGTCGCACCGGGCCGGGTGTAGACGTGCCGGGCGCGGGACTCGCCGCCGAGGAGCGCGACACCGGCGGACAGGCCCGGGTCGGCGTCCACATCGACGCGGTGTTCGGGGGCCACGTCGACCATGCCGTGGTCGGCGGTCACGTACAACACCGAGTCGGCGGGCAGCCCCTCGGCCAGTGCCCGGACCACCCCGTCGATCCGGCGCAGTTCGGCGCGCCACTCGGGTGAGTCGACGCCCGTGCCATGGCCGCAGCGGTCGAGTTCGCTCGCGTAGGTGTAGACCAGGACCGGTCCGGGTCGGGCGAGTTGCCGGTGTACGGACTTGACTCTGGGCTCGCCGAACTCCGCGCCGTAGTAGCGGCCCCCGGCCAGGACCGCCTTGGTCAGCGGGGTGTGTTCGAACATCGCGTCGTTGACCTGCGCGACGGTGATGCCCGCCGCCGCGGCGCGTTCCAGCACGCTCGGATAGGGCTGCCAGTCGCGCGGGCGCACGTCGTCGGCCCAACGCAGTTGGTTCATCAGCCGGTTCTCGCCGGGCACCACCGTCGAGTAGCCGACCAGGCCGTGCACCCCGGGGGTCAGCCCGGTGCCGAAGGAGGCGAGGCTGGTCGCGGTGGTGGCCGGGAAGCCGGCCGTCAGCGGGCGACCGCTGCCGGCGAACGACGTGGGCAGGAGCGAGTGCAGGTAGGGCGCCTCGACCGGATGCGCCCGCAGCAGCTCCCAACCCAGGCCGTCGATCAGGAACACGCACGCGGCGCGCGCGGGCGCGAGGCCGAGCGGGTTCCGCTCCCCCGGCAGACCGAGGGAGGCGGCTATGGAGGGCATCAGGTCGGACAGCGCCCCGGTCCCGTAGCGGGGCAACGGGACCGGGGGTTGTTCGTCGAGCCAAACGGAGGCGCTCACTGGTTGATGCCGGCCACGGCCTCGGAGAGCGCGCGGGCGAACGTGAGGGTGAGCTCGACCGCTTCGGGGCCGTCGGCGGCCTCGCTGACCCGCAGCGAGAGGTCGTCGGCGGTCAGCGAACCGGTGTAGCCGTGATCGACCTCACAGTTCGGGTCGGCGCAACCTGCCGGTTCGAGGTCGATCCGACCGACCGCGCCCCACCCGATGGTGAGCACGGCCTCGCGCGGCGGGGCGCCCGGAACGTATTCGGCGGGGTTGCCCACGACGCGACTGACCACGACCGATTCGAGTCGGTCGATCCGCACCGTCTCGGTGGACGTGGTCGCGTACGGCGTGGGCGACGTGTCGTCCGGCGCGTGTTCGTCGGTGTGGCTGACCAGGAAGCGGCCTGGCGTGAGCACCAGAACGGTGATGTGGCGGCGGACCTCATTGGAATCGAACGTGGTCTCCTGGTGCACCAGGAAAGCGTCGACCGGCTCGGTGCCGATCGTGGACTCGACCGCGTCGGCAACGAGGCTCGGGTAGTAACCGCTGCGCTCGATGGCCGTGCGCAGCCCCTGGGTCGAGGTGGTGGTCTTAGCCATACCCCCATCCTGGCACCTCCGGGGGCACACGTGCGCCATCCACCTCGTCCGAAGATCGGGTCGCATACCGGCCGTTGCCGAATGGTGACGGTTTGTCGACGTAATGACAGGCCCGAACGGGTGAGGTGGATGCGCACTGTGGGTACGGCATCCACGGATCGCCACCGTGCGCCTTCCGTGCGCCCTCCCGTTCGACGGTTCGGCGGGGTTGACTGATCCCTCGAGAGGCCCGGCCGGGGCAACAGGGACGCGCCGTGTAGACGGTGGCACCGGCGGATCTCTCACGACACTCGGGCCCCCGGGCGGGGGTACGAGTGACACCGCCTCGCCGCCGGGGACACTCGGGGAAACGACCGGCGCGGGGCGGCTCGGTCCGGAAAGCGTCGAACGGCATGAAATGCGCGGCCATGTGGAGGGCAGGCGCGGAGGGGCATGCCGCGGAGCGGATCCGGCCCGGAGCCGTCGCCGTACGTAGGTGCCACAGCTCGGGGTGGCATGTGAGTACGGCGGCGGTTCCGTATGTCCTCCTAAGAAACGTCCAGGTACGAAATGCCCACGTGCGAGATATCCGGGTGCGCACCGGCTACGGCCGGGACAGGGACCTCGGGCCCAGGTCGGTGCGGGCCGGGGGGCGGGACAGGCGGATCAGCGCGCCGAGTACGTGTGCGCCCTCGGGGGCCACCACGACCGGGTTCAGTTCGATCGACGTCACCTGCGGCAGGTCGTCGGCCAGCCGGGACAGCCGCAGCAGGATGTCCTCGAGGGCGGGCACGTCCACCGGACGGGCGCCGCGATATCCGAACAACATCGGAGCCGCCCGGACCTCGCGGACCAGGTCCGCCACGTCCTGGTCGGTGGCCGGGACCAGGCGGTGCGCCACGTCGCCGAGCAGTTCGGTGGCCGGTCCGGCCAGGCCGAACGAGAGCACCGCGCCGAAGGATTCGTCGTAGGTCAGGCCCAATACGGTGGCGATCCCGTGCGGCGCCATCGACTGCACCACCAGGCGGGCCTGGTCCGGGCCGCCCAGGCGGGCGGTCAACTCCCGGAAGACTCGGCGCAGTCCGGCCTCGGCGCCGATGTCGAGCCGCACACCGTCCACGTCCACCCGGTGGCGCAGATGTTCGGCGATGGTCTTGAGCGCGACCGGGTAGCCGAGTTCGGTCGCCGCGCGGACCGCCGCGTCCTCGCCGTCCACCCTTACCGCGCGCCGCAGTTCGATGCCGTAGCAGTCGAGCAGCTCGGCCGCGTCCGCCGGGGACAGGCCGGCCGCGTCCTCGCCGCCGAGCCGGGCGCGGACCAGCGCGCGGGCGTGGTCGGTGCGTACCTCGGGGTGTTCGGGCACCCGGCCGGTGGGCCGGCGGCGCCACGCGGCGTAGCGCACCACCTCGGCGAGCGCGCGGACCGCGTTCTCCGGCGCCGGGTAGGAGGGCACCGAGCCGAACGCGGGCACCCCGTCCGCGTCGAGTCGGCGCAGTTGGGTGGGCAGTCCCTCGTGCGCGAGGTAGGTGGTCAGCAACGGCTTGCCGATCTCCGCCGCCCGTCCGGCCATGTCCGCGATCGCGCCGGCGACCTCGTCGCCGGAGGTGGTCAGCGGCGGGATGAACACGGTGATCACCGCGTCGGTCTCGGTGCAGGCCAGCGCGTCGGCGAGCGCGGCGCGAAAGTCGTCGGCGGTCGCGGAGGTGGTCAGGTCGACCGGGCGCAGCGGGTTCAGGCCGGCGCTGGCGCAGGCGTCCTGGGTGAGCAGGCCGAGCGAGTCGGAGTTGCCGATGATCGCGATCCGGTCGCCGGCGGGCAGCGGTTGGTAGGCGAGCAGTTGGCCGACGTCGAAGAGTTCGGCGACGGTGGGCACCCGGATCACGCCCGCCTGGCGGAACAGCGCGTCCACGGCCGAGTCGGGCAGGCTCAGCGCGCGGGTGACGTGGCCGAGCGGGACGCCCTGGCTGTGCCGTCCGGATTTGACCGCGACCACCGGTTTGCTGCGCGAGACCCGGCGGGCGAGGCGGGTGAACTTGCGCGGGTTGCCGATCGATTCCAGGTGCAGCAGCACCACGTCGGTGGCCGGGTCGTCCTCCCAGTATTGGAGCAGGTCGTTGCCGGAGACGTCGGCGCGGTTGCCCGCCGAAACGAACGTGGACAAGCCGATGCCGCGACCGACGGTGGATTCCAGGATGGCGATCCCGAGCGCGCCGGACTGGGCGAACATGCCCACTCGGCCGCGGCGCGGCATCCGCGGCGACAGGCTCGCGTTGACCCGCAGTTCGGGGTCGGTGTTGAGCACGCCCAGGCAGTTCGGGCCGATCACCCGCATGCCGCGTCGGCGGGCGGCGCGGACCAGTCGGCGCTGGCGTTCGCGGCCCTCGGGGCCGGTCTCGGCGAAGCCGGAGGAGACCACGACCAGGCCGTGCACGCCCTTGCGGCCGCATTGTTCGACCACCTGCCGGACCGCGTCGGCGGGGACCGCGACCAGGGCCAGGTCCACCTGGCCGGGGATGTCCAGTACGGAGGCGTAGGTCGGCACGCCGTCGATCGGTTCGCGGCCCGCCTTCGGGTTGACCGCGTACACCTCGCCGGTGAACTCGCCGGCGCGCAGGTTGGCCAGGAGCGTGTGGCCGACCGTGCCCTCGCGCCGGCTGGCGCCGATCACCGCGACCGAGCGCGGGGTGAGCAGGCGCGCGATCGAGCGGGCCTCGGCGCGGTGTTCACGGCCGAGCATGACGCCCAGTGAGGTCTCGGTGGGCGCGAGTTCCAGGGTGAGTCGGACCACGCCGTCCTCGAACGCGGACTGCTGGGTGTAGCCGGCCTCGGTGAACACGGTGACCATCCGCCGGTTGGACGGCAGTACGTCGGCCACGAAGCGTCGGATGCCGCGTTCGCGGGCCACCGCGGCGATGTGTTCGAGCAGGACCGACGCGACGCCGCGGCCCTGTTGGTCGTCCTGGACCAGGAAGGCCACCTCGGCGGTGGCGGAGCGGCCCTGGGGGCCGGTGCGCACGGAGCGGCCGTCGGGGCCGATCCGGTCGTAGCGCACGATCGCCAACATCTCGTCGCCGACGAACAGGCCCAGGCCCACCCGGTCGACCCAGTCGTGGGTGGTGAAGTGGCGCACATCGCGGTCGGACAGCCTGGGGTAGGGCGTGAAGAAGCGCAGGTATTTGGATTCGGCCGAGACGCGCGCGTAGAAGTCGACCAGGCGACCCGCGTCGTCCGGACCGACCGGGCGTACGTGGGCGGTCGCGCCGTCGCGCAGCACGACGTCGGCCTCCCAGTGCGCGGGGGGCTCGGCCGGCGGACCTGCGGTGTCGGTGGGCTCCACGGTTGTGAGGCTAACCGGTGGGACGCGCTGTCGGTGGGTTGGCGCCGACCCGACTCGGCCGGTGTCCGGTGCGCCTGATAGACCATCAGATACCGTGCCCGTCTCTCGCCGTAGGAGGCATCCCATGTCCGCTCAGGGCCTGTCCGCCGCTTTCCCCGTCGCCGACATGGCCGCCGCGGTGCGGTTCATGACCGCGGTGCTCGGCGCGGAACCGACCTTCGTGGACGGGGAACGCTGGGCGCAATTCGACGTCAACGGAGGTCGCCTGGCGCTGGCGGGCACCGATCGAGAAGGCGAGTCGGCGTCGGTGATGGTCAAGGTCGCCGACCTCGACGCGGCGCTGGTGCCGCTGCGCGAGGGCGGGTTCACCGTGGGCGAGTCGGTCGAGGGCCCGCACGAGGTGCGCGCGCGGGTGACCGGGCCGGACGGCTGGACCGCCGTGCTGTACCAGCCCCGGCACTGAGCGCGGGTCGGGGCGGGACGGCGGATTGCCATGATCATCGGAGTATCCGAGCGCCGGGGCGACGCCGAGCCGCCGCGTCCCGGCGCGTATGCGGCGCCCCTGCCGCTCGCGCCCGGTAGCGTGCTTCCGGTGAACGGCTTGCGGATCCTGCCGGAGGTCGCGGACGCGCTCGCCGCGGGGCGACCGGTGGTCGCTCTGGAGAGCACGATCATCGCGCACGGGCTGCCGCGTCCGGACAACCTGCGGGTGGCGCGCGAGATCGAGAGCCGGGTCCGGGCCGCGGGCGCCGTTCCGGCGACGATCGCGCTGGTCCACGGTCGCCCGTCGATCGGCCTCGACCCCGAGACGCTGGAGTTCGTGGCCACCTCGCGGGATGTGCTCAAGGCCGGGATGCGTGATCTGGGGCTGATCGCCGCGCGGGGCGGGCATGCCGCGACCACCGTGGGCGCGACCGCCCATCTGGCGCATCAGGCCGGCATCCGGGTGTTCGCCACCGGCGGGCTCGGCGGGGTGCATCGGCAGGCTCGGGAGAGTTGGGACGAGTCGGCGGATCTGGTCGCGCTGACCCGATGCGGGCTGACCGTGGTGTGCTCGGGGATCAAGTCGATCCTGGACGTGGGCGCGACGCTGGAGCGGTTGGAATCGCTCAACGTGCCGGTGGTGGGGTTCGGTACGCATGCCTTCCCCGGGTTCTACCTGGCCGATTCGGGCCATCGCCTGGAGTGGCGGGTGGATACCGCGGACGAGGTGGCCGACGTGGTGCGCGCGCACGAGGCGCTCGGACTGGGGCGCAGCGCCGTGGTGGTGGCCAATCCGGTGCCTCGGGCCGAGCAGTTGGATCCGGTCCTGCACGATCGGGTGCTCGATCGGGCACTGGCCGCGCTGGCCGCGAGCGGGATCCGCGGCAAGGCGGTCACTCCGTACCTGCTGGAGTTCTTCCACCGCGAGACCGGCGGCGCGAGCCTGGCCGCCAACGTCGCCCTGATCCTGGGCAACGCGGACCTGGCGGCCCGGATCGCGAGGGCCCTGACCATCGGCTGACTCGGCCGACGGACGGCCGGCGGCCCGCCGCAGGCGCCGACGGCACCCACGACACCGAATCGGTCCGGTGACCGAGGCACGGACGCGGGAGCGAGTGCCCGCGCCCGGTCACCGGCCCGCCGGCTCCGGTCCGCCGGTCACCCGCGGCCAGCGGGCGCGCATCCTCGGTACCGCGTGCGCGAATCGGGCCGCCGCGCGGACCGCCTCGCGCATCGAGGCGTACTCGGCGGCGCCGGTGCCCGCGATGTCGAACGCCGTGCCGTGGTCGACGGACGTGCGCAGGATCGGCAGGCCGACGGTGACCGAGATCGTGCCGTCGAAGTCGAACGTCTTGGCCGCGATGTGGCCCTGGTCGTGGAAGTGCGACAGCACCCCCGCGTAGCGCCCGCGCAGCCCCTGATGGAAGACCGCGTCGGCGGGGATCGGACCGACCACCTCGAGCCCGGCCGCCCGGGCCCGCTCGACGGCCGGTCGCAGGATCGTGATCTCCTCGTCGCCGAACGCGCCGCCCTCTCCCCCGTGCGGGTTGACCGCCGCCACCGCGAGCACCGGGTTCTCGTCCTCGCCGAACACGAGCAGCGCGTCGTGCGCCGCTCGGATCGCCGCGTCCACCCGCTCGGCGGTGAGCAGGTCGAGCGCGGTGCGCAAGGACGCGTGTCGTGTGGTGAAGAAGATCTTCAGGCCGCCGACCACGAACATCGTGTCCGGGTGTACGGCGCCGGTGAGTTCGCCGAGCAGTTCGGTGTGGCCCAACTGCCGGGAGCCGGCCGCCCAGATCGACTCCTTGTTGATCGGCGCGGTGGCGATCGCGTCGACCTGCCCGGCCTCGGCGACTCGCACCGCGCGCTCGATCGCGGCGAGCGCCGCGGCGCCCGCGGGAGCGCCGACCCGCCCCCACGGCATCGCGTCGGCGATCGTCGCGTCGGTGACGGTCGCGGTGTCCAGGATGTCGACCACCATCGGGTCCGGGTCCGGCGCCCGCTCCGGGGAGTCGATCGGCCGCACCCTCAGGTCCAGCCCACAGACCCGGGCGCCGCGCCGCAGCGCCGCGGCGTCGCCGACCGCGACGCACCGCACCAGGCCGGGCAGGCCCGGGTCGACCAGCGTGCGGGCGACGATCTCCGGACCGATACCGGCCGGGTCGCCCAGGGTCAGCGCGACCACGGGCCGCGGGTGCCCAACGCCGTCAGCCATCGATCTCCCCAACCGTGACCACCATCGGCGCGGCCGGCGCGACGGTGGATCTCATCCGTAGGTGCAGCGCGCAGGCCACCGCGGCGTGCGCGTCGCCGACCAGGCCGCCCTTGGCCGCGAACGGCAGCCCGTCGTGCGGCCCGCCGACCAGCCGGCCGGCCACCACGAGCGGCTGTACCTCGGTCTCCACCGCGAGCCCGTCCGCGTCCAACGCCGTGCACACCGCGCCCGCGATGTCTCCGCCGGTCGCGAAGACCCCCGCGAACGGCGCGGCCACCAGGGTGCGCCGGACCGCCTCGCCGAGCAGCACCGGGAGCCGCGCGGCGAGCACCGGGTCGACCCGGTCCGGCACCCGGGTGCGGATCCCGATCAGCGCCGTGCCGGTGCGGGCCAGCGCCACCAGGTCGGCGGCCACCCGGACCGGATCGGGCGCGTCGCCCACCTCCAGCCAGCGGGCGCCGAGCCGGCGATCGGTCTCGGCGATCTGCTCACGGCTGAGCCGACTCAGGCTGCCCGCGACGCCCAGCACCGGCCGCCCGGTGGGCACCGTGCCGAGGGCGCCGACCAGGGCCGCGCCGAACGGCCCGGGGTCCACCGGCAACCAGCGCAGCTCACCGCCCAGGGCCGCGGCGGCGGCGGCCAGCGCGAGTGTCTCCACGTCGGCCTCGGTGACCGCGTCGCACACCAGCACCCGGGCGCCCGGGTCGAGCAGCGCGCGGGCCAGGCCGGACGAGTCGCCGCGCACCACGTCGAGCGGGACGTGCGCGATCGGCCGGTCGATCGCGTCGAACGTCTGCAGCACACACGAGGAGGTCACCGGGTCGAACGGATCGCGGGCCGCCTCGCTGTCCGCGATCGGCACGCCGTGCACGTGGTGGATGCCGCCCTCGGTGGTCCGCCCGGCCTCGGGGTGCGCGGCCACCACCAGGGCGCGCACCGGCGGCCCCGAGCGCGTGTCCAGGACCTGGAGCAACGCGGCGGTCTCCGCGCCGGGGTTGCCGCGCAGCGTGCTGTCCACCCGCTTGGCCACCAGCGGCACGTCGGGGAACACGGACGCGCCCGCGACCACCCGGCGGGCGGCCTGCACTCCGGGCAGATGCCGGGTGGCCAGGTCCAGCACGAGCACGTCCGGCGCGCTGACACATTCCCGAGGCGGCCCTCCGGTGACCAGGGTGCGCATGCCGCGCCGGGCGAAGCGCACCGCGGTCGCGTTGGCACCGGTGAGGTCGTCGGCGAGGACGAGCACACGTGGACCGGATCGCCCCGTACTGTCTGTCAATTACGGTCCCGTTTGTCAGATCAAGATCATTTTTATCCGCTTGGTTCCATGCCTTCCCGGAGTCTTGCGGCCCGGCACCGTGACGGTCAACGTGCGGAGCCCGGTCCCGGTCGTTGACCGCTCGAACGGGTGATGCGAGGGTGCGTTCCGGCACCCACGACGCGGTGCCGAGGTATCGCGACACGGCACGACAGACGGAGGAATTCGGCGATGACGACGGGTGCGACCGAGGCTTTTCGCGCTGCGCGCGACTTCCTGCTCGAACACCGCGAGGATCAGCCCACCGCGTGCCGGGACTTCCCGCGCCCCGATCCCACCGAGTTCAACTGGGCGCTCGACTGGTTCGACGCGATCGCGCGCGACAACGACACCACCGCGTTGTGGATCGTGGCCGAGGACGGCACCGACACCAAGGTCTCCTTCGCCGAACTGGCCCGGCGCTCGGACCGGGTCGCCGGTTGGTTGCGCGCGCGGGGGGTGCGGCGCGGCGACCGGGTGTTGCTCGTGCTGGGCAACCGGCTCGAATTGTGGGAGGCGATGCTGGCCGCGATGAAGCTGGGCGCGGTGATCATTCCGGCCACCACGATGTTGGCGCCGGCCGACCTGACCGACCGGGTCACCCGGGGCGATGTCGCGCACGTGATCGCCGAGTCGGCGGTGACCGAGGGCTTCGCCGAGGTGCCGGGCGAGTGGACCCGGATCGTGGTGGGCGAACCGACTCCGGGTTGGCTGACGTTCGCCGACGCGCACGACGCGGACGAGCCGTTCGAGCCGTTCACCCCCGACGGGCCGACCGCCGCGACCGACCCGCTGCTCCTGTACTTCACCTCCGGCACCACCGCGCGGCCCAAGCTGGTGGGCCACACCCAGACGAGCTATCCGATCGGGCACCTGTCCACCATGTACTGGCTGGGCCTGCGGCCCGGCGACGTACACCTGAACATCTCCTCGCCCGGCTGGGCCAAGCACGCGTGGAGCAACTTCTTCGCCCCCTGGAATGCCGGTGCCACCATCCTGATCGTGCGTCAGGAGCGGTTCGCCGCCCGGCCGTTGCTGGACACCATGGTGCGCTGCGGGGCGACCTCGTTCTGCGCGCCGCCGACCGTGTGGCGGATGCTGGTACAGGAGGACCTCGGCGGCTGGCGCACCGCGCTGCGCGAGGTGATCGGCGCGGGCGAGCCGCTCAACCCGGAGGTGATCGAACAGGTGCGGGCCGCCTGGGGGTTGACCATCCGGGACGGCTTCGGGCAGACCGAGACCACCGCGCAGATCGGCAACGCGCCGGGACAGCCGGTGCGTCCGGGGTCGATGGGCCGGCCGCTGCCCGGCTACGCCGTGGCGCTGGTCGACCCGATCTCCGGCGAGGTGGTCGCCGAACCCGGCGCCGAGGGCGAGATCTGCCTCGAACTGGCCGCCCGGCCACTGGGTCTGATGACGGGTTATCTCGACGACCCGGAGCGTACGGCCGAGTCGATGCGCGACGGTTTCTATCACACCGGCGATGTCGGCACCCGGGACACGGACGGCTACATCACCTACGTGGGCCGCTCCGACGACGTGTTCAAGGCGTCCGACTACCGGATCTCGCCGTTCGAATTGGAGAGCGTGCTGATCGAGCACGACGCGGTGGCCGAAGCGGCGGTGGTGCCCTCACCCGACCCGGTGCGGCTCGCGGTGCCCAAGGCGTATGTCGTGCTCGCACCCGGGCACGAGCCCACCCGGGAGACCGCACTGGCGATCCTGCGGCACGCGCGCGTGGTGCTCTCGCCCTACAAGCGGGTCCGCCGGATCGAGTTCGCCGAGTTGCCCAAGACCATCTCCGGCAAGATCCGCCGGGTCGAACTGCGGGGCCGCGAGCGTGAGTTGCACGACGGCGATCTGGCCGGGCGGGGCCCGCTCGAATGGTTCGAGGAGGACTTCCCCGAGCTCAAGGGCAACTGAGCCCGGATCGGGGGCCGGACCGCGGTCCGGCCCCGACGGGTGCGCGGCGCGGCCGCGGCTCAGATCCGGTCCGCGACGATCTTGGCGACCGCGATGTGCTGGGCGCGCGGCAGGTCCTTCGAGAAGGGCGTGAGCGAGACGTGCGCCTCCACGACCAGGTCGCCGTGCGTCTTGGCGAAGTAGACCTGGGGGCTGGTGGGCGCCGGGTAGGTGCCGCCGCCGGGCACGTAGAGCGTGGGGAACGGGCCGAGATCGGTGATCTTCTGCCCGAATTTCGCCAGGTCGTTCTTGGCCAGCACACTGTCGGGGGTGCCCGCGAGCCTGGCGCTGTGCGTGAAGTACTGCACGTCCACCAGCGGGGTGTCCGCCGGGCCGTAGTAGCGGCAGGAGCGCAGCGTGGCATCGTTCTTGGTCCGGGCCACCTCGCCGCCGACCACGCCCTTGAGCTCGGCCGGCGTCAGCAGGTTGCAGAAGTCCTTGGCGTTCACGTCGATCGTGCCGCCGCCGGGCTTGCCGGTTGCCGGCGCGGTGCCGGGCGCGGTGCCCTGACCGCCGCCGGGCTGGGTGGCGGGTGCGCCGCCGGTGCCGCCGGGCGTCTGGGGTGCGGTGGTCGCCGCGTTCTTCTTGTCGTCCTTCTTGTCGTCCTTGTCGTCGCCCTTGGCCTTGTCGATCAGGCCGCATCCGCCGGTGAGCGCGACGACGGAAGCGGTGATCAGCAGTGCCGAGACGGCGGGCTTGCGCAGGTACAACGTGGTTCTCCATCCCCGTGGTGCGACCCGACGCCTCCCTCCACCCCCGTGGATGCGTGACGGATCGTCACGACGGCGCCGACCGCTCGTTTTTCGCCGGTGCGTGTGTACGGCAGGGCGAGGCTAATGCACGAAATCACCCGCCGCTGGAGTGACCCGGGAGCGATACCGTGCCGGGTGTGACGACTACGGAACGTTTCGCCGACCGGCTGGTCCGCCCGGCGACCTTCGGCTGGGGCGCGGCCCGCGCGGCGCTCGGCGTGGTCGCGTTGCTCGATCCGCCCCGGGTGTCCCGGCCGTGGATCGGCGCCGACGCGGACCGCACGGGGGCGTTGGTGTTCGCCCGCGCGCTGGGCGGGCGCGACGTGGCGCTCGGGGCGGGCGCGATGTACACGGCGGTCCGGGGCGAGCCGGTCCGGCCCTGGGCCCTGGCGGGCGCAGCGGCCGACCTCGGCGACACGCTGATCACCTGCGTACACCGGCGCGAACTGCCGCGCGGGCGCCGCGCCTTCATCGCCTGCCTGGCCGGCGGCTCGGCGCTGCTCGGCACGGCCCTGGCACTCGCCGAGCGGTAGCGGTGGTGGTGGGCCCGAAACCCGCACGCGGGCCGGACCGTCACCGGTCCGACCCGCGTGCGTGCGTCGGCAGCCGGTCAGGCCGCCACCTCGTTCGCCAACCGGCGCTTGTTCCAGTAGGCGACCACCTCCAGGAGCAGCCCGGCCGCGATGGCGAGACCGACCGCGGTCCACGGCATCTGCGTGCCGACCAGCTTGAGTTCGAAGAAGTTCTGCAACCAGGGCACGGTCAACACCGTGGCGAACCCGGCCCCCATCACCAGGACCAACGCGATCCGCCACCACGTGTACGGCCGGGCGATGATCGCGAGCACCCACAGGCCGACCAGGAACAACGTCAGGGTCGCGATCGAGGTCTCCGCCGTACGCGTGGCGTCGGTGGCGCCGTAGTGCGAGCGGGCCAGCAGATACGCGGTGAAGGTGGCCGCGCCGGCGATCGCCCCGGACGGCCCGGAGTAGCGCAGCACCCGCTTGACGAAGCCGGGCCGGGCCCGCTCCTTGTTCGGCGCCAGCGCCAGGAAGAAGGCCGGCGTACCGATGGTGAACCAGGCCAGCAGGGTCAGGTGCCGGGGCAGGAACGGGTAGGGCACGTTGGCGATCACCACGAGGATGGCCAGCAGCACCGAGTAGGCGGTCTTGGTCAGGAACAGGTTGGAGACCCGCTCGATGTTGCCGATCACCCGGCGGCCCTCGCCGACCACCGACGGCAGCGTGGCGAAGCTGTTGTCCAGGAGCACGATCTGCGCGACGCCCTTGGTGGCCTCGCTGCCCGAGCCCATCGACACGCCGATGTCGGCGTCCTTGAGCGCGAGCACGTCGTTGACGCCGTCGCCGGTCATCGCCACGTTGTGGCCGCGCGACTGGAGGGCGGCGACCATGTCCCGCTTCTGCTGCGGGGTGACCCGGCCGAAGACCGTGTTGGCCTCCAGCACGTCGGCGAGTGCGTTCTGGTCGGTGGGCAGCGTGCGGGCGTCCACCGGGTGGTCGGCGCCCTTGATGCCCAGCTTGGCGGCCACCGCGCCGACCGAGATCGCGTTGTCCCCGGAGATCACCTTGGCCGCGACGCCCTGTTCGGCGAAGTAGTCCAGGGTCGCGCCCGCGTCGTGTCGCAGCCGCTGTTCGAGCACGATCAGCGCGGCGGGCGTCACGTTTGACCCGTCCGGGCCGCCGACCAGCGAGTCCACGGTGTGCGCGAGCGAGGCGTCGGTACGCACCAGCATCAGCACTCGCAGGCCCTGCGCGCCGAGCCGTTCGGCCTCGGCGAGCAGTTCGCCGTGCGCCCGCGTGGTCACCAGCACCTCGGGGGCGCCGATCAACCAGGTGGCCCGCGCGCCGTCGACCTCGAAGGTCGCGCCGCTGTACTTGCGGGCCGAGGAGAACGGCACGCTCTCCACCGACGTCCACCCCGGTACGGCCGGGCATTCCTCGATGATCGCGGCCAGGCTGGCGTTCGGCCGGGGCTCGGTGGTGCCGAGCGCGCCGAGCGCGGCCCGGACCGGCAGGCCCTCGGTCAGCTCGCGCACCTCGGCGACGTTCATCCCGCCCTCGGTGAGCGTGCCGGTCTTGTCCAGGCAGACCACGTCCACCCGGGCCAGCCCCTCGATCGCGGGCAACTCCTGGACCAGGCACTGCTTGCGACCCAGGCGCACCACACCGACCGCGAAGGCCAGCGAGGTGAGCAGCACCAGGCCCTCGGGGACCATCGGCACGATGCCCGCGATCATCCGGGTCACCGCCTCGCGCCCGGTGGTGTTCTCCAGCCGGTACTGGCTGATGATCAGCGCGATCGCGGCCGGGAACAGGATCCAGGTGACGTACTTGAGGATCGTGCTGATCCCGTTGCGCAGTTCGGAGGCGACCAGGGTGAACTTGCTGGCCTCCTCCATCAGCTGCGCGGCGTAGGCCTCGCGACCCACCCGGGTCGCGGCGAACGCACCGTTGCCGGCCACCACGAAGCTGCCGGACATCACCGGATCGCCAGGACGCTTGATCACCGGGTCGGCCTCGCCGGTGAGCAGCGACTCGTCGATCTCCAGGTTGTCGGCCTCGACCACGACGCCGTCCACCGCGGCCTTGTCGCCGGCGCCCAGCTCGATCACGTCGTCGAGCACGATGTCGGAGGGCGACAGCGCGACCGCCTGACCGTCGCGGCGCACCACCGGCTTGGACTCGCCGATCACCGCGAGCCGGTCCAGGGTGCGCTTGGCGCGCATCTCCTGAATGATGCCGATCCCGGTGTTGGCGATGATCACGAAGCCGAACAGGCCGTCCTTGACCGACCCGACCGACAGGATGATCAGCCAGAGCACGCCGATCACGGCGTTGAAGCGGGTGAAGACGTTCGCCTTGACGATTTCGGTCGTCGATCGGCTCGAGCGCACCGGGACGTCGTTGACGTCCCCTCTCGCGACCCGTTCCGCGACATCCGCGGTGGTCAGTCCCACACCGGAGCGCACGATGGGTTCGCTTTCCTTCCCGTCGGGTCTGTCGATCGGTGGGATGGCCGTCGTCTCTCCGGGCCCGGCGCCCGGCAAAGGCTGAGTCATGGGTCTACCGTAAGTGCCCCAAGCAACAGGCGTTGGCGGTGGGCCGGCCGTTGTGCTCGGCCCACCGCCGCAGCATCGCTACTCGACGACCGTGACCGGTCCGAGCGCGAGTGCCTCCAGCGGCTCGCGGATCTTGCCCGCGTCGCCCACCAGGACCACCACGAGGTGCTCCGGGTCGAACCCGGCGGACGCCGCCGCGGCGGCGTCCTCGGTCCGCACCGCGGCCAGCCGCAGGTAGAGCTCCGGCAGGTAGTCGTCCGGCAACCGCTCGGCGGCCATGTCCGCGAGCGAGTCGCACACCGCGCGCGGCGTCACGTACTTCAGCGGCGCCACCCCCACGATGCTCTGTACCGCCGCGTCCCGCTCGCCGTCGGTCAGCCCCTCGGCGGCCAGCGTGCGCAGCACGGTGACCAGGTCCGCGACGGCCGGGCCGGTGACGTCGGTCTCCACCGAGCCGTGGATGGCCAGCAGCGAGCCGCCCGGCAACGACTGGTTGGCCGCCCGCACGCCGTAGGTGTAGCCCTTCTCCTCGCGCAGCACCCGGTCCAGGCGCGAGGTGAGGGTGCCGCCCAGGCAGTAGGTGCCGATGCTCAGGGCGGGCCACGAGGCGTCCTCGCGGCCCGGTCCGGTCCGCCCGACCAGCAGCTGGGTCTGCACGCTGCCCGGCCGGTCCACGATCACCACGCGCGCGTGGTCGTCGGCGATCACCGGGCCCGGCTGCGAGAGCTCGGCGGGCGCCGCGCTCCAGGTGCCGATGGTGCGCTCGAGCACGCCGGTGACATCGACGCCGGCGAAGTCGCCGACCACGACCAGGGTCGCGGTCTGCGGGCGCACGTGAGCGGTGAAGAAGTCCCACACCGCCGCGCGATCCACCCGCGCGACGCTCTCCGCGGTACCCGCGCGCGGCCGGGACAGCCGCACCGAGTCGTCGAACAGGGTCGCGTTCAGCGCGAACGCCGCCCGCCGGGGCGGGCTGGCCATTTCGTGCACGATCTCGTCCAGGCGCTGCCGGACCAGCCGGTCCACCTCGTCCGCCGGGAAGGCCGGCGCCCGCATCGCGTCCGCGAGCAGCCCCAGGGCCCGCTCCAGGCGCGAGGCGGGCACGTCCAGCGCGACCCGCACGCCGGGGTGGTCGGCGTCGGTGTGGATCGTCGCACCGCAGCTCTCCAGCTCGGCGGCGAACTCCTCGGCCTCCATCTTGTCGGTGCCCTCGGTCAGCGCCCGCGCCATGATCGTCGCGACGCCCTCGCACCCGGTCGGCTCGGCGGCCAGCGGCGAGTCGAGCACCAGCTCGACCGCCACCACCTTCTGGCCGGGCCGGTCCACCCGCAGCACGGTCAGGCCGTTGCCGAGCACCGAGCGCCGCGGCGCGGGGAAGGTCCATTCGCGGGCCACCCCCGCGCCGGGGCGCGGGTGGAACACCATCTCGCCGGTCTGGGTCACGCGACCTGCTCCTCGTTCTCGTCCGCGTCGTCGGTCGGTTCGTACACCAGCACCGCCCGGTTGTCCGGCACCAGGCGCTCGGCGGCCACCGCCCGCACCTCCTCGGCCGTGATCTCCAGGAGCCGGTCCAGCGCGGTGAACGCCAGGTTCGCGTCGCCGAACAGCGTCGCGTAGCGGCACAGTTCGTCGGCCCGTCCGCCGACGGTGGCCATCGTGTCCAAGTAGGCGCGCTCCAACTGGGCCTGCGCGCGCTCGAGTTCGGCCGGGGTGGGCCCCTCGGCGGCGAACCGGGCGAGTTCCTCGGCGACCGCCGCGTCGATCGCCTCCACCGCACCCGAGCCGGACGCCTTCACGTCCAGCATCGCCACCGACGCGGTGCCCGACAGGCGCATCAGCCCGGCCCCCGCGTAGACCGCGAGTTCGTCGTGCCGCACCAGGCGGGTGTTCAGCCGCGAACTCTCCCCCTCGGCGAGCACGGTGAGCGCGATGTCCGCGGCGTCCGCGCCGCGGGTGCCGTCGGCGGGCATCCGGTAGGCGGCCATCAGCGCCGGCGAGGGCACGTCCTCGTGCACCACCTCGCGCGACTCGGCGCCGAGCAGCGCGGGCAACGCGCCGTCCGCGGGCACCGGCTTGCCGTCGTGCGCGGGGATACTCCCGAAGTACTTCTCCACCCACGCGAGCGTCTGCTCGGGGTCCACGTCGCCGACGATCGCGAGCACCGCGTTGTTCGGCGCGTAGTAGGTCCGGAAGAACGCCTGGCAGTCGGCCAGCGAGGTGGCGTCCAGGTCGGCCATCGAGCCGATCGGCATGTGGTGGTACGGGTGGCCCTCGGGGAAGGCCATCGCCACCAGGCGCTCCCACGCGGTGCCGTAGGGCACGTTGTCGTAGCGCTGCCGGCGCTCGTTCTTGACCACGTCGCGCTGGTTGTCCAGGCTCTCCTCGGTCAGCGCCCGCAGCAGCCCGCCCATCCGGTCCGCCTCCAGCCACAACGCGAGTTCGACCTGATGCGCGGGCATCGTCTCGAAGTAGTTGGTGCGCTCGAAACTGGTGGTGCCGTTGAGCGAACCGCCCGCGGACTGGACGAACTCGAAGTGCTCGTTGCCGTGCACGTTGGCCGAGCCCTGGAACATCAGGTGCTCGAAGAGGTGCGCGAGCCCGGTCCGCCCGGGCCGTTCGTGCCGTGAGCCCACGTCGTACCAGAGGCAGACGGCGGCCACGGGGTCGACGTGGTCCTCCGAGAGCACCACGCGGAGCCCGTTGCCGAGGGTGTGCGTGGTCGCGGTGAACCCCAACGATGCAGTCGCCGGTCCTGCCATAAGCCCATCCGTCCTCTCCTGGAGGGTGACCGCCGCGACGGCGGCCACCCTCACCCTAACGACGCGAAGGACTCCTTCGACTCCCGCTCGTGGGGCTGTTCGCGGTGGGCGAAGCGGCGACGATGCGCGGCCCGACGGCTACTGCTGGTAGCCCTCGACCTCGCGCGCGGGCCGCGCGGCGGCCGCGGCCGGATCCGCGCCCGCGTCGCGCAACGCCTGCCGCTGCCGCAACAGGTCCCAGCATCGGTCGAGTTCGGCCTCCACCTCGGCCAGTCGGCCGTGCTCCTCGCCGGTGCCGATCACACCTTGCGCAAGTTGTTCGCGCAGGGCACGCTCCTGCTCGACCATGTCGGTGATGCGTTCGCGGATCTGCTTGTCGTCCATCGCGGAACCCTTTCTTTTCCTGCTCGGACGGCGGCCGGAGACTGCGGCACAACCGTGGGCCAAAGGGCTGTCCTTCCCCCCTCGCACGGCCCTCAAGCACGCTGTCACCCGGGTCGATGCACTCACATGTCGCACCGGCGCGCCACAATGGGCACGCCGTGCGGGCCGTCCCCGGCCGCGCCGCCCTCGGGCGGACACGGGAGACACGGCCCGGCGCCGGCCCGAAGAAGCAAAGGAGCAACGCCGCGCATGGCCCGCCGTAGTACGAAAACTTCCGGTCCGCAGCCACCGGACGACTTCGAGGAACGCATCCTCGACATCGATGTCGTCGACGAGATGCAGGGCTCCTTCCTGGAGTACGCCTACTCGGTCATCTACTCGCGGGCACTGCCGGACGCCCGCGACGGGCTCAAGCCCGTGCACCGCCGCATCCTCTACCAAGCCGCCGAGATGGGCCTGCGCCCCGACCGGGGCTACGTCAAGTGCGCCCGCGTCGTGGGCGAGGTGATGGGCAAGCTGCACCCGCACGGTGACGGCCCCATCTACGACACCCTGGTGCGGATGGCACAGCCGTTCTCGATGCGCCTGCCGCTGATCGACGGCCACGGGAACTTCGGCTCGCTCGGCGGCGACGACCCGCCGGCCGCGATGCGATACACCGAGTCCCGGCTGTCCTCGGCCGCGATGTTGATGGTCGACTCGATCGACGAGGACGTCGTCGACTTCGGCCCCAACTACGACGGTCAGGAACAGGAACCGGGGGTCCTGCCCGCCGCGTTCCCGAACCTGCTCGTCAACGGGGCCTCCGGGATCGCGGTCGGCATGGCCACCAACATGCCCCCGCACAACCTGGTCGAGGTGGTCTCCGCGGCCCGCCATCTGATCCGCCACCCCACCGCCGATCTCGACGACCTGATGCGCCACGTCCCCGGTCCCGACCTGCCCACCGGCGGTCGGATCGTCGGTCTGGGCGGCGTCCGCGACGCCTACGAGAAGGGCCGCGGCACCTTCAAGATCCGCGCCACCGCGACGATCGAGTCGGTCACCGCGCGCCGCAAGGGCATCGTGGTCACCGAACTGCCGTACAACGTCGGCCCGGAGCGGGTGATCGCCAAGATCAAGGAGTTGGTGCAGGCCAAGAAGGTCCAGGGCATCGCGGACCTGAAGGACCTCACCGACCGCTCGCACGGGCTGCGGCTGGTCATCGAGATCAAGAACGGCTTCAACCCCGAGGCGATCCTCCAGCAGCTCTACAAGCTGACGCCGATGGAGGAGACCTTCGGCATCAACAACGTCGCCCTGGTCGACGGCCAGCCGCTGACCCTGGGTCTGAAGGAACTGCTCCAGGTATACGTCGACCACCGCTTCGAGGTGGTCCGCCGGCGCAGCGAGTTCCGCCGCCGCAAGCGCCAGGAGCGGCTGCACCTGGTCGACGGTCTGCTCGTCGCGCTGATCGACATCGACCGCGTGATCGAGCTGATCCGCTCCAGCGACAACTCGGCGCAGGCCAAGGAACGTCTGATGGAGACGTTCTCGCTGTCCGACATCCAGGCGTCCTACATCCTGGACACCCCGCTGCGCCGGCTCACCCGGTTCGACCGGATCGAACTGGAGGCCGAGCAGGAGCGGCTGCGCGCCGAGATCGCCGAGCTGACCACGATCCTGGAGGACGACAAGCTGCTGCGGAAGGTCGTCTCGGACGAGTTGGCCGCGGTGTCCAAGAAGTACGGCACGCCGCGCCGCACGGTGCTCCTGGAATCGGCGGAGGTCTCCGCCGCGGCCGTCCCGCTCCAGGTCACCGACGCGCCCTGCACCGTTCTGCTGTCCTCCACCGGCCTGCTGGCCCGCACCTCGACCGGCGGCCCGCTGCCGCCCGAGGGGGATCGGGCCAGGCACGACCTGGTGGTCTCCTCGGTCGCGGCCACGGTGCGCGGCGAGGTCGGCGCGGTCACCAGCACCGGCCGGCTGGTCCGGATCAACGTGGTCGACCTGCCCGCGCTGCCGGAGACCGCGACCGCGCCGAACCTGGCCGGCGGCGCGCCGCTGTCCGAGTTCGTCTCGCTCGAGTCGGACGAACGACTGGTGTGCCTGACCACGCTGTCCGCCGACTCCCCCGGGCTCGCGCTCGGCACCGCGCAGGGGGTGGTCAAGCGGGTCGTGCCGGACTATCCGGCGAACAAGGACGACCTGGAGGTGATCGCGTTGCGCGAGGGCGACTCGATCGTCGGCGCGGTCGAGCTGCGCACCGGCGAGGAGGACCTGGTCTTCGTCACCGACGACGCGCAGTTGTTGCGTTTCCAGGCGTCGATGGTCCGGCCGCAGGGCCGCCCGGCGGGCGGCATGGCCGGGATCAAGCTCGGCACCAAGCAGTCGGTGATCTCGTTCACCGCGGTGGATCCGGGCGCGGACGCCGTGGTGGTCACCGTCGCCGCCTACAGCGGCGACGCGCTGTTCGGTTCGGAATACGGCACCTGCAAGGTCACCCCGTTCGCCGAGTATCCGCGCAAGGGCCGGGCCACCGGCGGCGTGCGCTGCCAGCGTTTCCTCAAGGGCGAGACCACCCTGCGGCTGGCCTGGGCGGGCCCGCAGCCTGCCCGGGCCGCGGACGCGAAGGGCGCGCCGGTCGAATTGCCCGCGCTCGACCCGCGCCGGGACGGCTCCGGGACACCGCTGGTCAAGCCCGTCGAGGTGGTCGGCGGACCGCCCGGCACCGCCTGACCGGCCCCACACACCGAGGCCCCGCGGCGTCCCTCGCCGCGGGGCCTCACCCGTTCGTCGACCGCATCGTTCAGCGCGCGGCGAACTCCTCCAGGAGTTCGATCGAGCGCGCGTACTTGTGTCGCAACCGCACCTGCGTCGCCGCGTCGAGCTGGCCCAGCCGGGCCTCGGACCGGTTGTCCGCGATGTCGGCCCGCTTGACCACCAGCGCGATCGGGTCCGCCGCCGCGCGGGCGATGCTGACCTCCAGCGGTTCGCCGGGCAGCTTGGACAGCGCTATCACCGCGGCCACCACCCGCTCCGGCACCCCGGCGGCGCGCAGGTCGTCCGCGCTCACCGGCGTGTCCTCGATCACATCGTGCAACACCGCCGCCATCCGCTGCTGGGTGCCCTCGACGTGGTTCATCACCCGCAGTGGGTGGGTGATGTACGGATGGCCACCCTTGTCCAACTGACCGTCGTGCGCGGCCCTGGCGAGCGCCACCGCGTCGTCCAACGTGAAGCCGGCTATCGCCGCGCTCCCGTCGGGCCGTCCCTGGGGCATGGCCGCCTCCCATCATTACCGTGTGCAACAACCGTACCGGGGTCGGCCGCACCGGGCGCTCGGGGCGGGGTCGATCAGGTCGCCCCGGAGGCGGACGCCATAAGGTGCACAGTCGTGGCCACCTGCGTCTTTCTTTCCCGTGAACTCGCCGAACCGCTGGCCGGCACCGCGCCGACCACCCGCGGCTGGCTGCTCGTCGAACACCCCGGCCCGTGGGCCGCCAAGGCGCTGACCGGCAGCCGCGGCCTGGACGCCGAGGTGGGCCGGGAACTGGACGCACGCGCCGACCGGGCCGGCTTCCGCGCCGCGCTGATCCGCAGGCCCGACGAGCCGGGCCGGATCCCGGCCGACGAGGCCGGCACAGCCCCCGACGGTCTCCGGGCCGTCTTCCTGGCCTGGACCGAGCCCGGCGGCACCTGGCTGCGCCGACTGCGCGTGCGTACCGCCGCCGAGCTGCTCACGCTCGACCTGGTCGCGCTGGCCGGACCGACCGAGCCCTCGATCGGCGAGCCGGTCGCCGAGCCGCTTCTGTTGGTGTGCACGAACGGCAAACGCGACCGCTGCTGCGCGGTGGCGGGTCGACCGCTGGCCGCCGCGCTCGCCGTGAGCTTCCCCGAGGCCACCTGGGAGGTCACCCACCTGGGCGGTCACCGGTTCGCCCCGACCGCCGCGGTGCTCCCGCAGGGCTACCTGTACGGCCGCCTGGACCCCGGCTCGGCGGGCGCCGTGCTCACCGCCGCGCGGCGCGGCGAGATGGTGCCGGACCACTGCCGGGGCCGGTCCACCTACTCCCGGGCCGGCCAGGCCGCCGAGCTCGCGGTCCGCGCCGACTGCGGCGAACGCCGGGCCGACGCGCTGTCCGTCTACGACGAGCGCGCCGAGGACGACGGCGGCTGGACGATCCGGGTCGACCACACCGACGGCCGCACCTGGACGGTCGCGGTGGACGCGCGCGCCGAGGCCCCCGCCCGGCCGGAGAGTTGCGGCAAGGGCGAGGGCCGCCCGACCAGCATGCGGGCCCGGCTATTGACGCACCGTCAGTAGGCCCCCGCCCCGGTCAGCGAACGCACCTCCAACTCGGCGTACTTCGCCTCGTCCGCCGCCTCGTCGGAGCGCAACGTGCCGATCCAGCCGCACAGGAAGCCGATCGGGATGGACACGATCCCCGGGTTCTCCAGCGGGAACCAGTGGAAGTCGACCCCGGTGATCAGCGGGGTCTTGCCACCGGAGACCACCGGCGAGAACAACACGAGCAACAGCGCCGAACCGAGCCCGCCGTAGATCGCCCACACCGTGCCGTTGGTGTTGAACCGCCGCCAGAACAGCGTGTAGAGCAACGTCGGCAAATTCGCCGAGGCGGCCACCGCGAAGGCGAGCGCGACCAAAAACGCGACGTTGAGCTTCTGCGCGGACAGGCTCAGCCCGATCGCGATCCCGCCGATCACGATCGCGGACAGCCGAGCGGCCCGCAACTCGCTCTTCTCGTCGGTCTCCCGGGTGCGGATCACATTGGTGTACAGGTCGTGCGCGAAAGACGCCGAGGAGGCCAGCGTGAGGCCGGCCACCACCGCGAGGATGGTCGCGAACGCCACCGCCGCGATCACCGCGAGCAGCACCACGCCGCCCAACGTGTCCGGTCCCCCGCCGAGTTCCTCCGCGAGCAGGGGCAGCGCGGTGTTGCCCGCCGCGTTGGACGTGCGGATCCGATCCGACCCGAGCACCGCCGCGGCGCCGAACCCGAGCACGATGGTGAGCAGGTAGAACGTGCCGATCAGGGCGATCGCCCAGATCACCGAGTGCCGCGCGGCGCGCGCGGTGGGCACCGTGTAGAACCGCACCAGGATGTGCGGGAGACCTGCGGTGCCGAGCACCAGGGCGATCGCCAGGCTGATGAAGTCCAGCCGACTGGTCAGGTCCTTCCCGTACTTCAGGCCCGGTTCCAGGAAGTGCCGGCCGTGGCCGCTGGTGTGTGCGGCGGTGCGCAGCAGTTCGTTGAGGTCGAAGTGGAAGCGGAGCAGGACCAGGATCGTCATCAGGATCGCGCCGCCGAGCAGCAGCACCGCCTTGACGATCTGGATCCAGGTGGTGCCCTTCATCCCGCCGAAGGTCACGTAGACCACCATCAGCGCGCCCACCCCGACGATCGTCCAGGTCTGCGCCGAGCCGCCGCCGTCCCCGAGCAACAGCGCGACCAGCGTGCCCGCACCGACCATCTGCGCGATCAGGTAGAAGATCGAGACCACGATCGTGGCGGCCCCCGCCGCGGTCCGCACCGGCTTGCGACTCATCCGGAAGGCGACCACGTCGGCCATGGTGAACCGCCCGCAGTTGCGCACGAGTTCGGCCACGAGCATGAGCACGACCAGCCACGCGACCAGGAAGCCGATCGAGTAGAGGAAGCCGTCGTAGCCGAACAGCGCGATCAGCCCGGCGATGCCCAGGAAGGACGCCGCCGACATGTAGTCGCCGGCGATCGCGAGCCCGTTCTGCGCCCCGGAGAACTCCCGCCCGCCGGCGTAGTAGTCGTTGGTGGTACGGCTGTTCCGGCTGGCCCACACGGTGATCCCGAGCGTGATCACCACCAGGACCACGAACAACACGCCGGTCAGGCCGCGATGCCCGGCGGCTGCGGCGAACCGCACGCCGTTCACCGGAACATCTCCTGGGTCTCCCAGCGCAGATCCAGCGCGGCCCGATCGCGCTTGGTGCGCGCGTTGCGGGCGTAGGCCCACGTGATCAGGAAGGTGCTGGCGAACTGGAGCAGTCCGAACGCGAGCGCGACGTTGAACGTGCCGATGATCCGCTGCGCCATGAACTCGCGCGCGAACGTGGAGGCGAACACGTAGAGCAGGTACCAGGCGAGGAACGCCAGCGACGTCGGGAAGACGAAGTCGCGATAGCCGCGCCGGATTTCCTGGAACTCGGGGCTCGCCTGCACGCGTAGGTAGATGTCCGCGCGCGAATCCGGCTCCGGGTCGTCGAACGGCACACCCCGGGTGGGTGTGGGTCGGTACGAACTGGTCGTCACCGTAGTAGCTCTCCTCGTCGATCGCCGTACCGCGCGGTTCCGCCCCGCCGCGAACACCCTGGACGGACGTTCGATGGGACCGGTGTTCAGCATGGTCAGCGGGCGCGGGCCGCACGGCCAGGTTCGGCACGATTCACCGGTACGGATGAATCGCCGGCACGTCCGCAGCCCTGGCTCCGCCATGCGTCGTGGAATCGTTTGGCCAACGAGGATTCGCGCCCTCCCGATACGGGAGACGGGTGGGTCACACGCCAATGAGTGACATTCGTCCTTCTATCGCAGATATCCGGACTGTTTGGCCCTGATGTCCCGATCATGAAAAACGCCGGGCCCGACGGGACGAATCCCGCCGGGCCCGGCGTCGGTACGCGTGCGCGGCTCCGCCGCGGTCAGGCGTCGATCCGCGAACGATCCAGCAGCGAGGCGGAGTTGGTGATGAACTCCTTGCGCGGCGCCACCTCGTTGCCCATCAGCAGGTCGAAGACCCGCTCGGCCGCCTCCAGGTTGCCGAGGTTGATCCGACGCAGCGTGCGATGCCGGGGGTCGACCGTGGTCTCCGCGAGCTGATCGGCGTCCATCTCGCCCAGACCCTTGTACCGCTGGATCGGGTCCTTCCAGGCGATGCCTTTGCGCTGATACTCGAGCAGCGTGCTCTTCAGCTCGGCGTCCGAGTACGTGTAGACGTACTTCTCCTGGCCCTTCTTGGGGCGCGACAGCTCGATCCGGTGCAACGGCGGCACGGCCGCGAACACCCGCCCCGCCTCGACCATCGGACGCATGTAGCGCTGGAAGAGGGTCAACAACAGAATGCGGATGTGCGAGCCGTCGACGTCGGCGTCCGCCATGAAGATGATCTTGCCGTAGCGGGCCTGGTCGATGTCGAACGTGCGCCCCGAACCCGCCCCTATCACCTGGATGATCGCGGCGCACTCGGCGTTCTTGAGCATGTCCGACACGGACGCCTTCTGCACGTTCAGGATCTTGCCCCGAATCGGCAGCAGCGCCTGGAACTCCGAGTTGCGGGCCAGCTTGGCGGTGCCGAGCGCCGAGTCGCCCTCGACGATGAACAGTTCGCTGCGCTCGACGTCGTCGCTGCGGCAGTCGGCCAGCTTGGCGGGCAGCGCCGAGGTCTCCAGGGCGGTCTTGCGCCGCTGGGCCTCCTTGTGTTGCCGGGCGGCGATCCGGGTGCGGGCCGCGGAGACGACCTTCTCCAGGACGGCGCGGGACTGGGCCTTGTGGTCACGGGCGGTGGAGGTCAGGAACGCCTTGAGTTCCTTGGCCACCACGTTCTGCACGATCCGCGCGGCGGCCGAGGTGCCCAGCACCTCCTTGGTCTGCCCCTCGAACTGCGGCTCGGCCAGCCGCACCGTGACCACGGCGGTCAGACCCTCGGTCGCGTCGTCCTTGGTGATGTCGTCCTCGGCCACGCGCAGCAGTTTGGTCGCGCGCAGCACGTCGTTGACCGTGCGCCGGAGCGCCTGGTCGAAGCCGGCGACATGGGTGCCGCCCTTGGGCGTGGCGATGATGTTGACGAAGGAGCGCAGGGTCGAGTCGTAGCCGGTGCCCCAGCGCAGCGCCACGTCGACGCCCAGCTCGCGCTGGACCTCGGTGGGCACCATGTGCCCCTGCTCGTCGAGCACGGGCACGGTTTCCTTGAACGTGCCGGAGCCGGTGAAGCGCAGCACGTCGCACAGCGCCCGGTCGGGAGCGAGGTACTCGCAGAACTCGCTGATCCCGCCGGAGTAGTGAAAGAGCTGTTCGTCCACTTCGCCCGGATTCGCACCATTGCGCTCATCGCGAACAACAATGGTCAGTCCGGGCACCAGGAACGCGGTCTGCCGGGCCCGCGAGTACAACGATTCGAGGTCGAGCGCGGCGTCCTTGAGGAAGATCTGCCGGTCGGCCCAGTAGCGCACCCGGGTGCCGGTCTTGGCCTTGGCGATCTTCTTGATCCGACGCAGTCCGTTACCGGCACTGAACGGAGCGTCGGCGTCCAGGGTGGCGAACTCGCCGGGCACACCGCGACGGAACGAGATGGCGTGGGTGTGCCCACCGCGGTCCACCTCGACGTCGAGGCGGGCGGACAGCGCGTTGACCACGGAGGCGCCGACCCCGTGCAGGCCGCCGGACGCGGCGTAGGAACCGCCGCCGAACTTGCCGCCGGCGTGCAGCTTGGTCATCACGACCTCGACACCGGACAGGCCGGTCTTGGGCTCCACGTCGACGGGGATACCTCGACCGTTGTCCCGAACCTCCACCGAGCCATCGGCGTGCAGGAGCACCTCGATCCGGTCGCCGAAGCCGCCGAGGGCCTCGTCCACCGAGTTGTCGATGATCTCCCACAGACAGTGCATCAGGCCCCGACTGTCGGTGGAGCCGATGTACATGCCGGGCCGCTTGCGGACCGCGTCGAGACCCTCGAGGACGAGGAGATGCCGCGCGGTGTAGTTCGAGTGGTCGGGTTCGCCCACCAGGAGCGCGGTGGACTGCGCGGTCGTCTGGGCGGTCACGCGGTGCAACTCCTCGCATGTAGTCGAGTAGTCGGATCGCCGCACACGCGTCGATCCGTGCGGCGCACTCGCGGTGCCCGGGCCCGCGCAGACGGCCCCGGTGATCACCCTCGTCGCGCCGGAGAGCAAGGCTACCGGGGCCCGAAGACAGCCCGGCGACGGCTCGCCGCCGCATCCTAGCCGGCATCCGAACACATCTTCGACCACCCGATCGGGTGGCCGGCATGAACCGTACGCGCACAGGGCACGTCCTATGCACAAGGAACGAGTTGCAGAAGGGGTGTGCCGAGAAGCTGTTGAACATGACACGATCACCCCGGGAACGTTCGAGGCTGATTTGATGTTGGACATCGATGAAGGCTTCGTCGAGTAGAGAAGAGGCGACGTGAATTCGGTTCTGACACCCGCCAGTCCGTTGACGGCCGCCGACCGTTGTGATCGGTGCGGCGCCCAGGCCTACCTTCGGGTAGTCCTTTCCAGCGGCGGCGAACTGCTGTTCTGTGCGCACCACGCCCGCAAGTTCGAGCCGGAACTTCGGAAGGTGGCCGTGGAGATACAGGACGAGACCGACCGCCTCACGGCGGTCCCCGTTACCGCACCGGACGACGACAACTGACCAGACAGCCGACCCTCTGAGATCCCGACGAGCAGACATCGCGCCGATGGCGGTCACCGCGAGGTGGCCGCCATCGGCGTCTGTCACTGTCGCCCACCGGAGGGTCCGAGCCCGGAAGGCGCGTGATATCCCTCACAATCCGGCGGCATCCCGGATGTCTCGGACGAACGCGGCGACCCGGGTGTAGACCCCGGGTTTGCCCGCGAGCGCGCAGCCGTCGCCCCACGACACGATCCCGGCGAGCCGGCCGCCGATCAGCAGCGGCCCCCCGCTGTCCGCGCTGCACGCGTCCTTGCCACCCTGCGGCAGGCCGGCGCACACCATGGCCTTCGCGTCGTAGGTCCCCAACCGCCCACCCGGGTAGGCGCTGCGGCAGGTCGCGTCCGCCACCACCGGCACGGTGACCTGCCGCAGCATCGGGGAGTAGTCGCCCCGTCCCGTGGTGTCACCCCACCCGATGACGGTCGACGCCGTTCCGCTCGTGTAGACGTCGGCGCCCTGGGCGACCAACTCGGCGCTGCCGGTGGCCAACGGCTCGCCGAGAGTGAGCACCGCCCAGTCGCCGGAGAGCACCGTCGGATCGAAGCCCGGATTCACGTACCCCGTGCGGACCACGACCTCGCGGCCCTGGGTGGTGCGCAGATCGGTGCGTCCCTGAATCACCTTCAGATCCGGGCGGTCGTCGCGTCTGCCGTTGCGATCGAACATGCAGTGCGCGGCGGTGAGCACCTTCGTCGGTGCGATCACCGTGCCGCCGCAGAACTGCCCCGAGCGCGCGGAGCCGTACTCGGCGCGACTGGACAGGGCCACGGTCCACGGATATGTCGCGGTGTCCGCGGGCGACCCGCCGACCACCCCGCGCGGCGGCCCGGAGGGCGTGGCCCCCGTCAGCACCGCAACCAACACGGCCACGACCAACGCGACCGTCGAACCTCGTGTGTATCGCCGGATATCGCTGCGCCTGTTCCGCTCGGGCTCTCGCACCATCATGGGGAACCTCTCGCCGGCTACCGTCAGGTAGAGTCCGGTGCCCCAGCGTGGCGGTCGGGAATCATTCGCCCGGGCGAACGGGTGACCGTGACGGTGAACCCATACGCGAAAGCCCCGGATGGTGTATCCGGGGCTTTTTGCGGTGCACGCCGGCCGGCCGCTAGTCCAGGTAGTCGCGCAACACCTGGGAGCGGGACGGGTGGCGCAGCTTCGACATGGTCTTCGACTCGATCTGCCGGATCCGCTCGCGGGTGACCCCGTAGACCTTGCCGATCTCGTCGAGGGTCTTGGGCTGGCCGTCGGTGAGCCCGAAGCGCATCGACACCACGCCGGCCTCGCGCTCGGAGAGTGTGTCGAGCACCGAGTGCAGTTGCTCCTGGAGCAGGGTGAAGCTGACCGCGTCGGCGGGCACGACCGCCTCGGAGTCCTCGATCAGGTCACCGAACTCGCTGTCCCCGTCCTCGCCGAGGGGGGTGTGCAAGGAGATCGGCTCGCGCCCGTACTTCTGTACCTCGATGACCTTCTCGGGGGTCATGTCGAGTTCCTTGGCCAGCTCCTCCGGGGTGGGCTCGCGGCCCAGGTCCTGGAGCATCTGGCGCTGGACGCGGGCCAGCTTGTTGATCACTTCGACCATGTGCACCGGGATCCGGATGGTGCGTGCCTGGTCGGCCATCGCGCGGGTGATCGCCTGACGGATCCACCACGTGGCATACGTGGAAAACTTGTAGCCCTTGGTGTAGTCGAACTTCTCCACTGCCCGGATCAGCCCCAGGTTGCCCTCCTGGATCAGGTCCAGGAAGAGCATGCCGCGGCCGGTGTAGCGCTTGGCCAGCGAGACCACCAGGCGCAGGTTGGCCTCCAGGAGGTGGTTCTTGGCCCGCCGACCGTCCTCGGCGATGATCTCCAGTTCCATCCGCAGCTTGGGCTGGAGCTTCTCGCCGGAGCCGAGCTTGTCCTCGGCGAACAGGCCCGCCTCGATCCGCTTGGCCAGGTTGACCTCCTGCTCGGCGTTGAGCAGCGGGACCTTGCCGATCTGCTTGAGGTAGTCCTTGACCGGGTCGGCGGTGGCCCCGGCGGCGGCGACCTGCTGTGCGGGGGCGTCGTCCTCGTCGTCGGAGAGGATGAAGCCCTTGCTCTCCGGCTCGTCGGGCGCCGCGTCCTCGACGACCACCTCGGGCTCGTCGGGCAACTCCTCGGCGTCCGCGTCGGGTTCGCCGGCCTTGCCGGCGGCCTTCTTGGGCGCGGCCTTCTTCGCGGCGGCGGGCTTGGCGGCGGTGGGCTTGGCCGCGGCCTTCCTGGCGGTGCCGGCGGCCTTCTTCGCGGCGGCCTTGCGCGGCGCCGCCGCGGCGACCGGAGCTTCGGGGGCGTCGGGTTCGCCGGCCGGGACGACCGCGGCGACCGGCGGAGTCGGCATACTCTCGGCGACCGGCGCCGGCTCCGCGTCGGCCGTCACGGTGCCCGCGGTGGCGGCCCGGTTGGAGACCACGGTCTTGGTCGCGGTCCGCTTGGCGACGCTCTTGGCCGCCACGCTCTTGCGGGTGCGCTTGGGCGCCGCCGAGTCCGCGGCACTGACCATGATGGTCACACCCTCCTGGTCGAGAACCTGGTTGAGGCTGCGCAGGACGTTCTTCCACTGGGTGGCCGGAATCTGGTCGGCCTCGAACGCCTGGCGCACCTCGTCGCTGGCGATGTACCCCTGGGCCTCACCCCGCTCGATCAACGACTTCACGTTGACGAATTCGGCGATCTCGGGCGGGAGCGAACGGGATGTGCTGGCCGACACAAACAACCTCTCGACGATCTGGACGGCGTCACGGCCTGTCGAACAGGCAAACGCCGCCAAGCGAACGACACTCGGGCGGACAGCGTGGTTCCGGCAAACCGGTTGCACTGGAGTCAGCGCATCGGCCTTTTTTGCTATTCCCGAACGGCTGCCACCTTCGTACTCATCGGGCCAGGCGACGAAGTGTTACGCACCCGTTCGGTGGCGCAGCTCACACGATTCCCCCTTGCGGTGCGCGCCACACCCTGTGTGAGGGATCCGGCTCATCCGTCCCCGGTGATCCGTACCCCCAGGATGGTCACGTCGTCGTCCCGATCGCGATCGCCGAGCAGTCCGTCGAGGGTGCAGGTGAGCAGCGCCTCCAAGCCCTCGTTGGCCCCTCGGGCCACCTCCACCAGGTCGTCCAGGCCCTCGTCGATGCCGCGTCCGCGAGTCTCCACGAGCCCGTCCGAGAAGCCGATCAGGATGTCTCCGGGATCGAGCCGGATGGTGTGCTGGGTGCGTGGTTCGGCCACTCCCAGGGGGGTGGACTCCTCGCCGATCTCGACGAGTCGGGCCTTGCCGTCGGCGGAGACCACCACCACCGGCAGATGCCCCGCGTCGGCGAGGTCGAGCAGGCCGGTCGCCGGGTCCACCACCGCGTAGACCAGCGTGGTCAGCGACTCGTCGTCCTCGGTCGCGGTGAACAGCCGGTCCAGGCCGGTGAGTACGGCGGCGGGCTCGGGATCGGTGAAGGCCAGCGCGCGCAGCGCCGAGCGGACCCGGCCCATGCCGGCCGCCGCGGTCAGCCCCTTGCCGATCACGTCGCCGACCACGATCGCCACCCGCCCGTCGGGCAGTTGGAACACGTCATACCAGTCGCCGCCGACCTCGAAGTCGGGGGCGCCGGGCAGATAGCGAAAGCCGAACTCGACGCCGCGCACCGCCGGTAACCGCTCCGGCAGCAGGCTGCGCTGCAGCGCGACCGCGGTGCGATGCTCGCGCTCGTAGAGCCGGGAGCGCTCGACCGCGAGCGCGCACTGCCCGGCGAATGCCTCCAGAAAAATTCGGTCGTCCGGCTCGAACGCGCGGCCGTCGTCGAAGGTGTAGCGCAGCACACCCAGCGGCGCGCCGGAGCCGATCAGCGGCAGGATCGCCCGCGCACCGCCTGGGCCGTCCTGCGAGGTGTAGCGCGCGATGCCGTCGGTGACCGCGGCCACCAGGTCCGCCGACCAGCCGGCGGGCAGGCCGCGCCGACGCGCGCCGGTGCGCTGCGCGGGCACGTTCGGCCACGGATAGGCCGGTGCGGTCTCGTCCAGCAGATACGCCTCGGAGCGGGCGGCGGCGATGCCGGTGCCGAGTTCGCCGACCGCCTCCGCGACCTCGGGCACGCTCAACGCGCCGGCGATCCGCGCGGTCATCGCCTGCAACCTGGCGGTGCGCCACTGGCCGGCGCGCAGCAGTTCCGCGCACCGGCGCTGCTCGGTGACCTCGCGCACCACCAGCAGTACGCCGAGCGCCGGGCCACCTCGATCGCCGGGGTCGCACACCGGCAACCACTGTGACTCGTACGCCCGTTCGGCTCCGCCGTCGCGGCCCGCGCCGGTCCGGTCGGCCGGCTCGGCCGGCTCGGCGGGGTCCGCGGTGCCGTCGGGGTCGGTCGCGTGCGGCTCGACATACGGCTCGCCGCAGGCCAACACCCGGGACACCACCGCCTCGATCCGCCGGCCGCGCGCTGCCGGGTAGACCTCGGTGGGGCGCCTGCCCAGCAGGTCCTCGGCCGGGCGCCGGTGCAGCCCGGCGAGCGCGCCGCTGACCCGCCGACAGCGCAACTGCCGGTCGTAGAAGGCGAACGCCGTCGAGCCCTGGTCGGTCAACGTGTCGAGCAGGGCGGCGTCGAGGTCCGCGGGTCGCCCACTTCCGACTGTGTCGTCGTTCATTGCCTCACAACCCCACCTGTTGGCAACTCCGGGCCGGCGAGTCAGGTATCGAGAGTACGCAGCCGAACCCCCTCACCGGGAGGATTGACCCGAACTCTCCGTACGCCGCGAAAGCGGGCGGGTCCGGACATACGCGCGCCCCTTCGTCGACCCGTGCGGTGGGTCGGCGAAGGGGCGATGCGTGCGTGCTCCCGGGGCTCGGATGGCGCTGGTCCGCGAGTGCCGGTCAGCCCTCGCGGGGGGCGGGGAATTGCCGGTCCACCTCGGGATGCACCGCGAGCAGCGAGCGCATGGCGGCCTCGGCGCTCTCGCCGTCGCCGGCGGCGACCGCGTCGACCAGGCGCGCGTGCAGCGCCACGGACGCCTCGGACAGGTGCTCGCAACCGGCCACATGCCCGCCGGAGACCTGGAGGGCGGCGGCCAGGATGCTCGCGAGGTGGTCGAGCATGCGGTTGCCGGCGACCTGGAGCAGCAGGCCGTGGAACTCGGCGTCGGCGCGGCTGAAGGTGAGCGGGTCGGGCTGGGCGACGGCCCGCTGCATGATCTCCACGACGTCGCCGAGCCGGCGCACGATCTCCGGGTGGTTGCGACACGCGGCCATGTGCGCGGCCAGCGGCTCGATGCCCCAGCGCAGTTCGAACAGTTCGCGGCGCTGCGAATCGCGCTGCGGGCCGCAGGCGCGCCACTCGATCACGTCGGGATCGAGCAGGTTCCAGTCGCTCACCGGGCGCACCCGGGTGCCCACGTTGGGCCGGGCACTGACCAGGCCCTTGGCCTCCAGGACCCGGAGCGATTCGCGCACCACGGTCCGGGAGACCTCGAAGCGCTGGCCGATCTCCTCGGGCACCAGCGGGCGTTCGGCGCCCACCTCGCCCGCGACGATCATCTGGCCGAGCTGCTGGACGAGTTGGCCGTGCAGGCCCCGGCCCCGGCCGACGCCGGGTTTGCGGACGGCGCGGGCCGGTTCGAGGTCGGGTCCGTCCCACACGTACGGCCGGCGGGACATCGGGTCGGTGCCGGCGGCGCCCGGCTCGCCGGCGCGGAACGCGTCGGCCGAGCCGCTCGCCGGGGCGTGGGTCATTGTCTGATGGGCAGCGATACTCACGCTCTCCATCTCGGCCTCGAACGGGTCGGGCTTGAGCAGCAAACCCGCTCTCGGCTGAAAAACACACGAAAGGGTGATCTACCTTGCGGGTCGATCGTCCGAAAGTGTGACGTCCATCCGGCCCCCTCACGCCCGCCGGCGGGCGAAGGTGATCATTGCCACGGCGAGGCACCCGAGGGTGAGGCCGCCGAGCACCGCGGCGCCCACGAGCGGGGACAGGCCGTCGCCGGAGACCGCCAACATCCGGTCCGCGGCGCGGAACGGAAGGTAGCGGACCAGGTCCCGATGCGCCTCCGGGACGCCGGCCCGAATGGCCGCCGCGACCAGCCGTTCGGCGCCCGCGGGCAGCGCCGCGGCGGCGACCGCGAGCAGCGGCGCGCCGCGCGAGAGGACGCCGACGGCCAGGCCGAGCAGGGCGGCGAGCACCACGTAGCCGACGAATCCGGCCAGCACGCGGGGCGCGGGGGCGGCCAACGCCGCGTTGTCCGGGAAGGTCGGGCCGAACACGGCGCGGGCGGTGGCGACGTTCGCGGCCACCGCGAGGACGGCGAGCAGCGCGGCGGCGAGGGCGGTGCCGACGACCTTGGCCAGGAACACCCGGTTGCGCCGCGGCAGGGCGAGCAACAGCGTCGGCAGCACGTCCCGCCGCTGCTCCCGAGCACACGCGAGCGCGGTCGCGAGCATGATCGCCGGGATCAGTACGGGGGTGCGTCCGGGCCCCGCCGTGACCAGGTGTGCCACCGCACCGGACCCGATCGGTACACCCCCGGCCTGGCGAACCGCCACCCAGGTGGCCCCGGCACCGAGCGCGAGCAGCCCGAGCGCACCCCACCAGGTGGCCCGCAGACTCCGCGCCCGGGCGAACTCGTACCGAATCGCACTCATGCGCTCTTCACCTCGTCACTCCGCTCGCCGACCCGCCAAGTCCGCCCGAACCGCCGCCGCCGAGGCAACGGACCACCGGCCTCCTCGACCGAACCCTCCGGACCCGCCTCCCCCACGACGGCCACCTCCACGGAAGAGCCACCATCCACCCCACCTTCCGCCTGCGGCTCCCCGGGCCACCCGTCGACGGACCCGGGGTCGGGGGGTCGGGGATCGGCGAGCCGCGCGTTGGTGGGTTGGGCATCGACGGGTTGGACGTCGTCGACGGGGCGCGGGTCGGCGGGTCTGGGGTCGGGGGGTCCCGCGTCGGCAGGCCGGGGATCCGTGGATCGCGAGCCGCCGGGCCGCAACTCGGCCGGTCGGGCGTCGGTACGTCGGGCTTCGGCAGATCGCAGGTCGATGGGTTGGAGGTCGGGGGATCGCGGGTCGGCCGGTCGCGGGTCGGTGAGCCGGGGGTCGGCCACCCGCGTCTCGGCCGACCACGTCTCGGCCGACCATGCCTCGGCCGACCGCACTTCGCTCTCCGACACTTCACTCGCCGGCCGTTCGCCGCCCGACCACACGTCGGCCGCCGCGTCCTCCGTCGACCGCGCGTCGACCACGGGCGCTTCGGCCGACGACCTGTGCGCCGGCCCTGCGCCCGCAGGCGGTACAACAGTCGTGAGCACTTCGGTCGACGCTACGTCCGCCGGCCGCGTGCTCGTCGATCGTGCGCCGCCCGCCTGCGCTTCGGCCGCCGATACGTCTGCGAGCCGCGCGTCACCCGCCGGCAGTTCGGTCGCGCGCCGTGCGCCGGTCGCCAGTCCTTCGACCGAGCGTGCGTCCGCCCGTCGTGCGTCCGTCGGGCCCGCGTCGCTCGCCGGCACCTCGGTCGTACGGCGGACACCGGTCGCCAGTCCCTCGACCGAGCATGCGTCCGCCCACCGTGCGGCCGTCGGGCCCGCGTCGCTCGCGAGCGCCTCGGTCGCCGGCGCCTCGGTCGCCGGCGCCTCCGTCGGTTGCGCACCCGTCAGGCGCCCGTCGGTCGCCTGCACCTTGGTCCGCCGCGCGTGGCCGGGCCACGCGTCCATCGACCGTGGATCGGTCGCGAGCGCGTCGGTCGCCGGCGCTTCCATCGGCCGAACGTCGCTCGCCCGCACCTCCGTCTGCCGTGCCCCGGTCGCCCATCCCTCCGTCGACCGTGCCCGGATCGGCCACGCGTCTGCCGGCTCCGCATCGGTCGCCGGCGCCTCCGGCGGGTGTGCGTCGGTCGCCGGCGCCTCGGTCGACCGTGCGTGGGGCAAGCCTGTGTCGGTCACGAGCGGCCTGGTCGCCAGTACCTCGGTCGGTTGTGCGTCCGGCAGGGGCGCGTCACCTGCGGATGTGGCGCTCGGATGCGTGGGCCTCGGAGCCGATGTGGCCGCGGGGTCGGCTTCGGCCTCGGGCGTCGGTTGGGGGCGGGCGTGGGTGCGAGTGAGGGCGTTCGTGAAGGCGTCGCCGAGGGCCGGGGGCCGGTCCAGCAGTTCGTGCAGGAGGATGCCGCCGCGGAAGGCGATCTCACCCACCCGGGCGCGGTCCGCGCCGATCGCGGTCAGGGTGGTGCCGCCGGGGCGGGTGGTGTGTACCCCCTCGGACCGCAGCAGCGCGGACAACCGGGCCACCTGCGGAGTGCGTACCGACACCGCCTCGCCCGCCCCGCGCCGGCGGAAGTCGGCCGCCGACTCGTCGGCGACCAACCGCCCCCGACTGATCACCAGGACCCGGTCCGCGCAGTTCGCCGTCTCGGCCAGGATGTGGCCCGCGACCAGGACCGTGCGGCCGTCGGCCGCGTACGCGCGCAGGAAGTCGCGCAGCCACCGCACCCCCTGCGGGTCGAGCCCGGTCGCCGGCTCGTCCAGGATCAGCGTGCCCGGGTCGCCGAGCAGCGCCGAGGCCAGCGCGAGCCGCCCGAGCGCGCCCGCCGAGAGCACCCGGACCCGGGCACCGGCCACGGGGGTCAGCCCGACCAGGTCCAGCACCCCGTCGACCCGCCGCGCCGGGATCCGGCCCGCCGCCGCCAACATCCTCAGATGCGCGCGCACCCGCCGACCCGGATGGGCCGCAGGCGGGCCGACGCAGGCCCCGACCTCGATCCCCGGCCGACTCAGCCGGCGATAGCGCCGACCGTCGTAGCGGGTCTCGCCGCCACCACGTTCGAGGTCGAGCATCAGGCGCAGTGTGGTCGACTTGCCCGCGCCGTTGGGCCCGAGCAGCGCCGTCACCTGCCCCGGGCGTACGTCGAAGGAAAGGTCGTCGACGGCCACGATGCCGCCGTATCTCTTGGTCAGCGCACGTGTCTGGATCATCGCCATCGCCATCGCTCCTGGTCATCCCGGATTCGGGAGATCTTTGGATCTTTGGCAACATACCGACGAAACCATGATTTTCCCGGCATTTGACGCATATCGGCGAGCTGCGGAAAATTCCATCGAACCTGGACAGGTTGCCGTCTCCGGGGGGACCATCGAGATACCGCCGATTACGCCCCTGGAGGTCGGCATGTCTCTTCCCGATCCGGATGTCCTGGACGCCGTGCGCCGCAGGCGGGGCGACCTCGACGACGCGTTGTTGATCGTCCGTGACGGTCTGGTGGAGGACCGGTCGGGCCCGCACCGGGTGGCCGCCCTGCGCGCGGGACTGCGGCAGTTGCGGGCCGATCTCTACGAACACGTCGCGGCCACCGAAGGTCCCGGCGGTCTCTACGAGGAGGTGCGCCGCGCGGATCCCAGGTTCGAGCAGACGGTGTGGCGGCTGCGCGGTGAACACACCCGGCTCGGGCTGCTCCTCGACGACCTGGTGGCGGGCATCGCCTACGCACCACAGGATCCCGCCGGATGGCCGTCGCTGCGGCCTCGGGTGGTGGATCTGCTCGCGCTCCTGGTCCGCCATCGCAGCCGGGACGCGCAGCTGGCCTACGACGCGGTCGCACTCGACATCGGCGGCCAGGGCTGACCGGCCCCGGGCCGGGCCGGTCATCCTTTGGACCTCGAACCTCGAACCTCGGACCCCCGCGGCTATCGCCCGGGGGTCACGCCTCGGGCCTGAGCATCGGCGGATTGAGCTTCTCCGCCGAGCCGCGCCGGAAGAGCTGGGCGGGCCGGCCGCCCTGTCGTGTGGTGGTACCGCCCGTGGGCACCAGGAAGTCGGGCGTGCCGGTGACCTTGCGGTGGAAGTTGCGCGGGTCGAGCGCCACGCCCCACACCGCCTCGTAGACCCGGCGCAGCTCGCCCACGGTGAACTCCTCGGGACAGAACGCGGCGGCCAGCGAGGAGTATTCGATCTTGGAGCGGGCCCGTTCCACGCCGTCTTCCAGGATCCGCCCGTGGTCGAAGGCGAGCCGACTGCCGTCGCCGAGCAGTTCGCCGACCGAGGACCAGCGCGCGCCGGCCGCGTCGCCGCCGGGGCGCGGGGCGGGCAGATCCGGGGCGAGCACCAGATAGGCGACGCTGACCACCCGCATCCGGGGATCACGGCCCGGGTCGCCGAACGTGGCGAGTTGTTCGAGGTGCACGGGCAGCCGGTCCAGGCCGGTCTCCTCGGCGAGTTCGCGGACCGCGGCGGCCTCCAGGCCCTCGCCCTCGCGCACGAAGCCGCCGGGCAGCGCCCAGGCACCCTGGAACGGTGGTTCGCCCCGACGGATGGTCAAGGCACTCAGAGCGTGCTCGCGCACCGTGAGGACGACCAGATCCACGGTGACTCCGAAAGGCGGAAAGAGCGAGGTCTCGGAGCGCGGCATGGGGCGATCCTAGTGCCCGGAGGCCACTAGCTGTCTGGCTGACGATAAAACCGATCCCGGAGCGTCGGCCCACCCACCGCACGCGGTCGGTGGCATCGCGTCACCGATCGGCCCGGTTCGGCCTCGCCGCTCGGGTCCCCCGCCGGTCGCCCGTCAGATCGCCAATTCCAGGCCCTCCGCCGCCGCCTCCACGATCGCCTGGCCGGCCCGATTGACCCGCACGGTGAACGGTTCGCCGCCGATCCGCAGGTCGCGCAGTTCGAGTTCGCCCAGGTCCAGTGGCCCGCCCGGACGCACGGTGACCCGGCCGGTCGGGACATCCGGGCGGATCCCGGCGAACGCCACCAGGACCGGCAGGATCGCCCCGGCCGCGCGCGCGAGCGGCCGGCACGCCAGCGGATGGGCCACCGGCGCGTGGCCCTCGGCGCGCTGCTCGCCCGCGTGCATCTCCGGCATTCGGTACTGGAACCAGGGCGCGGCGTCCAGCAACCCGGCGAACAGTTGTTGCGCGGCGTCGAGGTGACCGGCGCCGGCCAATCCGGCCACCGCCACGCACGTGTCGTGTGTGCGCACCACGCCGCCGCGGGCCGCGAGCGGGTGGTAGCCGGGGGTGCGGGCCGAGCTGCCCCGCAGGCCCCAGCCGCAGTCCAGGTCGGGCGCGGTCAGCCGGTGCGCCACCGCCCGGTTGCCGGTGTCGTCCAGGATGCCGCTGGCGGGCAGGTGGGCCATCGCCGACGAGGCCACCGGGATCGGCCGGCCGCCGGGGTCGAGCGCCGCCGCGTAGTACTCCCCCGCCGCGTCCTCGGCCCGGAACGCCCGCCGAAAGGCCGCCCCGAGCTGCTCGGCCCGCTCCCGCAGCGCGCCGCCACCGGGCAGGTCGTGGGCGTCCAGGAGGTCCGCGCCGTGCCGCGCGGCCTGGTAGGTCTGCGCCTGGAGTTCGCACGGCGCGGGCCCATCGGGACCGAGCCGGACGAGGTCGCCCGAGCGCTCGCCGAACGTGCGCGAGAGATGCCCCAGCGCGCGGACCAGCGCCGGCAGCAGGGTGGTGGTCTCGGCGGCGGGCAGCCCCCAGTGACACGCCTCGGCGAACAGCGTCACGAACAGCGCGGTCGAACCCGCGCAGTCGTAGCGCACCCCCTCGCCGGGTCGACCCAACGTGTGCGGGATCCGCCCGTGGTCCTCACCGAGCCGCGGCAGGGACCGGACCCCCTGCCGCGCCGCGAGCAGCCGTAACACCCCGCTCGCGAATCGGGTGCCGAGCGGCAGCAACATCCGCGCGGTCCACAGCGCGTCGCGCCCGGCGGGGGCGAGCTGCCACGGCGCGCCGACCACCGGAAGCACCGTGGTCGACAGCTCGGGATCGGGAACCACGAGCAGCGCCCGCAGATCGCGCAGCCCCTGGTCGACCCAGGCCGCCACCCGCACGTCGTCGCAGCGCACCCGGGGCTCGGTCCACGGCGGCTGCCCGAAGACCGCGCGCGGGCCCGCCCGCCCGGGGGCCGGCTCGGCGAACACACGCAGTTCGACCGCCCACGAACGGGCCGGTTCCAGACCCACCTCCCAGCGCAGCGTCGCGCCGGCCGCCAGGGCCGTGTCCGGCGCGGGCTCGGCCGCGGCCCGCACGGACATCCCGTCCGGCGCGGTCCAGCCCAGGCCCGCCGCCGCGACCCGGGCGGGCAACTCGACCGGTCGCCGGCCGGCCCGCAGCGCGTCCAGCGGGACCAGGTCGGCGCCGAGCGCCAACTCGACCGGGAAGTACAGCGGCCGGCGCCCGGTGTTGCGCACCACGATCCGTTCCCGGCCGTCGGCGAACCGGGTGCGTTCGACCACCAGCGCGGGATCCGGCGTGGTGTCCGCGGCGAAACGGCGCATCGCCAGGTAGCGCACGGTGCCCGCGGCGACGACGTGTCCGGACAGCGGTTCGGGCTCGATGCCGCCGATCGTCAGCACGTTGCGCGAGAGGGTGCGCCGCCCGTCGTGATACATGCCCTGCACGCCGTCCCCGCGCAGTTGCCCGTCGTGCCCGCTGATCGCCATGCCCGGCGCGTCCACGCAAACGAGCGCGTCGTGCGCGACGGGATGCGGGATCGTACCCACGGTCATCGCTCTCGTCTCCCGCCTTCTCGTCGATCCCGCGCGGATCCGGCCCCACCGCCGACACCGCCCGGGAGCCACCCCTGCCCGGCCCGCCCCGGCCCGGATCCGCCCGATCGAAGACATGTCCCAGGGCCAACGGTCATGGCGCCCGGTTGGTCACGGCATCGCGGAAGATCCGCCGACGCACCTCGGCGGCGCTCAGTGGGCTGTTGATCGCCGTATGCAGCAGCCGCGCCATCGTGTAGTCGGCGTCCGCGCGCAACGCCCGGGTCACCGCGACCCGGGCCAGCACCCCGTCGCCGACCGTCCAGGCCGCCCAGGCGGCCAGCGTCAGCGGCGGTGCGGACGCGGGCGCGAAGGCCCGGCGGGCCAGCGCGGTCCACAGCGCGAGCAGGGCCAGGTCCTCGGTGTTGCCCGGCAGCTCGCCGTGCCAGGCCATCGCCTCGTCGCGCACCCGCGCGTCGCCGAGCCCGAGCACGAGCCGCGCCGCCTCGTCCGGCGCCAATGCGGTGTCGCCGGCCCGAAATCGGGCCCGATGACCGGCCAACGCGGCCAGCGTGGGCCGCACCGCGAAGCCCGAGGGGTCCGCCCGCACGGCGGCGTAGGCCCGCAGTATCCGCTCGCGCATCGCATACTCCGGCGGTCGGAACCGGTGCACCAGGTCGGCCAGCGAGGCCGGTTCGGGCAGCCCGGCCCAGACCGCCGCGGCGGCGACCGTCGAGCTGCGCTCGGTGCGCAGCGGCGTGCCCTCGGGCGGGCAACACCGGGTGTCCGTGCAGCCGTAGGACCACCAGCGTTCGGTGGTCACGCACACCGCCTCGCGCACCTCGATCCCGTGCCGGTCGCAGGCGCCGGCGATCGCCACGTGCAGTGGCCGCAGCCGCTCGACCACCGCCGATCCGACCTCGCCCGGCGAATCGGGCGCGGCCGGCTTCGCCGACTCCCCCGCCACGGCGCCGTCCGGGTATATCGCCACCGCCACCCCCCGAGCCCCCGTGCGCACCAGCAGGCGGGCGAAGTGCCGGGCGGCGATCGCGAAGTCGGCCGGCGCGGGCAGATCGTGGCGCAGCACCGGGCCGACCCGGCAGCGCTCCCCGGGCAGGATGCCGAGCAGCACCACGCTGTCCGTGGGCCGCACCCCGATCAGATACGGCACGGCCTCCACCAGATCCGCGGGCGAACGCACCCGCAGGACGGACTGCGGGGACATCGCCGTGAAGGGTGTGCGGTCGAAACCGTCGGTGTCGTTCATGCCGCGAGCCTGCGCCCGGGCCCGGGCGGCGGCCGGCCCCAGCCGTCGAGCTGTGCACAACTCGGCCCCTGTGCCTACCCGCCTTGACAGGAACACCGTTCGCCGGCTGTCCACGTCGCGCCCGACGCGCGACCTCGTCGGCGACCTCCCGGATCCGGTCCGCGCAGGTCGTCGACGACAGGCGCAGCGGACACGTTTCTGCACAAACCCGCGCACTCCCTTTCCCCTTCTCGTCGGGAGGGGGCTACAAAGGGGGCATGACCGAGGACCGCGACACCGCCGATTCCGCCCGTTCCGCATCCGCCACCGACCTGCGCGCCCGCGCCGACGCGGTGCTTCGGGAGCTGGTGGGCGGCGCCGCGCGGCTGCGTGCGGACCAGTGGCGGGCGGTCGAGGCGCTGGTCGCCGACCGGCGCCGGGTCCTGGTGGTGCAGCGCACGGGATGGGGCAAGTCGGCGGTCTACTTCGTGGCCACCGCCCTGCTGCGCGAGCGCGGCGCGGGCCCGACCGTGATCGTCTCGCCGCTGCTGGCCCTGATGCGCAACCAGGTCGACGCCGCCGCACGCGCCGGGATCCGGGCCCGCACCATCAACTCGGCGAACGTGGACGACTGGGACGCGGTGCAGGCCGAGGTCGCCGACGGCACGGTGGACGTGCTCCTGGTCAGTCCCGAGCGGCTGAACAATCCCGACTTCCGGGACGGCGTGCTGCCCAAGCTGGCCGCCGGCACCGGCCTGCTCGTGGTCGACGAGGCACACTGCGTGTCCGACTGGGGGCACGACTTCCGCCCCGACTACCGCCGACTGCGCACCCTCTTGGAGGACCTGCCCTCGGGCGTCCCGGTGCTGGCCACCACCGCGACCGCCAACGCCCGGGTGAGCGCCGACGTGGCCGAGCAGCTCGACCCGGCCGGCGACGCGCTCGTCCTGCGCGGCCCACTCGATCGGGAGAGCCTGTCGCTCGGCGTGCTGCGCCTGCCCGACGCGGCCGAGCGGCTGGCCTGGTTGGACACCCACCTGCCCGAGCTGCCGGGCTCGGGGATCATCTACACGCTGACCGTCGCGGCGACCGAGGAGGTCACCGCGTTCCTGCGCTCGCGCGGTCACGCGGTCGCGTCCTACTCGGGCCGCACCGAGGACGCCGAGCGCCGGGTCGCCGAGGCCGATCTGTTGGCGAACCGGGTCAAGGCGCTGGTCGCCACCTCCGCGCTCGGCATGGGCTTCGACAAGGGCGACCTGGGCTTCGTCGTGCACCTGGGCGCGCCACAGTCGCCGATCGCCTACTACCAGCAGATCGGCCGGGCCGGGCGCGCGGTCGAGCGGGCCGACGTATTGCTGCTGCCGGGCCAGGAGGACGAGGCGATCTGGCGCTACTTCGGCTCGCTCGGCTTCCCCGCCCGCGAACAGGTCGAGCGCACCATCGCGGCCCTGGCCGCCGCCGGGCGCCCGCTGTCCACCCAGGCCCTGGAACCGCTGGTGGAGCTGCGCCGCAACCGCCTGGAACTGATGCTCAAGGTGCTCGACGTGGACGGCGCGGTCAAGCGGGTGCGCGGCGGCTGGACGGCGACCGGGCAGCCGTGGGTCCACGACGCGGAGCGCTACGCGCGGGTGGCCGCGGCGCGCGAACACGAGCAGCAGTCCATGCGCGACTACCAGGCGGACGGGATCTGCCGGATGGAGTTCCTGCGCCGCTGCCTGGACGACCCGGGCGCGGGCCCGTGCGGGCGCTGCGACTCGTGCGCGGGCCCGCGCCACGACGCGCGGGTGGATCCCCGCTCGCGCGACGCGGCCCGCGCGGCGCTCGGCCGGCCCGGCGTCGAGGTCGAGGCGCGCCGGATGTGGCCCACCGGCATGGCGGTCGCCGGGATCGAACTCAAGGGCCGCATCCCCCAGTCCGAGCAGGCCGCCGCGGGCCGGGCGCTCGGGCGCTCCTCGGACATCGGCTGGGGCAACCGGCTGCGCCCGATCCTGGCCCCCGGCACACCCGACGGGCCGATCCCCGACGCCGCGTTCGACGCGGTGGTCCAGGTCCTGGCCGCGTGGGGCTGGCAGCGCCGGCCCGGCGCGGTGGTGACCATCGCGTCGCACACCCACGCCGCGCTGATCGACAGCCTGGGCGCGCGACTGGCCGAGGTCGGCCGGATGCCGTGGTTGGGCCGGGTGGAATACGCGCCCGGCGCGGGCGGCCCGGCGCCGCGCAGCAACAGTGCCCAGCGGCTGCGGTCGATCGCCGACGCGTTCGTGCTGCCGCCCGATCTGGCCGAGCAAGTGGCCCGGGTGCGCGCTCCGATCCTGCTGGTGGACGACCGCACCGACACCGGGTGGACCCTCGCGGTGGTGGCCCGCATGTTGCGCCTGGCGGGCGCCGTCGAGGTGTTGCCCCTGGTGCTCACGATGGAGGGGTGACTCGGCACCGCCGGCCGCCGGCCGGTCACTCGGACGTATCGAACGATCACCTGTACGTGTTGCCGAGTTCGCGGGGCGCACGCAAGAATCGACAAGGCGTTCTCTTCACTTTCCCGCGCGGGCCCCGCGGCGCTGCTCCGCCGCGCGCCACCCGTGGTCAAAGCGCGCGCCGCTGTCCGTTCCGGACGGAAGGAGGACCGTGCACATCGCCGCAACCGCCTCCTCGGCGTCGGCCCCCACCGGCACACCCTCGGCCGGTTCGTCCCGCCGGCTGGACCCCGAGTCCTGGCACACGCGCGAGATCCCGCTGCTGCGCGACCCGCGCACCCTGCTCAATCGGCTCGACGAGTTGCACCGACCGCCCGCGCGCACCGCGCTGGTCGCCGTCCTGGACCACGCCGAACGCCCGGTCGCGGGCGCGTCCTTCGACATCGGCGAGGGGCACACCGACGGCTGGCGCTGCCGCAATCTGATCCTGGCCCACCTGCGCCTGATCGTGCCGGACGACCTGCGCCGGAGCACCCCCACGCACACCACGGTGCTGCTGCTGCATCGCCCGGGCGGCCGGGACTGGCAGCCGGACGACGGTCGCTGGATGTGGGGGCTGCACGACGCGTGCGTGCTGCACGGCCTGCGCTGCGGCGCGTTCGTGATCGTCGCCGAGGACGGCTGGCGGCCGGTGGCCGACGGGCGCTGCGGGCGAACTCCGGCGCTGCGGCCGGGCCGACCGGTCGATCCCGGCCCCGATACGCCGATCAGGGCAGCGGGCATCGCCCCGGCCCGCCCCGCGAGCGAACTGCCGCAGGTGCGTTATCTGCCGGAGACGGGGCCCGCTCCCCTGGTCCGACCCTCCGCGTCCTGACGGACGCGTTCGATCAAGCGGTGAGACCGCGCGCGGCGAGCCAGTCGACCAGATCGGTCGTGACCGTCAGCGCGTGGTCCTGGACGAGCTCCGGGCTTTGCAGCCGAGTGCGCAGATGTTGCGCGTGGAACGGCTTGATCCCGGCGATCAACTTGCGCACCCCGAACATGTTGCAGAACGCCCGGTCGTCACCGGCCGAGAAGGCCCGGTCCCATTCCTGGCGTTCGGTTCCGAGCAGGGTGATGTACGCGTACCGATTCAGATAGCCCGACAACATGTCGATGACGGTGCTACAGGCCCGGTACTGCTGTAGTTTCAGCCGGTCCTCCTGGTCGCTGAGGAACCGGTCAAGGAGCTGCGCGATCGACGGCGATTCCGACATGGCAACGAACCGTAGCCGACCGTGGCGTTTCGCGGGGCAGGGGGCCCGAGTTCGCGCGGACCGGCTGCGCACGGGCCCCCTGCGTGCTACGCGGTGCTACGCGACACCGGTGAGCGCGCGCACGCGCTCGATGTCGCCGCAGACGGTGACCGACGCCCCGGCCGTGAGCGCCGCGGTCAGGATCTGCCCCGCGTCGTCCGGGTCGGCGAACCCGTTGACCACGACGACCACCGCGGCCCGCCGCAGCGGACGCGAGGCGGGCAGCGACGCGTAGAACACGTCCTTGCCCTCGTCGTATTGGCGCCAGTACTGCGCGGCGCCGAAGGTCTCCTCGTGCTGCTGCCACGGGTGCGCCCCACCCGTGGTCAGCACCAGGATCGAGCCGGGTTCGGTACCGGCCTCCAGGAGCGCGTCCACCGCGTCGTCGGCGACGTCGAAGACGTTCTCCTCGGTCGCCGGGATCAGCGTCAGGCGCGGCGCGGCCGGGGCGGGCTTGCCGGGCTTGGCGGGGGTGGGCTTGGCGGCGCTCGCCTGACGCGGCACCGCGGGCTTGGGCGGTCCGGGCTTGGGGCCCGGCCGCGGTCCGGGCTTGGGTACCGCACCGGACGGACGGGGTACGGACGGGGTTTCGGGTGCGGACGTCGCGTCCGCGGTGTTTTCGGCAGTCACCGGATTCACAGTCATGTCTGGGGAAGGCTCGGTTCGTTCGTGGCGGTACCGGGATGCCCGGCGGTGAGGAGACGCGGGGAGGGATCGGTGGTGTCCCGTTCCCCGGAGAACACGCGCGGCATGGTGGCAGTCCTATCAAAGCCGCGCGGGGCGTGCCCACCCAGGGTGCTCCTGGGGTGTGGCCCGGGCATACGACGGCGCATCCTACGATGCCCCGTCAGCTCGGCCGGATCAATCGTCCACCACCACCCCGTGCTCGATCACCAAAGCTGCCAGGCCCTCCGCATAGCCCTGACCGACCGCGCGCAGGCGCCAGGAGTCGCCGCGCCGATAGACCTCGGCCAGGATCATGACGGTCTCATCGCCTCCGCTCAACCGGAATTCGGCGAGTCGACGGCAGGTCACAGGGTCGACGATACCGACGGTCACCGGCACCTGGGCGAAGGTGGTGCCACTGGTCGCGTCCAACGCGAGCGCGACCACGACCCGACTGCGGCCCGCGGGCAGCGCGGTGACGTCGATCTCGACCGAATCCGAGCCCGGTTCCACGTCGTTGCTCGTCCCGGTCTGCAGCTTGCCGGCCAACCGCACCGCGCCGCCGGCATGCACCGGTTGGTTGTAGAACACCAGGTCGCCGTCGTCGCGCACGCGCCGGTCGTCGTCCAGGACCAGCGCCACCGTGTCGCCGTCCACCTGGCCGGGCGCCCACCACGCGGCCTCGATCCGCACCGTGCCCGCGAACGGGCCGAGGTCCTCGATGGTGACCGCCTGCCCGCGCTTGAGCGCCAGCGGCGGCGCGTCCACCGGCCGGGGCGGCCCGGCGGGCGGCGCGGTCTCGGACCGTACGGTCCCCGCGGGCGCGGTCTCGGCCGGCGCGGCGGCCCGCGGCGGCGGCTCGACCGGGCGCGGCGGCACCGCCGGCGTCGGCTGCGGTGGCGTCTCCGGGCCCGGCACGCGGGGTCGTTTGGCCGGCTTGGCGTCGTGGGTGGCGGGCACCTCGGGCGGCGGCGGGAGTACGTCCGGCACGGTCGCCTCCAGCACCTCGGCGGCCGAGGCCCCGGCTGCGACCGGCAGATCGGCGGCGGTCGGCGGCGGCGGGATGCTGGGCAGCGTGGCGCCGGTGCCCGGGACCGGTGCGGGCGTGGTGGCGGACGCGGATCCGGACACCGGCGTGGCCGGCGCGATCTGTGCCGTCGCCGCCTCGGTGACCTCGAACGCCTCGGTCGGCGCGAAGACTTCGATCGGCACGAAGGCCTCGGTCGGCGCGAACGCGTCGGCCGAGGCGGCGGCTTCGGTCGGCAGTACGTCCGCGACGCCGTCCACGGGGGTGTCGTAGGGTCGGTAGGGGTCCGGCGCGAACGAGCCCGCGGCGGCGGGCGGCACGGCGCTGGGGCGCGGCAGCAGGAAGCCACTGGTGGTGCGCGGTGCGCCCGGCACCACGTGGGCCAGCGAGGCGGCGGCCACCTGCGAGGCCGCGTCGGCCGCGCTGCTGCGCCCGCGCTCCAGGTCGGCGAGCAGGGCCAGGAACACCGGCTCGATCAGCACCCGGATGCCGCGCTGGCGGGCCCAGTAGGTGCGGTCCGCGGATTCGTCCGGATCGGCCACCACGAGCACGTCGACCCGGTCGTGGATGCCGGACGCCACGGACAGGTCGGCCCGGGCCATCCGCTGCTCCAACTCGCCCCGGGTGACCGCGAGATAGCCGTGGAAGAGGACGTGTTGACCCGATTCGAGCGGTCGGCCGCGAGCGAGTATGCGCGGCCCGCCGTGCCCTTGCTCGACCGTGGCCCGGGCCATGCCCACGATCTCGTCGAGCGCGGTGCGCGGGATGCCCAACTGCGCGGCCACCCGGGTCAGATCGGCCCGTTCCTCGCGGTCCACCGGCCCGGCCGCGACCATCGACGCGGCCAGCGCGGTCACGTAAAGCCGGTCCAGGTCCTTGCGCCGGGCCTCGGAGATGCCCAGGGACACCGCGAGTTCGGCCAGGTCGATCGCCTCCTGCGGGGTGATCACCCGGTCCTCCAGCGCCGCGTCGAGCACCGCGAGATAGCTGTCCGCGACCTCGCCCACACCGGTGGGCGGACCGTACGCGCGGGCCTTCTCCAGGTAGGACACCGCGTCCCGGCGACGCACCTGCTCGGCCTCCTCGCGGGCGCGCCGGGCGGTGTGCGCGTCGTCGCGGGTGAACACCCGCGACGGATCGGCGCCGCGCCGGGGCCAGTTCAGCGACGCCGCCACCGTGCGGGCCTGCTGCCAGTGCCGGGCCTCGCCCGCGCCGCGGCGCAGGTAGTACTCCAGCAGGCGCGCGGTACCCATCGCCTTGGCCGCCGCCCCGGGCCCGTCGTCCACCGGCACCTCCGCCGCCTCGCAGCAGGCCGGCAGCGTGAAGCGTGGGGCCTCGGGCAGGTGGTGCGGCGCCTCGCGCATCGTGCACAGCGTGGTCAACGGCGGCACGGTGGGCCGGCCGCGACGCTGGAACTCGCGCTCGACGAAGCCGATGTCGAAGCGCGCGTTGTGCGCGACCACGACCCGCTGCCGAAACAGCCGGCCCAGCCAGGGCGCCACCTCGGCGAACGTCGGGGCGTCGACCACGTCGTCGTCGAACAGGCCGTGCGCCTGGAAGTCGCCGGCGGGACCCTGCGGGTCGAGCAGCGTCGTGAAGAACTCGGTCACGCGTCCGTCGAGATCGCATTGCGCGACCGCGATCTCGATGATGCGATGTCGATGTGGGGACAAACCCGTCGTCTCCACGGCCACCACCGAGTAGCCGGGGCATTCGAGGCGATCACCGATGCGCACAGTCACCCCCCAATGATGATGTGCCCGGTGCGGCCTCCTTCAGTCGCATCCCGGCAAGCCCGACCTGCGGCGCGCGTCCACGGTACGCGCTCGCGACCGGTGCGGGGTACGGCGCGACCGATCGGGCGTACCGTACCGCTCGTGACGACTCATCAGATATGACGCAGGGTCAGGACGCGCTGCCCGAGGGCTTCGGAGTGCCGACCCGGATGCCGGCCAGGACGGTGTCGAGCGTCGACTTGTCCGGCGCCTGGGCGGAGATCTCCAGCCTGATCAGCACACACGGGTATCGGCCGTCCGCGTTCTTCGCGTCGATCGCCACGACCTGCGCCCACGCGGTGTCCGAGTTCATGTGCAGATCGGTGGGCGCGCCCTTGAGCCTGGCCCGCAGCACGTACGCGGGGTGACCGTCGACGGTGATCGACTTGTCCAGTTCGGGGGAACCGTCCGGCCTGATCCGGCTCTTGGTCCCGGTGACGTCCTTCTTGAAGCCGGCGATCAGGGCGTCGAACGAGTCGGCCTTCTGGGTGCTCACCGACAATCCGGCCCGGTAGCACTTGCGAGCCGCCGTCTGGGAGCGGGTGCGCGTGGGGGTCGACCCGGACCCGGACGCGCTCGGGCAGGGTTCCTCGACCGCCTGATCGGCGGGGGTCTCGGGGTCCGGTACGACCCAGTCCTTGAACCTGGGCACGCTGATCCCGGTGGCGGGATCGGTCAGCGTGCCGTCCACGGCCGCCGACTTGCCGGTGCCGCCGTCGTTCCCACCGAGCAGCACGATCAGCGCGGCGACCACGCCGCCGACCACGGCCAGGGCGAGTACGGTCAGGCCGATCGCCCGACCGCGGCCGGGCCGGGGGCCGGGCGGTACGGCGACCGGCTGGTGACCGCCGGGATATCCACCCTGGAGATAGCCGCCGGGCGGCATGGCCGGCGGTGCGCCGCTCGGGGGCGGCGGGATCTCGCCGTGCGCGCGGGCTCGGGTCGAGGCGGTCCACTGCGCGCCGTCCCACCAACGCTCGGCGCCCGGCGCGGACGGGTCTTCGTACCAGCCGGGAGGAATCGAGGCAGTCACGGACGAGACGCTACAACCGGGCCCGCGCGCCGCACGAGCGACCCCCGGCAACCGTGACCGTTCGGAAACCGGCCGGGCGCCGGGTCGATCAGCCCAGGTCGAGGCCGAGTTGGCGGTCGTCGGCCGGTTCGAGGCGGGGTCGCTTGAGGTGCCGCCAGGCGGGCAGGTCGTCCCAGTAGGCCCAGGACATCCGATGGTGCGGCGTGGGGCCGTATTCGGCCAGCGCCGCGCGGTGCACCGGGGCGGGATAGCCGGCGTTGCTCTCGAATCCGTACGCCGGGTATTCCTTGCCGAGGTCGGCCATCAGCCCGTCGCGATGCACCTTGGCGAGCACGGAGGCCGCGGCGACGCCGACGCACGACTGGTCGCCCTTGATCACGCAGCGCACCGCCCACGGCCGGCCGAGAAAGTCGTGTTTGCCGTCCAGCACGATCGCGTCCGGCCGGATCGGCAGCGCCGCCAACGCGCGCTCGGCGGCCAGGCGCAGTGCGGCGGTCATCCCCAGCGCGTCGATCTCCTCCGGCCCCGCCGCCCCGAACGCGTACGCCCGCACCCACGGCTCGACGGCGGCGGCCACCTCCTCGCGCCGACGCGCGGTGAGCAGCTTGGAATCGGTGAGCCCGACCGGCGGCACCGAAAGGTCGGTCACCGCGGCCGCGACCAACACGGGTCCGGCCCAGGCCCCCCGTCCGACCTCGTCGACCCCGGCAACCACGCGGGCCCCCCGGGCGACCAGCTCCCGCTCGACGTCGTAATTCGGCGACCCGACCCGCCCGCCGGCCTTGCGCGGCGCAACAACCTTCTTGGCGGCGACCTTCTTCGGCGAGATCTTCTTCGCCGAGACCTTCTTGGCGGAGACCTTCTTGGCGGAGACCTTCTTCGCGGCCGGCTTCTCGACGGTCGTCGGCCCGACAACGGTCTTCTCACCGATCATCTGCTCGCCAACAGTCTTCGCCGCCACCTTCTTCGGGGCGACGGTCGGCTTGCGCACAGCGGCAACCGTCTCGGCCAAGATCGTCTCGCCCGAGACCGTCTGCGCCACGACCTTCTGCGCGACCGCCTTCCGCGCCGCCGTGCGCTCCACTGCGGTCGGCGCCGCGTCGTTCGGGTCCGGCTGCTCCCCGTTGGGCTTGTTCACGTCACCACCGTAGGTCACCGCTCAGCGATGGCCGACCACCGTTTCGCGTTGTCCGGTGGCGATCGAGATCGGAGGGCTCGGCTCGAAGTGGGTCGAGACGCCGGCCGCCCGCAGGCGTTCGCGAAGGGCTTTCGCGCCGGCGGGATCGGTGAGCGCGGCGCCGGCCGCCGCCGGCAGGGCCAGGTCGCCACCGCCGTGGTCCGTGACGGTCGCGGTGCCGGCCCAGGTGGGTCGCAGTCGGCCGCGCCCCGAGTCGACCCACGCGCATTCGAGCAGGGCCGTGAGCGCCTCGGTGGTGTCCGGGCCGTGGTGGGCGATCAGTTCCTCGCCCCGGCCCTCGACGAGCAGGGCCAACACGCCGCCGAGGGTCACCGGATACGCCACGCCCGCCCGCCGCGCCGAGATGCCGAGCGCCGCCGCGCGCCGGGCCAGCGTGAAGCCGACCAGGTGCTCCAGGAACGCCTCCTCGGGCAGCTTCACCAACCCGTCCAACGCCGCGAAGCCGCGCGGCCCCAGGTATCCGTCGTCGTCGGTGGCCAGCAGGTACGGATGCACGTGGCCCAGCAGCCGCACCGGCTCGGCCAACGCCGTGCCGCCGGCCAGGTCGGTACCCGCCGCGACGCCCCGCCCGTCCAGTGGCCGGGCCCGCAGCCGCGCCACCCGCGCCGCCGTCGAGGCGTCCGGGTCACCCCCGCCGCACGCGGCGCGAAAGGCCCCGAAGCCGGCGATCGGGTCGCGCGGCACCGCACCCGCGCCGATCCCCGGCACCAGGATCTCCGCCCGGAACCGCGCCCAGTCCGCCCGCACGACCCCCAGGTCGGTCAACGTGTCCGCCACCGCCTCGGTGCCGTACGCCCGGGCCGCGGCGCGATCGGCGGCCATCTCCTCGAAGGCCGGCACGGGCGCGCACACGCGCAGGTACAGCCCGGCGTAGCCGGCCGCCGCCCGACCCGCCGCGCCGTGCCCGGCGAACGCGTCGGCCAGCCCGACCACCGTGTCCACCCCGTGGCATGCGATCCGGTCGACCAGCGGCGGCCGGCGGCGCCGGGCGTGGCCGAGTGCGTGCGCGATCGCCACCCGCAGTCGCCGGCCGGTCAGCACATGCGGCAGCGCGGTGCCCAGCACCAGGTGCCGACGCAGCCAGGTCCCGGGCCGGCGCACCACCCGCAACTCGCAGCCGGCCCCGCCGGTGAGCACGATCCCGTCCGGCTCCGGCACCCGCAGGTCGGCCGCGACGTCGCGGACCAGTTCCCACAACACCGGCTGCGCCGCGCCGTCCACCGCGACGCCCGCCGGCAACCGGCGCGGCCCGATCAGCTCGACCAGCAGGGCGACCAGCGCGACCAGGCCCAGTGCCCACAAGACGGCGGCGCCGGAGCTGAAGAACCGGCCCTGGTCGACGATCGCGCCGACCCCGCAGGCCAGCACCAGGAGCGGCAGCGCGAGCACGACCCAGAGCACGCCGAGGAGCAGCACTCCGGCGAGTGCGCGTAGCCCCGTCCCTGCGCCCATGGCTCTCCCTCGAAGGAATATTCACCCGTTCGAGGACGACCCTAGAGCCTGGTCCGCGGCCCGCGCGGGATCCGCCGCGTTCCGGTCCGGCGACCGCCGGTCCGGCATCGCGGCGACCCCAGCGCCGGGGTCGAGCCGGTGACGGTCAGGGCAGCAACGGTTGCAGCAGTCGATGCGGCGTGCGCATCGCCCGGGTGACCACGTCGTCCCGGTGCAGCACATTGGCACCGGGACCGGGAACCACCTCGATGTCGCCGGGCACCACCGTCGCCGCGCAGGTCGCGCACACCCCGCTCGGATCCACCGCCCCGCCGCAGCCCTCGTGTCGAAAGAGCCGGCAGGCCACGCCGTTCTGCACGTGCTTCTCGCCCCAGCGGGCCATGCTGCGGATGATCGGCCACAGGTCGATGCCGCGTTCGGTGAGTACGTACTCCTCGCGCGGCGGGGACTCCTGATAGCGGCGTTTGTCCAGCACGCCCGCCTCGACCAGCGTCTGCAGCCGCCCGGACAGCACGGCGCGCGGGATGTCCAGGTGGGCGAGAAAGTCGCTGTAGCGCCGCACGCCGTAGAAGGCGTCCCGCACGATCAGCAACGTCCAGCGCTCACCGACGAGTTCGAGAGTGCGGGCGAGCGCGCAGTCCTGCTGCCCGTAGTCCTTGCCAAGAGCCATACGAGCACTTTAACCCCGGGTTGGTTCATTCATCGAACCAAGGAGTGCTACGTTGCTTCCGCAGCATCGGTTCATTCACCGAACCGACTCGGCAGGATCCGCAACAGGACTCGCAATCCGGGGAGCACAGCCATGTCCAGCACCACCTCCGTCGCCCCGCGCCGCACCGCAGCCGGCACACCCGCACCCGCCGCCACCGGCCCCGGTACCGGCCCGGCCGGTCCCACCGTCGCGGTGGTGGCCCTGGGCACACTGCTCCTGCTCGCCGCCTACACGATGCCGATCGCGGTCGTCCCGGACACCGTGCGCGAGTTGCACACGGGCCCCGGCGGTCCGGCCTGGATCCTCAGCAGCATCGGTCTGGGCCTGTCCGCCGCCCTGCTGATCACCGGCAGCCTCGCCGACGACCTCGGCCGCCGCCGGGTCTTCACCGCCGGCGCCCTCGGCCTGGCGCTCTCCTCGGCGCTCACCGCGCTCGCCCCGTCCCTGCCGCTCTACGTCGTCGGCCGCGCCCTCCAGGGTGTCGCCGGGGCCGCGATCATGTCCGCCGGGCTCGGCCTGCTCGCGCACAATTACCAGGGCGCCGCGCGCGGTCGGGCGATGGCCGCCTACGGCTCCTCGATGGGCGCGGGCATGGTGCTCGGCCCGCTGGCCGGCGCCGGACTGGCCGCGCTGCACCGCTCCGCGCCGTACTGGTTCACCGCGCTCGCCGCGCTCGGCGTGGCCGCGATCGCCCGCCGGATGCCCGAGTCGCGCGCCGAGCACCCGCGCCGCCCGGACGTGTGGGGCACGCTGACCCTGGGCCCGGGCCTGATCGCGCTGACCGCCGCACTGATCGAGGGCCGGCAGGGCTGGCAACGACCCGCCGTCGACGCGCTGCTCGTGGCCGCCGTACTCCTGCTCGCCGGCTACGCGGCCACCGCCCTGCGCGGCCGGGCGCCGATGCTCGACCTACGCATGCTCGCCCGCCCGGCGTTCCTGGTCTCCACCGTCGGCGCGCTGATCACCGGCGTCGCGGTGATCGCCGTGGCCTCCTACCTGGGCACCGTCTTCCAGGGCACCCTGGGCCTGAGCGCGCTGGACTCCGCATTGTTGCTGTCCCTGTGGTCGGCCGCCGCCGGGGTCACCTCGTTCGCGTTCGGCCGGGTGCACGTGCTGCCCGACGCCGGGCACCGTTTCGCCGTCGGTCTGGTCATCTCCGCCGTCGGCTTCCTGGGGCTGTACGGGCTGAGCTCCGCGGACTCCTGGCTCCGCGTGGCGCCGGGCCTGCTCGTCGGCGGGTTCGGTGTGGGGCTGATCAACACCGCCCTCGCCCGGCTCGCGGTGGAGAGCGTGCCCGCCGACCGGGCGAGCATGGGCTCCGGTGCCAACAGCACCACCCGTTACACCGGCGCCTCGATCGGCGCCGCGCTGATGGTCGCCCTGGTCGACGCGGGCGGCCTGGACCTGGCGATCCTGGTGGCGGCGGGCCTGTCCGCGCTCGGCGCGCTGCTCACGCTCACCCTTCGGCAAAGCGAATAAACCTCCAAAACCGTTCATGTCGGACACCCGCCGGCGACGCCGGGGCCCGCGTCTGGAAAACTCGGGTCATGTGACGAGTGATGTGCAATCCCCGACGACGGATCGACCCGCAGCGCCGGCGGGTCGCCGTCGTTTTCGGGCACTCGCGAACGCGATAGTCGAGCGTCCGTACCTGATCACCGTCGGCCTGATCGGCCTGATGATCGTCACCGGCGTGCGCGGCCCCGACTGGCCCGCACAATACTTCCGCACCTGGCTGATCCGCGACCACGGCACCTACCTGTGGAACAACCAGTGGTACGGCGGCCACCTGCTCCCCGGCTACAGCATCCTCGCGCCGGTGATCGCGTCCAAGATCGGCACCGCCACCCTCACCGCGATCTCCTGCGTCACCTCGGCGTGGGCCTGGGACAAGCTCCGGGTCGGCGCCAACGACTTCGCCCGGCAGGTGGGCAGTTGCTGGTTCGCGGTGATGTGCAGCGTCGACTACCTGATCGGCCGCACCCCGTTCGCACTCGGCGTCGCGGCGGGCATGCTGGCGATACTGGCCGCGCGCCGCAGGCACCCGCTGTGGGCCGGTTTCGCCGCCCTGGCGTGCGGCCTCTCCAGCCCGCTGTCCGGCGCGTTCCTGATGTTGGTGGCGCTGGCCTGGGTGCCCAGGGAGCGGGTCTGGCCGACCCGACTGTGCTTCGCGCCGGCCGCCCTGGGCCTGGTCGCCGCGCTCGCGTTCCCCAACGAGGGGATGTTCCCGTTCCCGTGGTGGCGGTTCCTGCCGATCCTCGCGTTCGCCGCGGTCGGCCTGGTGATACTGCCCAAGGAGCAGCAGAGCGCCCGCCGGTTCCTGTGGCTGTACGCGGCCACCGCGGTGATCTTCTTCTTCGTGCCGACCTCGCTCGGCGGCAACCTGGCCCGGCTCGGCGAGCTGACCTCGGGACCGCTGATGGCGGTCGTACTGCTGTCCGCCGGGCGCCGGCGCCTGGTCGTGCTGCTGACCCTGCCGCTGCTGGTCTGGCAGTTCCAGTCCGCCGCGCTGGCCATCACCCACGACATCAAGGATTCGCCCGGCGAGAAGCCGCAGTACTACTCGGGCATGCTCGACTTCCTGCAGAAGAACAACAGCCACCCGCTCGGCCGGGTGGAGATCCCGTTCACGCGCGGCCATTGGGAATCGGTGTTCGTCGCCGAGAAGATGCCGCTGGCGCGCGGCTGGGAGCGGCAGCTGGACCGCAACTACAACAAGGTGCTCTACCAGAAGAACCTGACCATCCAGGAATACCGCGACTGGATCGACAACACCGGGGTGCGCTTCGTGGCACTGCCCGACATCGCGATCGACCCGTCCGCGATCCCCGAGGCCGAGCTGATCCGCAAGGGCATCCCGTGGCTCAAGCCGGTCTACACCGACAAGGCCGGCCGCTGGCAGGTCTGGGAGGTGGAGAACCCGACCCCGATCGTGCTCGGGCCGGGCGAGCTGACCGAGCTGACGCCCAGCAAGTTCACCTTCAACGCGCACACCGCGGGCACCTTCGTGGTCAAGATCCACCCGACCTTCTGGGTCACCCCCGACCGGCCCGAGATCGTGATCAAGGCGACCAAGGACGAGTGGAGCGAGATCACCGTGGACCGGCCGGGCCCGGTCACCGTGGAGGCGCGCGACTCGAAGTTGTTCAAGGGCAAGGGCGGCAAATAGCCCGAGACACCGCTCCCGGGCCGATCCGGGTGGATCGGCCCGGGGCGCTCACGGCCGCGGCGGCGCGGCGGGGTCCGGGCCGCCGGCCCACTTGGGCGCGCGCGGCTGCCACGCCTTGGCCCGGGCCAGCAGGCTCGCACTGTCCGAGGCGACCAGCAGGGTCGAGCGCAGCTCGGGCTTGAGGAAGCCGTTGCCGGTCATCGTGTCCAGCGCGTCCAGGAGCGGGCGCCAGAAGCCGTCCACCTCGAGCACCGCGACCGGCTTGGTGTGGATGGCCAGGTGTTGCCAGGTCCACACCTCGAACAGCTCCTCCAGGGTGCCCGCCCCGCCCGGCAGCGCCACGAAGGCGTCCGCCTGCTCGGCCATCGCCGCCTTGCGCTCGTGCATGGTCTCGGTGACCTGGAGGTCGGTCAGGCCCCGGTGCGCGATCTCGCGCTCGACCAGTGCGCGCGGCATCACCCCGATCACCTCGCCACCCGCCGCCAGGCACGCGTCGGCGACCGCACCCATCAGGCCCACGTGCCCGCCCCCGTAGACGATCCCGACCCCCGCGCCGGCGAGGCCGCGGCCGAGTTCGATCGCCGCCTCCCGGTACCGGGGCGACGCGCCCGAGGCCGATCCCGCGAACACCGCTACCCGCATGACGAACTCCGCTCATCGTGGCCACCGAAGTGGTTTGTCCCGAAGTGGTGTGTGCGGGCAGTCTGCCAAGCCGTCCGGCGAAGCCCGGTCCCGACCCCGACCCGGACCCGCCTCGCCAACGTCACCCGGTCGGTGCCGAATCGATGGCGAATCGTGTCGATGAATCGCCTCTCCCGCGATATAGGTACGGCACAGTCCCGGCATGGAAGGGCAAATTCGGACATCCTCCATGGTGGTCACACAACCCGACGTTGACGGGAAGACCCCTCGCCACGGCAGAATGCCCGCGTGCCCGCCACCGAGCGCCCTGCCTCGGACATCCCGTTCGAGCGGCTGTTTCCCGATCTGGACGACCATGGCCGTGAACGCCTGGTCGCCGCCGCCAGGGCGCTCGATCTGCGCCGCTCCCTCGACGACCCCGCGCGCTGGTTCTGGAACGAACCGGACCCGCTGAGTCCCGAGCCCGAGCCCGAGCCGTCCCCCCACATCCTGGGCACCGCGCTGCTCCTCTACGAGGCCGACGGCGACTGGCTGGAACTGGGTCTGGACGTCTGGCAACTGGACGGCCCCTTCGTCAGCGTCACCGCCACCGTCGAGGTGGCGTGCTGGTGCGACACCGACCACAACATGCACGCGGTCCAGCGTGCCGAGTGGCCCGCCTCCACCGCGCAGGCGTTCCTGGAGGCGTTCCACACCGCCGCGCTCTCGGTGATCCGCCGGATCGAGGGCCCGCGCGACCCGCGCGACCTGCGGGCCCGCGCGGGGTTGCCCAACCCGCCCGAACCACCCCCTGAGGATGAGGCGACGGACCACCCGATCGGCCCTGTGGTCTGAACCAACGATTCATCCGAACGAAGGATTTTTTCGCGCCGGACCGGTGATTCCCCGGTGGACATTGCGCCATGGCCCGACATACATCGGACAATCCGGTGTCCTGCCTCGGTGCCCACCCGCACCCCATCGGTCACGACGTGAAAAACTGAGCTGTCATGACACACGCTCTGGACGGCCGCATACCCCTCGGGGAGCCCACGTCGGGTGCGGGCGGCACCACCCGCCGCACCTGGCGCCGGCACCTGCGCGGGCTGCTGATCGTGGTCGCCGAGCATCCGTACGTGATCACCCTGGCCCTGGTCGGCCTGCTGACCGTGCTCGGCATCAACGGCGCCGACTGGCCCGCGCAGATCTTCCGCGCCTGGCTGGTCCGCGACCACGGCGCGGTGTTGTGGAACAACCAGTGGTACGGCGGGCACCTGCTGCCCGGCTACAGCGTGATCACCCCGATCCTGGCCGGCGGGATCGGCACCCGGCTGCTCACCGCGATCTCCTGCGTGGCCGCCGCGTGGGCGTTCTCCCGGCTGCGCCTGGGCCGGGGCGACCTGGCCCGGCGGGTCGGCAGTTGCTGGTTCGCGGTGATCGTCAGCATCGAGTACCTGATCGGCCGCACCCCGTTCGTGCTCGGCGTCGCCGCCGGGTTGATGGCGATCCTGGCGGCCCGGTCCGGGCATCGCGCGTGGGCGGCGGTGGCGGCCGGGTTCTGCGGCCTGGCCAGCCCGCTGGCCGCCGCGTTCCTGCTGATGATCGCGCTCGCGTGGGTGCCGGCCGAGCGGGTGTGGGCGACCCGATTCAGCCTCTCCCCCGCGGTGCTCGGCCTGGTGATGTCGATCGTCTTCCCCGGTGGAGGCGACTTCGCCTTCCCGCTGTGGCGGTTCGCCGCAATCCTGGGCTTCGCGGGCGTGGGTCTGGCCCTGGTGCCGCGCACCGAGGTCAGCGCGCGACGCTTCCTGTGGTTGTACGCGCTCTCCGCCACCGTGCTCTACCTGATCCCCAGCGCGGTCGGCGGCAACGTGGCCCGGCTCGGCGAGCTGTGCGCGGGGCCGCTGATGGCCGTGGTGCTGCTGTCGCTGGGCCGTCGGCGCCTGGTGGTGCTGCTCGCGATTCCGCTGCTCGCCTGGCAGTTCTCCTCGGCGGGCAAGGCGGTCGCGTTCAACAACCAGGACAGCACCGGCAAGAAGTCCGCCTACTACACCGGGATGCTCGACTACCTGGAGCGGGCCAACCTGCCGGTGGGCCGGATCGAGATCCCGTTCACCCGCGGTCACTGGGAGACGGTCTACGTCGCCGAGCACATGCCGCTGGCCCGCGGCTGGGAGCGCCAGCTCGACCGCGCGCACAACGCGGTGCTCTACGGCGCGAATCTGGACGAGGCGCAGTACCACGCGTGGGTGCGCGAGACCGGTGTGCGGTTCATCGCGCTGCCGGACGTGCCGCTGGACCCCTCGGCCAAGCGCGAGGCGGAGATCCTGCGGGCCGGCGCCGACTGGCTGGTGCCGGTGTGGTCGGACCCGCACTGGGTGATCTGGGAGGTCGCCGACCCGGTCCCGCTCCTGGAGGGGCCCGGCCAACTGGTGGACATAAGCCCCAGCGGGTTCACCCTGCTCGCCCAGCAGGCGGGCACCTTCACCGTGCGCATCCACCGCACCAGCTGGTTCGTCGCGAACAAGCCCAACACGAGCATCGGCGAGACCAAGGACGGCTGGACCGAGATCACCGTCACCGAACCCGGCGAGGTCACCATCACCGCCAAGGCGTCCGCCGTACTGCCGTGACGGGTGCGGGTAGGGTGATTCGGGTTCATGCCCTGGTGGAAAGGTAAAGCAAACCGATGGCCGAGCACCACGACCACTCCAGCCACGATCACCACGATCACGAAGAAGGCCGGATCTTTGTGATGGGCCGCCCGGTGGACGACTACCCCGCCATGGCGCCCGAGGCCGCGCGCGGCAAGGTCCTGCGGGTCACCGTGGTCGGCGAGGAAGTCCTGCACCGGCCCTGCGCCGAGATCACCGAGTTCGGCACGGACGAGTTGAACACGCTGATCGACGACATGTTCCTGACCATGTACGTCGCCGACGGCGTGGGCCTGGCCGCCAACCAGGTCGACGTCGGCATCCGGCTGTTCGTGTACGACTGCGTGGACGAGGACGGCCACCGCCACGTCGGCCACCTGATCAACCCGGTCCTGGACGAGCTGCCCGCGACCGAGCGGCACCTGGAGGAGGCGGGCGAGGGCTGCCTGTCGGTGCCCGGCCCGCACGAGGACCTGGCCCGGCCCGACCGCGCCATCGCGCGCGGCGTGGACAAGGACGGCAACCCGCTGGTGATCGAGGGCGAGGGCTACTTCGCCCGCTGCCTGCAGCACGAGACGGATCACCTCAACGGCTACCTCTACATCGACCGCCTCTCCAAGCGCGAGCGCAAGAACGTGCTCAAGGAGATGGAGTCGATGCGCGACGAGGTCTTCGCCAAGCGCGACGCGAAGGCCAAGCAGCTCGCAGGCTGACCCGAACGAGCCGAACCGGAAGGGGCGGGGAACCGATACCGGTTCCCCGCCCCTTTTCGGCGTCTACCCGAGGGTCAGCTGCAACCGCTGGTCGAGCCGCAGCCCTCGCAGACGTAGCAGCTGCCGGCCGGCCGCATCTTGATCCCGCAGGAGAAGCACAGCGGGGCGTCCGCACTGCGGCCCTGGCGGGCCTCCAACAGCTCGGTGGAGGAGTGCACCGCGGCCGGGACCGGCTTGAGGTCCGGGGTCTTGGGCGCGGCGTCGGTCGGCGCGGACTGCGCGAGGGTGCGCATGTCCTCGGCGGCGGCCGGCTCGTCCGGCTCGTAGGAGCCGGTCTCCAGGTGCCGGGTGCGCTCCGCGGCCGAGTGGATGCCGAGCGCCGAGCGGGTCTCGAACGGCAGGTGGTCCAGCGCCAGGCGGCGGAAGATGTAGTCGACGATCGACTGCGCCATCCGCACGTCCGGGTCGTCGGTCAGGCCGGCCGGTTCGAAGCGCATGTTGGTGAACTTGGAGACGTAGGTCTCCAGCGGCACGCCGTACTGGAGGCCGACCGAGACCGCGATGGAGAAGGCGTCCATCATGCCCGCGAGGGTCGAGCCCTGCTTGGACATCTTCAGGAAGACCTCGCCGAGGCCGTCGTCCGGGTAGGAGTTGGCGGTCATGTAGCCCTCGGCGCCACCGACCGAGAAGGACGTGGTGATGCCGGGCCGACCCTTGGGCAGGCGCTTGCGCACCGGGCGGTACTCGACCACCTTCTCCACCACGGGGGCCGCGGTCGACTTGCCGTCGTCGGCCCTGCCCTTGTTCTCGCCCTTGCCGGCCGAGAGCGGCTGGCCGACCTTGCAGTTGTCCCGGTAGATCGCCAGCGCCTTGATGCCCAGCTTCCAGCCCTGGAAGTAGATCTCCTCGATCTCCTCCACGGTGGCGTCCTCGGACATGTTGACCGTCTTGGAGATCGCGCCGGAGATCCACGGCTGGATCGCCGCCATCATCCGCACATGGCCCATCGGCGAGATGGTCCGCTCGCCCATCGCGCAGTCGAACACCTCGTAGTGCTCGAGCTTGAGCCCGGGCGCGTCCACCACGTGGCCGTGCTCGGCGATGTGCTCGATGATCGCCTCGACCTGCTCCGGCTGGTAGCCGAGCCGGGCAAGCGCCCGGGCGACGGTGCCGTTGACGATCTGCATCGAGCCGCCGCCGACCAGCTTCTTGAACTTCACCAGCGCCAGGTCGGGCTCGACACCGGTGGTGTCGCAGTCCATCATCAGCCCGATCGTGCCGGTGGGGGCGAGCACCGAGGCCTGCGCGTTGCGGAAGCCGTGCTTGTCGCCGAGCTTGGCGACGTCCTTCCACGCCTTGGTCGCCAGGTCCCAGACGGGGGCGTCCAGGTCGTCCATGCGCTTGCCCGCGTCGTTGGCGTCGGCGTGCTGGCGCATCACCCGCTTGTGCGGCTCGGCGTTGCGGGCGTAGCCGTCGTAGGGGCCGACGATGGCGGCCAGTTCGGCGGAGCGCTTGTACGCGGTGCCGGTCATCAGCGAGGTGATCGCGCCGGCCAGGGCCCGGCCGCCGTCGCTGTCGTACGCGTGGCCGGTGGCCATCAGCAGCGCGCCCAGGTTGGCGTAGCCGATGCCCAGCTGGCGGAACGCGCGGGTGGTCTCGCCGATCTTCTCGGTGGGGAAGTCGGCGAAGCAGATCGAGATGTCCATCGCGGTGATGACCAGCTCGACGACCTTGGCGAAGTTGACCGCGTCGAACGTGTCGTCCTCGCGCAGGAACTTCATCAGGTTCAGCGACGCGAGGTTGCAGGACGAGTTGTCCAGGTGCATGTATTCCGAGCACGGGTTGGACGCGGTGATCCGGCCCGACTCCGGGCACGTGTGCCACTTGTTGATCTCGTCGTCGTACTGGATGCCCGGGTCGGCGCAGGCCCACGCGGCCTCGGCCATCTTGCGGAACAGGCCCTTGGCGTCGACCGTCTCGAGCACGTCACCGGTGAGCCGGGCGCGCAGGCCGAACTCCCGGCCATCCTCGACCGCGGTCATGAACTCGTCGGAGACCCGAACCGAGTTGTTCGCGTTCTGGTACTGCACCGACGCGATGTCGGCGCCACCGAGGTCCATGTCGAAGCCCGCGTCGCGCAGCGCGCGGATCTTCTCCTCCTCCTTGACCTTGGTGGCGATGAAGTCCTCGATGTCGGGGTGGTCGACGTCGAGGACGACCATCTTGGCCGCCCGGCGGGTGGCGCCGCCGGACTTGATGGTGCCGGCGGAGGCGTCCGCGCCGCGCATGAAGGAGACCGGGCCCGAGGCGTTGCCGCCCGAGGTGAGCAGTTCCTTGCTGGAGCGGATCCGGGACAGGTTCAGGCCGGCTCCCGAGCCGCCCTTGAAGATCAGCCCCTCTTCCTTGTACCAGTCCAGAATCGAGTCCATCGAGTCGTCGACGGACAGGATGAAGCACGCGCTGACCTGCTGCTTCTGCGCGGTGCCGACGTTGAACCAGACCGGCGAGTTGAAGCTGAAGATCTGGTGCAGCAGGGCGTACGCCAGCTCGTGCTCGAAGATCTCCGCGTCGGCGGGGCCGGCGAAGTAGCCGTTCTCCTCGCCGGACTTGCGGTAGGTCTTGACGACCCGGTCGATCAGCTGCTTCAGGCTCCACTCGCGCTGCGGCGTGCCCACCGCACCGCGGAAGTACTTGCTCGTGACGATGTTGACCGCGTTCACCGACCAGGAGTCGGGGAACTCGACGCCGCGCTGCTCGAAGTTGATCGAGCCGTCGCGCCAGTTGGTCATGACGACGTCACGACGCTCCCAGGTCACCTCGTCGTAAGGGTGGACCCCGGGGGTCGTGTACACGCGCTCGATCCGCAGGCCCTTGCCGGGTCGTGACCGGCCGGAACCGCGTGCCGATCCGCTCGTCGTCTCTGTCATACCGTCTCCTCTTTTGAACAACGCCGTGGGCAGGCCGGGGCATCCCGAGGGGATGGTCCGGCCGACCGGTCGGGTGGTCCGTCGTTCGTGTGCTACCGAATTGATGTGCTGCGAAATTGCGATGGGTGGTGCTTCGCGGTCAGTCCGCGGCGGGAACTTCCGCCGCGTCCGCGGGCACCGAGGGCGTTGCCGGGTCGCCGCGACCGGCGCGCAGCAGCGCGACCTCGGCCTCGAAGTCCTCCAGGGACTCGAAGGCCCGGTATACGGACGCGAACCGCAGGTAGGCGACCTCGTCGAGTTCCCGCAGTGGGCCCAATATCGTCAGGCCCACGTCGTGGGTGCTCAACTCGGCGCACCCGGTGGCCCGCACGGCCTCCTCGACCCGCTGGCCGAGCAGGGCCAGCGCGTCGCCGGTGACCGGGCGGCCCTGGCACGCCTTGCGCACGCCGGCGATGACCTTGTCCCGACTGAAGGGCTCGGTGACGCCGCTGCGCTTGATCACCGTGAGCGAGGCGGTCTCGATCGTGGTGAAGCGCCGTCCACAGTCGGGACACGAGCGGCGGCGTCGGATCGCGGCGCCGTCGTCGGTGGTCCGGCTGTCCACGACGCGGCTGTCCGCTCGCCGACAGAAGGGGCAGTGCATGCCGTTCCCTCTCCCCCTCGTTCAGACGCAGGTCGTGCGCGGTGCTCGTGTTGCCCGGATCGCTCGTGCGCGTCGCGCGCGGTGCGGCGAAGCGTGCCCGATCGTTGCCGCGCCCTCGCCCCGAGGGCCGCCACGAAGGGGCCCGTCCGGTGCGCTCCGGGAATATGGTATATACGGCAACCACAACTTGTGGGCTACTTCAATGCCCTCGACCACAAGATGTAGTGGCTACGGTAGACCGCGACCCGGACCGCTGCAAGCCGACTCGCAGACACTCGGAGAGCCTTCGGTGACCTCTCGTCATCCCCGCAGGTCACCGCCCGGCGGTCGGCGAAAATTGACTCGGCCGGCCGCGTGTCGCGCCGCGCGAGCGGCCAAAGCGGCATTTCGGGCACCCGTGGCAGACGGGTGACGCGCGGATGACGATGGGTTTTCCCGGACTGAATTCGAATGTATGTACGATTACTACAGCGGGAACCGAATGATCGCCACCGGATTGGCCTAAATTCACTCGAACGTGTGTTTGGCGCAACCTTTCGAACCCGACTACCGTTCTCCACGTGCGAGCAATCCGTCGAAAGGGCCAGCCGTGACCGGAGAAGCCACCGGAGCCATCCACCCCGGAATCCGCACCGAAACTCTCCCCGCGAAACACCCGCACAGCCCCACCGTGCCAGCCCCGGCGCCCGCCCCGGGCACCGAGAACGCGCAGGTCCAGGGCACGTCGACGCGGCGTCCGGCGGGGGGGCTGACGCCGCGCCAGACGCGCGTCCTGGAAGTGATCCGCACATCCGTGGAGTCGCGCGGATATCCGCCGAGCATGCGCGAGATCGGCGAGGCGGTCGGCCTGTCGAGCACTTCCTCCGTCGCGCATCAACTGATGGCCCTCGAACGCAAGGGCTATTTGCGTCGTGATCCGCATCGCCCGCGCGCCTACGAGGTGCGTTCGCCCGACGGCGGTCGCCCGTTGGCACCGGCCGGGCCGCACGCCGAGCGCGGCTCGCAGGCCGCGTCCTATGTACCGGTGGTCGGCCGGATCGCGGCCGGTGGGCCGATACTGGCCGAGCAGTCCATCGAGGACGTGTTCCCGCTGCCGCGTCAGCTCGTCGGCGACGGCGACGTGTTCCTGCTCAAGGTCAGCGGCGACTCGATGATCGAGGCGGCGATCATGGACGGCGACTACGTCGCGGTCCGCCGCCAGCCGGTCGCCGAGAACGGCGACATCGTCGCGGCGATGCTCGACGGCGAGGCCACCGTCAAGCGGCTGCGGCACCGGGACGGGCATCGCTGGCTGATGCCGCACAACCCCGCCTACGAGCCCATTCCGGGGGACGAGGCGACCATCCTGGGCCGCGTGGTGGCCGTCATGCGCCGGGTCTGAGATGGGCGCGGACGGCGAGATACCGGCCGCGGGCGGTCGTTCGGCGTGAAGGTGCCGGACGACCGCCCGTGTCGTTTCCGCGACCCGAAACCGGGTCAGGCCGGCTCGTCGGTGTCGATCGCGGCCAGCGAGCGGCGCACCTGATTGCGGTCCTCGGTGTACCACAGCGCCGGCATCGAGGCCCGGAAGAAGCCGCCGTAGCGGGCGGTGGCCAGGCGCGGGTCGAGCACCGCGACCACCCCCCGGTCGTCCATCGCCCGGATCAGCCGCCCGGCACCCTGCGCCATCAGCAGCGCGGCATGCGTCGCGGACACCGCCATGAAGCCGTTGCCGCCGTTCTCCTGCACCGACTGCGCCCGCGCGCTCATCAACGGATCGTCGGGCCGCGGGAACGGGATCCGGTCCATGATCACCAGCTGACACGAGGGCCCGGGCACATCCACCCCCTGCCACAGCGACAACGTGCCGAACAGGCACGTGCGCGGCTCGGCGGCGAATCGGCGCAACAACTCGGCCAGCGAGTCGTCGCCCTGGCACAGGATCGGCACGTCGAGCCGCTCGCGCAGCGCCTCGGTGGCCGCCTCCGCGCCGCGCCGCGAGGAGAACAGGCCCAGCGCCCGGCCGCCCGCGGCCTCGATCAGCTCGGCCAACTCGTCGAGCGTGCCGGTGCTCATCCCGTCGCGCCCGGGCGGCGACAGGTGCCGGGCGACGTAGAGAATGCCCTGCCTGGGGTAGTCGAACGGCGAGCCCACGTCCAGGCCGCGCCACAGCGCGAGCTCGGCGTCGGCATCCGGATCGGCCCGATCGGCCGCCTCCTCGTCCTCGCCCGGGTGTACGGCCGGCTCCGTCGGCACCGGCGCCGGATCGTCGGTCAGCAGCCCCTCGGCGGTCAGCCCCAGACTGCTCGCCACCCCCCGGAAGTCGCCGCCGAGCTTGAGCGTGGCCGAGGTGAGCACCACCGTGCGATCCCCGAACAGCGCCTCGCGCAGCAGCCCGGCCATCGCGATCGGGGCCACCCGCAGCGCCGCGCCGGTGCGCTCGTTGCGCTCCAGCCAGATCACGTCGTGCGGCGAGTCGCGCAGGATCCGCTCGCACGTGTCGTGGATGTGCTCGACGCCGGCCAGCGCCTGCCGGCGGGCTGCGTCCTCGTTGCTCAGCGACTTGTCCCGGACCTCGCCCAGCGAGGTGATCACGCCCCGGCTCGCGTCGCGCAGCGCGGTCACCGTCCAGCCCAGGTCCGGGTCCACCTCGCGCAGCCGGCCGCTCTCCCGGCCCTCCATGGTCTGCTTGAACGCCTCCGAGGCGGCGTCCAGATTGTCCACGGCACCCTCGTTGGCCAGCTTGCCGGCGCGCCGGGCGGCCCGGTCGACCGCGCTCAGGCTCAGCTCGGCGGTGGCCACGCCGGTGGCCCGGCTCGCGAACTCGTGCGCCTCGTCCACGATCAGCAACTCGTGCTCGGGCAACACCGGCGCGTCCTCCAACGCGTCGATCGCGAGCAGCGCGTGGTTGGTGACCACGATGTCGGCCTGCTTGGCCCGCTCGCGCGCGGCCTCGGCGAAGCAGTCGTCCCCGTAGGGGCAGCGCGAGGCGCCCAGGCACTCCCGCGAGGACACCGACACCTGGGCCCAGGCCCGGTCGTTGACCCCGGGGCTCAGGTCGTCGCGATCGCCCGTCTCGGTCTCGTCGGCCCAGTCCCGCAGTCGGACCACGTCCTGGCCGAGTTTGCTGGTCGGTGTCGGATCGAAGAGCACCTCGCCCTCGTCCGGCGGCCCGTCGTGCAGGCGGTGCAGGCACAGGTAGTTGCCGCGGCCCTTGAGCGTGGCGAAGCTCGGCGTGCGGCGCAGCAGCGGGCGCAGCGCCTCGACCGTGCGCGGCAGGTCGCGCTCGACCAGTTGGCGCTGCAGCGCCAGGGTCGCGGTGGCCACCACCACGTGGCGGTGCACGGCGAGCGCGGGCACCAGGTAGGCCAGGGACTTGCCGGTGCCGGTGCCGGCCTGGACGAGCAGGTGTTCGCCACGGGCCACGGCGCCGGAGACGGCCTCGGCCATGGAGACCTGGCCGGGTCGCTCGGCACCGCCGACGGCGGTGACGGCGGCGTGCAGGAGTTCGGTCAGCGCGGGACGGTCGGAGTCGCTCATCGGGCGACAAGCCTAGATGCTCCGACCGACATCACCGACCGCGCGGACCGCTTCGTCCGGCTTCTCCCCGGGGTTTTCCGAGGGGTTGTCAAAATCAGCCGAGCTTGGCCAGCACCGCCTTGGCCATGCCCTCCTGGCCGAGCGCGTTGGGGTGCACCCGGTCGCCGGGCGACTCGGGCTTGATCCCCTCGATCCACTTGGTACCGACCGGCTTGCACACATCGTGGCCGGCCGAGCCGGTGTAGGTGTCCACGTATTCCGCGCCCTGCTTGGCCGCCTCCTTGGCGATCATCTCGTTCAGCGCGGGCACCACCTTGCGCAGGTAGGGCAGGTCGCCGTCGGCGACCGGCACCTGGGCCGGGCACGAGGGGCCGCTCTCCGGCAGGATCGTCGGGTAGCCGACGACCAGGATCCGGGCCTTGGGCGAGCGCTCCTTGATCCCGGTCAGGGTGGCGGCGATCTTCGGCGCGGTGTCCGCGATCCGCTTGGCGATCTCGTCGTTGCCGCCGGCGGCGTATTTGTCGGTGCACGGCTGGGTGGAGGTGGTGCTGTGGCTCTGGATCACGCACATCGCGACGATCTCGGAGAAGCCGATGTCGTTGCCGCCGATGCCGAGGGTGACCAGCGCGGTGTCCGGGCGCAGCGCGTCGAACTGCGCCGGCGGCGAGCCCTTGGTCTGCTGACCGGCGGTCATGTCCGGGGTGCGGGCGCCGCCGCAGGTGACGTCGACGAAGCCGGCGATGTTCTTCTGCTTGGCGACCAGGTGCGCGTAGTTGCTCTCCGAGCGACTGCAGCCGGGCGGCGCGTCGGGCACGATCGCCGGTATCTTCACGCCGGCCGCGTACGAGTCGCCGAGCGCGACGTAGGTGGCCCCGCTCGCCGAGGCGGGCGGCACGTACGGCGCCGCCTTGCCGCCGGCCGGCGCGGGCGATCCGGCGGCGTTCGGGCCGGCGGACGTGCCGGCCGACTTGCCGGCGGACTTCTCCGAGCCACCCGAGTCGTCCGAGCACGCGGACAGCGCGACGAGCGCCGTCAGCGCGGCCAGCCCCGCGATCGCCCTGCGAGTCGTGCGCATGTGCGCTCCCCTCTCGTCGTTCCCGCCGCCATTACCCGTCGGTAGGTCGCGGTGGTCCGACGAGGGTACGGCCTGCCGCACCCGATGGCCGGCCTCGCCCGGTCCGGACTCAGTCGAGCTTGATCGTCTCGCGGCGCTCGCCCGCCCCTGCCCGGCGCGCGCCGGTCAGGTCCGCGAGCATCGTCAAACACTCGCGCGCGGCGTCGAGTTCGATGTCCTGCAAGGTCGCGGCGACCACGTCGACCCGCTCGCCGTCCGCCTCGATCACCACGCGCCCGTCCGGGCCGTACACCCCGCTGCGTCCGCACGCGGGCCCGAGCACGGTGTCGCCGATGTGGTTGGCGACGACCATGTAGCAGGTGTTCTCCAGGGCCCGGGCGGCGAAGTAGAGGTCGCGCCGGTGTTCGCTGTCGCCGCGCGTGTACACGCCCGGACACAGGTAGGCGTCGCAACCGTCGTGCACCGCCGCGCGCGCGTGTTCGGGGAAGCTCACGTCGTAGCCGCTGCCCAGGCCCAGTCGCCAGCCCGCGATCTCGATCGTGCAGCCGTGGTCGCCGGGGCGGAACAGCTCACGTTCCTCGCGCCACAGGTGTTGTCGGTCGTAGGCCACGTGCGCGTCGCCGTCCCGGCCGACCACCACCAGCGAGATGGTCCGCCCACCCGCGCGCCGCACGGCCGCGCCCACCACCGCGACCGTGCGGGTGGCGTAGCAGGCCGCCTGGAGTTCGCCGAGCCGGGTGTCGCCGGGCACGATGTCGCACGGTTTCACGTCCGGTAGGAACAGGTCGAGGTCGTATCCCGACAGGAACAGCTCGGGCAACACGACCACATCGGCGCCGGCCGAGGAAGCAAAGCGCACGAGTTGCGCGGCCGTGGCGACATTCGCGGGGATGTCGCCCGGCTGCGCCTGGGCCTGTGCGGCGGCGACCCTCAGTGGTTGCCTCGCGTTTTCGGCGACGTCGGTCACCCGCCGCATTCTGGCACCGTGATGGGGATCACACCATCGGCAAACCGGACAGGTTGTCCGCGACCCCGGCTCGACGCGCCGTCGCGCTCACGGGTGCAGCGCGTTGGGCACGGTCCCGTGCGCGCCCACGTGCGGGCGCGTGGGGCGGTCCCGATAGCCGTCCAGGAGCAGCCGATTGCGGTTCAGGCACAGCCGGTCGATGCGCGGGGTGAGCAGGTCGAACAGCTCGTGCCGGTCCCGCAGTTCGGGGAACGCCGCCTGGTGGTCCAGGATCTCCTCGCGGACCAGCGCCCAGAACCCCTCCTGTGGGATGCCCAGATGGGTCACCGCCAGATCGGCCAGGTAACGATGGTGGCCCACGAGCAGCGCGGCGTGGATGAACTGGCACAGGTAGTCCGGCCGTTCCCGCAGCAGCACGGCGGCCGCCGCGGCGGGCAGGTCGGCCAGCTCCGGCAGCGGCCGGTCGCTGATGTTCACGTCGTCGACGAAGTCCTTGATCGCCAGCCGCGCCGGGACGTCGTGTTCGTCGAAGACCACGATCGTGTTCTCCCCGTGCGGGGAGAACACCAGGCCGTAGCGGTACAGGCAGTGCAGCAGCGGTGGCAGCAGCGCGTGGAAGAGCCGGCGCAGCCACACCCGGGGCGCCAGGCCGGAGCGTTCGATCAGCTCGGCGACGAACGGCCGGCCCGCCGGGTCCACGTGCAGCAGCGAGGCGAGGGTACGGGCGCGCTCGCCGGGGTCCAGGCGGGGGGCCAGCGGTTCGCGCCAGATCGCGCCGAGCAGTTCGCGGTATTGGTAGGGCACGCCCGGCAGTTCCTCCAGGACCGGGTGCCGCACGGTCACCGACGCGGTCTCGCCGAGCATGATCATCCGGCATTCGTCGCGCAGGAACGGGTCCGCGTCGCGCAGGCCGAGCACCCATGCGGTGACCGCGGGCGCGGCCAGTGTGCGTTCGCTGGGCAGGCCGCGCCAGACCAGCGTGTTGAGCACCGACAGGGGGAGTTTGACGCTGCGCCGGGCGGGTCGGTCCAGGTTCAGGAAGGTACGCACGGACTGTTGCGCGAGATGGCGGTCCTCGGCCTCGCCCAGCGGCACGATCCGGCCGGCGGCCAGCTCCGGCGCGAACAACGTGGCGATCGTCTCGTCCCACTGCCACGGGTGCACCGGCAGCCAGACGAACTCCTCCGGCGCCCGGCCGCGCGCAGCCGGGACGCGGCCGAAGCGCTCGCGGGTCGCGGGGTCCAACTGCTCTTCGTACAACCGCTGTTCGGTCAGTCCAGGGACCGCCCGAAAGACCGCCAGGTCCCGGTGCACGGCGAGCCACGGCAACCGCAGCGGGCGACGCGCCTCTGGGGCGTACACGCGCGCGTCGCTCGCCGAGAAGCCGACCCGGCCCTTGTTCGGCACGATCCACGGATGGCCGATCTGGTGCCCCTCCAACTCGGCGTAGCCCAGGTCGGCGAGCGTCGCGGCGTCCACCGCGCCCGCCGCGATCGCCGCGTCGGCGGCCAGCGTCGCGGTGAGTTCGCGCACCAGGTGGCCCGCGGTGTCCCCGCTCACCCCGATCACGGTGTGCGTGTCGAGCAGGAACTGGAGCATGTCCTCGGCCGGATCGGCGCCGCCCTCCCACTCGCGCACCACCGACGCCGGGTCCACGTGCCACGCGTCGTAGGCGCCGCGCCGGGCCCGGAAGCGGTAGCGCACGTCACCGGAGCCGGCCACGGTGTAGGTGTCCCCGTCGGCGACGGGGGTGAGCAGTTCCTCGTAGGCGAACTCGGCGAGCGACTTGGCGATCAGGTCCCGGTTGACCCGCCGCCACGTGCGCGGATCGGCGGCGGGTCGGGGGATGCCTGCGGCGGGCTCAGCCGCGCCGGGTCGCGCGCCCTGGTGTGGCAGTTCGGCCTCGATGGGCCCCGCTGCCGGGTTCGAATGCGACATTTCCTACCTCTGCGGGGTCGGTCGCGCTCCGTCGGTGCGGCCGGCGAACGGACTCGGGGTCGCCCTCGGCCGGGCCGAACGTGGTGAACGCGGTGCGGTTGGGCAGTCGGTAGACCGCGCCGCCGCACACGGAGTTGAGGATGGTCGCGGCCCGGTGCGCGCCCAGGCCCAGATCGGGGGTGCCCACGCCGTGCGTGTGCAGTTCGGCGTTTTGTGTGTACAGCCCGCCGGTGACGTGCTCGGCGAGTACGACGCGGTGGTCCAGGTCGATCAGCGGCCGGCCCGCGTCGTCGCGCACGATCAGCTCCTCGAGCGGATCGAGCAGCGCGGGATGGCGCGGCGCGTAGCCGGTGGCCAGCACCACCCGATCGGTGCGCACCACGAATCCCCGGTCCTGTTCGCCGTGCCGGCAGCCCAGTTCCACCCCCTCGCCGGTCACCCGGGCCGAGCCGACCGTCACGTCGGGCATCAGCGTGGCGCGCACCCGGCCGCCGGCGATGCCGCGCTCGTACAGCTCGTCGTGGATGGCCGCGATGGTCTCCGCGCTGATCGCCTTGTAGAGCTGCCACTGCGCGGGCACCAGGCGGTCTCGGACCGGTTCGGGCAGCGCGTGGAAGTAGCGGGTGTAGTCGGGGGTGAAGTGCTCCAGGCCGAGCTTGGAGTATTCCATCGGGGCGAACGCGGGCGAGCGGGTCAGCCAGGTCAACCGCTGCCCCGGGCCGGTGCGCCGGCGCAGCAGGTCCAGGAAGACCTCCGCGCCGGACTGGCCCGAGCCGAGCACCGTGACGTCCTCGGCGTCGGTCAGGTCGGCGCGGTGGTCGAGGTAGTTCGCCGCGTGCAGCACGGTGTCGCCGAGCAGGCCCGCGAACGGCTCGGGCACCACCGGCGCGGTGCCGATGCCGAGCACCACGTGGCGCGCGTACGCGTGGTGTCGTTCGCCGGTGGCCAGGTCGCGGAACTCGACCCGGTACCGGCCGTCCGCCCAGGACACCGCGACCACGTCGCTGCCGAAGCGGCAGGCCGGCAGTGCCTCGGCGACCCAGCGGAGGTAGTGGTCGTACTCGCGCCGGGGCACATGCAGGCGCTCGGCGAAGTAGAACGGGAACAGCCGGTCGTGCGCGCGCAGATAGGCCAGGAAGGACCACGGGCTGGTCGGGTCGACCAGGGTGACCAGGTCGGCCAGGAACGGTACCTGGAGGGTGGTGCCGTCGAGCAGCAGGCCCGGATGCCAACTGAACGCCGGCGCCCGGTCCAGGAACAGCGTGCGCAGCGGCTCGATCCGGTCCGCCAGCGCGGCCAACGCCAGGTTGAACGGACCGATGCCGACGCCCACCAGGTCGTACACCACCGCGCCGGGGTCGACCGCGCGGCGCGGGGCGGGCAGGAGTTCGGTCACGGTCGGCCGCCCGCTTCCCGCGGGGTGCGCGGGCGCATCATCAACGCGGCGGTCTTGTCCGGGAGTTCCAGCTCGCCCAGGTGCCGGAAGCCGGCCCGGCCGAAGGCCCGTACCGACGCCTGGTTGCGCACGTCGGGCTCGGCCACCACGCGCATCGTGTCGGGGGCGGCGCGCAGTACCAGTTCGGTGACCGCGCGCAGGAGCACTGCGCCGATCCCGCGCCCGCGCCGGGCCGCGGGACCGATCAGCAGATGGATCCCCACGTCGTGCGGGCGCGCCGGGTAGTGGCGGGCCAACTCGTCCAGATCCGCGCGGTAGAGCTCCCAGTAGCCGACCGGTTCGTCGTCCAGGCAGCCCAGGTAGGCGCTGCTGTGCGAGCTCGCGGCTTGGCCGGCCAGATACCGGCGCACCACCTCCTCGTCCCCCGTCAGTTCCCACCAGCGGGCCACCTCCGGGTCGTTCATCCACGCGTGCAGCAGCGGAAGATCGCGCTTGGGGTGGATCTCGTGCAGGGAGAACCGGCCCACCGGCAGCGGGAGCACGCCCCAGCGGGCCGCCTCGGCGAGCGGACCGGTCGATCCCGCGCGCAGGTGCCGGGTGTTCAGGCGCAACGTCTGTGCCTCGGCGAGCGCGCTCGCGGCGGGCGCGGTGTCGGCAGGCCGGATCTCGGCGGACGACGTCTCGGGGGACCAGAGGGATGACGGGCTCATGCGGGGGCGAAACCTCCTGGGTCCGGGCTCACGCGGGGGCGTCGGCGAGCGGGTTGCGGATGTGCACGTAGATCGATTGGGTCGCCACCGGCCCGACGAGTTCGTCGAGTCCGTGCAGTCGGGTCAGCAGGTTGGCCTTGCAGCGCGGGCGCGGGTCGGTCAGCAGTGTGCGGGCCGCGCCGGAATCGGCCGCGTACCGCGCGAGCAGCGCGCGCAGCCGGGTCAGCAACACGTGTTCCGCGACCAGGCCCTGGGCGCCGAACGCGCCGATCAGGCCGAGCAGATTGTTCACACCCAGGTAGTAGACGAGCCGCTCGTCGACCACCTCGTCCGGCACGATCGTGTCGCTGGCCATGCCCGCCGCGGGCAGTCGGCGGGCCAGGTCCGCGGTGCGCGAGGCGCGGAAGTAGTAGCCCTGGTTGTCCCGGTAGCGCCCGCCGCTCGGCAGGCCGTCGGCGTCGAGCAGGACCAGGGTGTTCTGCTGGTGTGCCTCCAGGGCGATGCCCGCGTGCCGGTCCAGCCACAACACCGGCTCGGCGACCAGGGCCAGATAGCGCTCGAACCACTCCTCGGCGACCGAGGCGATCGTGCGCCCGGTACGGTCGGCCAGCGCGCGTACGTGGCCGGCCAGCCGGGAGGGGCCGATCCCGGGACGTTCGGCGACCAGCGCGGCCACACACGAGACCCGCTCGTGCGGCTCGAACGGGTTGGCCCGCAGCACCAGTTCGAATCCGGCGGCGGGCCGGTCCTGGCGCGGGAACGGCTCCGGCGCGGCCACGGAGAGCCAGGCCGGATCGCGGACGACGTCGAACGTGGGGTGCACGGCCCGCAGTTCGTGCTCCAGGCCGGAGCGGAGCAGCCGGTGCACCTCGATCCCGCGCAGCAGTTCCTTGGGCAGGTTCTCCCGGCGCGAGTTGGTGATCCGCAGGCCCAGGGAGAGTTTGAGCATCACCTCGGCGTCGGGCCGGTAGACGGTGCGCACCGAGGACGTGGGATGCCAGGGCGCGCCGGCCGGGCCGAGCGCGCGCAGCCGGCCGGCGTCGAACAGCGGGCGCAGATGCGGGCGGCCGGGCAGGTCGCGGGCCTGCCACGGGTGGGCGGGCACCAGGACGGTGCCCTCCTCGGCGCGCAACTCCCCCGCGAACTGGGCCAGTACGTCGGCCGCTTCGCGGTCCAGGGCGCTGTCCTGGGCCACCAGGTCGGCGTCCGCGGCGAACCAGTGCAGCGCGAAGGACCCGCGCAACTCCGGGGACCACGCGGCGTCCTCGACCGGGTCGAGTCGGTCCCGGCTCTTGGGCGTGGGGTGCAGCGGGTGACCGAGCACCAGGGACTGCTCGGCGGCCAAAAACGGCGCCCGCTCCGGTGGATCCTCGGGGTGGGCGCGCCGGTAGGCGATGTAGCGCTCGACGTGGGTGACCGAGTCGGCCACCCGGATCGCGGTGTCGCCGGCGGCCTCGCCGGCGTGGGTCCCGCCCGCGCTCGCCTCGTCACCCAGGATCAGGGCCAGCGTGACCGCGTTCAGCGGGCCCGCGCCGACCAGGTGCGCGGTGCCGAAGCGGTGCCACCCCGAGGGCGACCAGTAGCGCACCGGCACGGTCAGGGCCCGGCCGATCCCGGGCAGCTCGACGGTCAGCACGCTCGACTCCGGCCTGGGCAGCGCACGTTCGCGCACCCAGCAGCGGAGCAGGCATTCGACCGTCGCCCCGTCGGCGGCGTGCCGAGTGTCCGGCGCGTCGAGGTGGTCCGTGTCGGGATCCGTCCGCACGGCGGACGGATCGGGACCCGCGATGGTCATCGCTGCTCCGTGTGGTGTCGATCGACCCGTGGTCGATGCCCGTGGCTGGGATGGCTCTCTGGTTGTGGAGATTTCGACCCGTGTCGATTGTTCGTCGGTGTTGATCCGAAATATGCGAGGCGCGCGGGATCGCGGATTGTTGACGGAGCGTCAACCGGGCACGGGGTCTTCCGCGCGCCCCGTCTCGGCGGGTCTTGCTTCGGCGGGTCTTGCTTCGGCGTGTCCTGCTTCGGCGTGTCCTGCTTCGGCGTGTCCTGCCTCGACCACGGCCGCCAGTAAGGCGGCGAGGTCGGCGGCGGTGCTGTTCGGGTTGAGCAGGGTGAGCTTGAGGCGGACCGCGCCGGGGCCCTCGCCCAGTTCGGTACGGCCGACCACGGCGCGCCCCGCGCAGAGCAGCCGGCGGCGCAGCGCGGCGTTGACCCGGTCCGTCTCGGCCCGCTCGGCCGCACCCTGTGGCGACGACCCCCGGGGCAGGAAGCGGAAGAGCACCGAGGTGAGCACCGGGTCGGCGACCAGTTCCAGATACGGCTCGGCCCGGATCGCCTCGGCCGCGTGTCGGGCCAGATCGTGGCAGCGGTCCACCAGCGCGCCGAGGCCGGCCCGGCCGAGTGCCCGCAGGGTGACCGCGATCTTGAGTACGTCGGCCCGCCGGGTGGTTCGCGGCGAGTTGCCCAACAGGCTGAAGTAGCCCGCCTGTTGGTCGTCGTCCGGATTCAGGTAGGCGGCGCGCTGGGCGAGCGGGGCGAGCAACTTCGCGTCGCGGGTCAAAAAGACGCCGGCCGCGATCGGCTGCCAGCCGAGCTTGTGCAGATCGAGCCCCACCGAGTGGGCCCGGGCCAACCCGGCGAGCAGCGGCGCCAGTCGATCGGAGAACAACGCGCCGCCGCCGTAGGCCGCGTCCACGTGCAACCACGTGTCCAACTCGCGGGCCACCGAGGCGATCTCCGGCAGCGGCTCGATCGTGCCCAGGTCGGTGGTGCCGGCGGTGGCCACGATCGCGGCGATCCGATCATTGCCCGCGAGCACACGTCGGCCTGCGGCGGCCAGCGCAGCCGGGTCCATCCGATGGTCGGCCCCGGTCGGCACGGTGACCACGGCATCGTGCCCGAGCCCGAGCAGCCCGGCACAGCGCCGAATGGAGAAGTGCGCGGCCTCCGAACACAGGATCCGCCGCCGCCCGACCCCACCCCCTACGGCATCCCGCGCCAACATCAACCCGATCAGATTCGACTCGGTCCCCCCACTGGTGATCACCCCGCCGGCCACCTCGGGCCCGAACCCGACCAGCCCGGCAAGGGCGGCGACCACCTCGACCTCGAGCGCGCCGGCCACCGGCCCCTGATCCCAGGAATCCAACGAGCAATTGAGCACGGAGGCAACCAAATCCGCCGCCACCGCGACGGCCAACGGCGGACAGTGCAAATGCCCGGCACAACGCGGATCCGCCGGGTCGGCGGCCCCCCAGGCAAACAGCGTCGCCAACTCCCGCAAGGAAGCGACATCCCCCACCCCGACCACCGGCAACACCCCCGACCCGACACCCTCGGCCGCGGGTGCGCAGGGCGGTCCACCGCGGGTGGGCAAGGTGGCTTGGGCGCCGAACAAGGACGCAGCAAGGGCGGGCGCGCCGGAGGCGGGGACGGAGCCGGGGACGGAGCCGGACGCGGGGACGGAGGCGGAGGCGGAGGCGGACGCGGACGCGGACGCGGACGCGGACGCGGACGCGGACGCGGACGCGGAGCCGGACCCGGACCCGGAGGCGGAGCCGGGCATGGTGGGCGCACCGGGGGTGGATGCGCGAGCGGGCGTCGAGAGAGCACCGGGCATGGGGAGAGCGCCGGAGGCCGAGAGTGCGCCGGGGGCGGAGGCGGGCATGGCGGATTCCGGCGCGGTGGGCTCCGGCGCGGTGGGCTCCGGCGCACAAGGTGAGATCACGCCTGGTCCGCTCGGGGTGGCGGAAGACATGGCGGGCTCGGGCGCGACACGTGCGGTCGGAATCGGCGTACCGGCCCCGACCACACCCGGCCCGACCACACCCGCCGAGCCGCCCACCGGCAGCGGCCCGCCTGCCCCGGCTGTCCCGCCTGATGCTCCTGGCGAAGTCCCGAACCCTGCCGGTTCGATCACGGCCACCTGCGGTGAAGCCGCTCGGTGTCGTCTCGTCTCGGCAGATGGGACCCATTCGCCAACAGCGTCTGTCCCGGCTGCCGAGGCACCCGACCGGACCACACCTGCGGTCGCCACCGAATCCACCGGCCTCGAGCCGGCCGGGTCCGAGCCCGACACCTCGGCCACCGCGCCCATCGTGCCGCCGGCCGGCCGCGATCCATCCGAGGCACCCGCCCGGACCACCGACGCACCGAGCCCAACCGCATCCGGGGCGCCCGAATCCACCGGGCGCGAGCCGGCCACCTCCGAGCCCAACACCCGCACCGCCGCACCCGCCGGGACGTCTACAACCGGCGACCCGTCCCCCGGGCCCGCCAAGGCCGCCAACGCGCCCATCGGGTCCGAATCCGCACACCCCGAACCCACTTCACCCAAGCCCGACGCCCCACCCCGCTCGCCCACCGCACCCATCACCGGCCGCAACCCGCCC
>NZ_JBMHHY010000021.1:0-197175 GCF_049739465.1 Embleya sp. AB8
GAGGCTTCTTCTTCCCCATGCTCTCCATGATGGACATCCTCCCCAAGGGACCGCAGCCCCTCAGCCAGGGTGTCCGTCAAAACGGATCAAGCCCAGTTCCAGGACCGCGAGCCACCACTTGAGGCGGTCCGACGAGGTTGTCGGCATCAGGAGCCGGGTCAGCCTCAGCAGGAACCAGCTCGTGACGACTACGAGGGCCAACAAGAGCCTGCCCCACCATGGCGCGTCGATCAAAGGATCGGTGAAGTTGCCGAACATGTCACACCTGCCAGCGGCGGATGTGGAGACACGCCGTCCCGAGACGGACGTCGTAACTGTCGCGGTAGGTGATGCTTGTTGCGTTCGCCAGTCCTGCGACCGGATCGGTCAAAGCCGCGACGACGTCAGCGGTGTGCGGATACCCCGTCCACACCAATTCCCACTCATCGCCGGCGCCCCAGAGTCTCCGCACGGGACCGTGAGCGTAGTTCCCTTTCGGCCGAGGGAGGTTGCGTCGAAGAGGGTCCCAGTGCCAGTTGCCGGTAGCCCACCGGCCGAACCGGTCCTTAACGGAAAGTCGCACGAACAGGCCTGCGAGCAAGCGACGCATGTCGTCGCTCATGGGGGGAATTTCTGTGAAGGCCCTGGATTCTGTGGTACCCATGGTCTCGCCGAGGAATGGCCGGACGCACGCGTCCGATACGTGTTTCGCTTTGAGTCCGCGTGGCCTCAGCTGCTCGGGCCAGATCCCGGCGAGGGTCAAGCGGGCCCCGGTGTGGAGGTGGATCCCACCGATCCACCACTCGCCCACGCTTACCGATTCGGAGTCCATAAGGCGAATGCCGGGCATACCGAAACCGCCACGAGGGTCCATGCGATCCGCGACGTTGTCAGGGGCGTTCGTATGCAGGAAGAGATAGTCCCAACCCGGTGAGACGGTGATGGTGTACCAGGTCAGAGCACTGAGATCCCAGGCGCTCGGCCACGCCGCGATTGGTCCGCGGTTGAAGAATCCCAAGGCAAGGAGCGCGCGAAACTCCGTCTGCTCCGGCGTGCAGTGGTCCAGGCCGACACTGTCCAGTCCACGGGGTGTGCCCGCCTTGGCGGCGGATGCAGACTCCTCGGTGTACCGAGCGCGTTCTTTCCCCTGGCGGTCACGCTTTTTAGAATTGGACACACTGCACCCATCTGGCCATCCCGGTCTGGCTGACGAGGCGTTGCATCCTTGGCGTTCCCGTGCCGGCGCGATCCGCTCTGCGGATCTTGCTGCGAAGTGGTGCTCCACACCCATGGAATGTGCGCGCCGCAGAATACCGGGATCTGCGGTCGCAGCAGAAACCAAGCTTCGCTGCCGACGGCATCAAGCATACCCAACGGTCCTTCGTATCGCCCGTACCGACGCCGAGGGTGCTGACTTCGATGCTCCGCAGCGCAGAGGGATGGCCCAAATACGTTGTGGAGGAGCCGCGTTGGGCCATATTCCGCTTCCGTCTCCGATGGCTGATTACCCTGAGACCTGGCAGCTACCCCACTGACCAACGAGTGTGCGACGCTCCGGGATAGAGTGCCTCGGCCACGCACCGGGGTGCCCAGTGGTCGAAGTGAGCCGCTGGATGACCGTTGCCGCGGCGATGACGAACCGGCGGACGAACAGGCCGCGGTGAACTGCTCGATGAAGGCGCCTGCCGCCAACTGTGCTTTGGTGTAGGTGACTGTGCCCTGGGTGTCGTGTCCGAAGTGAGCCGCAGTGAAGTGCGTCAGCCGCGAGCGAGGTTTCGTAGCTGTGTGGTCTGGGCTTCGGTCTCCTCGTCGCTCAACTGTGCGTGGTTCGTGGCCGGTTCGGGTTGACGGTGGAGCCGGGCGAGTTCTGCCGGATCCGCAGGTGGCGCGTCCGGCCCGTCGGCGGTGGCGAGGCTCTCAAGAGCGAGTCCGTCGTGGAGTTTGACTTTGCACGAGGCGACCGCCCAGTCTTCCAACTCTTCGCCGGCTTCGAAGATTTGCTCTCCAGAACCTCGTGGGCCACCCCTTCGGCGAACCCCAGCACGGGGCGTCGAGGACGAGGAGTACCAAGGCACCTCAGGGTGAGAGCCGACTCGAAACTCGTCGAGTTGGACGCTCGTGTCGTCCGGACCGGTGATCCCCTCCAAACGTTCCAGCGCTTCGGCGAGCGAGCGCCACACCCACCCGCTGGAGGGCGTCCGGCGGCAGCCGCGACGCAGACGGGGCCGGCAGAGCAGAGGGGCAGGGGCGGAAGGGCTGATGATCCGGCGGTTGGAGGCTCTGGGCACGGGTCATCGGTGGTGTGGGGGACGTTGCCCGACGCTGGTCTGGCGCCGACTGCGGGTCATAGCGCACTTGACTGGCGGTCAAATGGCCTACGGGGAAGCACTTCTCCGAAGCACAGGGTGATGAACATCTGCCGGAGCGTGTCAGAATTGATTGCCAAATCCGACTAAACGGTCAATTCTCGCGGTCTGAAATCTGACCAAGAGGGCTCCTCCAGCCGCATTTGGTCCACAGCTGGTCCACGGCGACTCGGAATGCTTCGCCAGCCTATCCAATGGTCTAAACCAGCAAAAGGCGCTGACCTGGGCTTTCGCCCACGTCAGCGCCTCTTGAACACCGTCGGGACGACAGGATTTGAACCTGCGACCCCTTGACCCCCAGTCAAGTGCGCTACCAAGCTGCGCCACGTCCCGGTGTTCGGCTGGCCGAACACGGAAACCATATCGCACATTGGGGGGTGGTCCGCCACGTGGTTGTTCGGTGGTGTCGGGGGTCGGGAAGGGGGTGGGGTCCGGGAAGATCTTGGGGTGGCTTATCCGGTGAATGTCGATGTCGTGCCGCTCGAGACCTATCCCGATCTGGATGAACTCCAGCGGCTCGGGGTCGGGGCGTTGCTGAGTGATGGGCTCGATTCCGTGGAGGGGTTCGAGGAGGCGGATGGGGTCGGGGTGGACCTCGTGGACTATCGGGTGACGCCTCGGTCGGATGGGGCCGGGGTGTTGTTGTCGGTGGACGCGCCGACGTTGGAGGTGGCCGAGCGGAGCGCGCGGCAGATCGTGTCGGCCGTGTTGGAGGCCAGTGTGCTGCTCGCGGATTGGCGGGTGGTGCGCAGCGAGGTGCAGCTGCACGAGGAGTTGGTGTACGAGAGTCTGCTGGCGGCCGACGGGCCGGATGCGCCGGCGGTGGATCCGGCGTTGCGGGCGCGTCGGCCGATGCCCGAGGAGCGGCTGCGGATCGAGCGGGAGGCCGGGCAGGTGCGGGCGTTCGGCCTCGAGGCGTTCGGCTGCGAGCCGGATACCGCGCAGCCGGACGTACCGGAGGAGAAGGCGCGGCTCGCGGCCGGGGCGGTGGCGAGTTCGATCCCGGTGCTGGTGGACCTGCTGTTCACCGATCTGGTCAATCTTCGGGACGCGGACGGGGCCTCGTTCTTCGTGCTCGACGCGTTGCCGCTGACCGAGGAGGGCTTCGTCCGGCGGTTCGTGGTGGCCGCGGTCACCGTGACCGGGCGGCTCGCCGGGACCGAGTGGGCGCCGCCCGCGTGCTTCGCCGAGGAGATGGCCTTGCGGTTGTTGGTGGATCAGGCGGCGTCGCTGCTCGAGCGGCACGGGCTCTACGACGACGACGTCGAGGCGGCGTTCGTCACCTTCAGCGACGCGGCCTCCGACGATCCGGAGTCGGTCGAGCTGCGGTTGTCCGACCCCGGGCCGGAGGAGTGGTTCGAGCCGATCGTGCCCGGGCGGCCGGTGCACGGATACGTGAGAGCGCATCGACATGAGTGGTGACGCGCGCGTGGGGTGCAAGCGCTCGGGATGCCGGGCCGGGACCACCCTCGCCGAGACCACCCCTGCCGACTCCGCCCCAGCCGACTCCATCCCAGCCGACTCCATCCCAGCCGACTCCATCCCAGCCGACTCCGCCCCAGCCGACTCCATCCCAGCCGACTCCATCCCAGCCGACTCCACCCCAGCCGACTCCATCCCCGCCGTCACCACCCCAGCCGACTCCATCCCCGCCGACTCCACCCCCGCCGACACCGCCGTGTGGACCCGAGTGCACGGTGTCCAGGACGCCCCCCTCGACCTGATGACCGCGCACTTTCGGCGGCACCGATACGCGCCGCACGCGCATGAGGAATACGCGATAGGGGTGTGCGTCGAGGGCATCGAGCAGATCAACTACCGGGGCGCCGTGCACCGCTCCGGGCCCGGGGCCCTGGTGGTCGCCGAGCCGGGGGAGACGCACACCGGCGGGCCGGGCATCCCCGAGGGGTACGCCTACCGGGTCCTCTACCCCTCGGCCACGCTGGTCGGCGAGGACCTGCCCGGCCCCGCTCCGCACTTCCCGTCGCTGATCGTGGCCGACCCGACGCTCGCCGCGGAACTGGTCGCCGTACACGTCCACCTGACCGCGGGCGGTGACGCCTTCGAGGGCGAGTCCCGCGTCGTCGAGGTCCTTCGCGCGCTCGTCGCGCGCCACGCGGTACCCGAACGGGCCCGCCGGACCGGCTCGCCGGACGCCGCCCGGGTGGCCCGCGCGGTCCGCGACCGGCTCGCCGACCAGCTCGTCGAGCCGCCCTCGCTCGGCGAGTTGGCCGCCGGGATCGGCCTGTCCCGCTACCAGACCCTGCGCGCCTTCCGCGACGTCGCCGGGCTGCCCCCGTACGCCTGGCTCGCCCAGCACCGGGTCACCCGCGCCAAGGTCCTGCTCGCCCGCGGCATGACGCCCGCCCAGGCCGCGCTCGCCGTCGGCTTCGCCGACCAGGCGCACCTGGGCCGCTGGTTTCGCCGGGTGCTCGGGGTCACCCCGGCCGGCTACCGCAACAGTGTGCTGCGCCACAACGTCAGCGTGCTGCGCAACAACGTTCTAGACCGATCGGCCACGCGTGGTTGATCATCCTCTTCGATCAAGAGATTGAGGGGACACGGCCGTGAGTCGTCGTGGAGCGTTGTTGTTCGGGTGCATGTGCGTGATCTGGGGGATCCCGTACCTGCTGATCAAGGTTGCGGTGGACGAGGTGTCGCCCGGCGTGCTGGTGTTCGCCCGTACCGGGATCGGCGCCCTGTTGTTGCTGCCGTTCGCGCTGCGCGGCGGCGGGATGCGGGGGCTGACCCCGTACAAGTGGCCACTGATGGTGTTCGCGGTGACCGAGTTCGTCGGGCCGTGGTGGATGCTCTCGGACGCCGAGCGGCGACTGTCCAGCTCGACCACCGGGCTGCTGATCGCGTCCGTACCGATCTTCGGCGCGGTGCTGGTGTACCTCACCGGCGGTACCGAGCGGATGGGGCCGGTGCGCTGGGCCGGCCTGGCGATCGGCTTCGGCGGGGTCGCGGTACTGGCCGGGCCCACCCTCGGCGGCGGGGACCCGTGGGCGGCGGTCGAGGTGCTGGCCACCGCGCTGTGCTACGCCGGAGCGGCGCTGGTGGCCGAACGCCGGCTCAAGGACGTGCCGAGCCTGCCGATGACCGTGGTGTGCCTGGGCTTCACCGCGCTGGTGTACATACCCCTCGCCGCCGCGCAGTGGCCCGCCCACGTGCCGGGCGGCAAGGCGCTGGGCGCGATCGGCGTACTGGCCCTGGTCTGCACCGCGATCGCGATGGTGATCTTCTTCGAACTGGTCCGCGAGGTGGGCGCGGCGCGCGCCACGGTGATCACCTACGTCAACCCGGCCGTCGCGGTCGCCGCCGGGGTGCTGATCCTGGACGAGAGGTTCACCGTGGCGATCGGCGCCTCGTTCGTGCTCATCCTCGGCGGCGCGGTACTGGCCACCCGGCGCAACCCGACACCGGCCGCACCGCCTGCGTCCGCCGCCGACGGACTGCCCGGGCCGGTGGACGCCCACACGTAGCGGTCGGCCGCCGGCCCGGGCCCGAACCCCCGTCGGTCTATGCGAAAAGTGCCTCGGTGTCCTTGTAGGCCACCCCGTCCTTCAACACCGCCAGGATGTTCTCCGGCTCCGCGAGCGCGCCGATGTCGGTCAGCGGGTTGCCCCGCGCGATCACCACGTCGGCGCGCTTGCTCGCCGCCAGGGTGCCGATCTCGTCCGCCAGGCCCAGGAGTTCGGCCGCGTTTGCGGTACCGGCCGAGATCGCCGCCAGCGGGGAGAGGCCGCAGTCGACCAGGTGGGCCAACTCGCGCAGGTTCGTGCCGTGTTCGGCGATGCCGCAGTCGGTACCCATCGCCACCCGCACCCCACGTTCGATCGCGCGCGGGATGTGCGTGCGGGCGATCGTCTGCCAGTGCTTCTTCTTCGCGTACGCCCAGCTCGCCGCCTTGGTCGGGTCCGGGTCGGTGTTGGCCGTGGTCAACGTCGGGACCAGGAACGTGTCGTGCTCCAGCATCAGGTCGATGATCTCGTCGTCGATCGCGTAGCCGTGCTCGACGCTGGCCACGCCGGCCCGTACCGCGTTCAGGATCCCCCCGCGGCCCTGTGCGTGCGCGGCGACCTTCTTGCCCCGGTGACCGCCCGCGATCTCGACGATCGTGCGGATCTCGTCCTCGAGGAAGCCGTCGTCGTCGGGCTGATCGCTCGGGCTCCACACGCCGCCCGTGGCCGCGACCTTGATCACGTCCGCGCCGACCCGCAACACCTCGCGCACCGCCCGGCGGCACGCGTCCGGCCCGTCCGCGAGCCGGCCCATCGTCGGGTCCACCTCGCCGTGCTGGGTCGGCAGCCGGAAGTCGCCGTGCCCACCGGTCGGGCTCAGCATCGCCACCGCGATCTGCAGCCGAGGCCCGACCAACAGCCCCTGCTCGACCGCCAGTTTGTGGCCCATGTCCGCGCCGCCGAGATCGCGCACCGTGGTCACGCCCGCCTCCAGCGTCGCGCGCAGCCGGGGCGCGGCCAGGAACGTCCGCAACGTCGGCGGCAACGCGGCGATCTCGGCGTGACTGAACGCCCCGCCGGGCGCGGCGACATGCACGTGGCAGTCGATGAACCCGGGCAGGATCGTCCGCCCACGCACATCCACGCGCCGCGTACCGACCGGCAGTTCGGCCGGCACGTCCGAGCCCGCCCCCGCCCAAACCACCCGCCCGTCCGCGAGCAGCACCGCGCCCGCGCGGATCGGCTCGCCGCCGCGACCGTCGAACAGCAGGCCGTTGTGCAGGAGTACCGGGGTCTGCCGATCTGACATAACGTCAAATCCCTTCTCTGAATGGATGAATGGGTGAATGGGTGAATGGGTGAATGGATGGATCAATGAATGAACGGGAAAGGGGAAACCGGCCGTCAAGCCGCCGCGGAAACCGCGCCGACCCGCGGCACGGCCACCTCCGTACGCGGCCCCCGGACGAGCATCGCGAACACCGCGATCAGCACGGAAACCCCGGCGCAGCACCACCACACCGCCACATACGCATGCTCCGTCGGCACCTTCGAGTGGCCGATCGTCAACGACGTGAGCAGCGCCGCGAACACCGCGCCCGCCACGCTGCCGCCCAGGGTCTTGGTGGTGTTGTAGACGCCGGTCGCGATCCCGGTACGGTCGGCCGGCGACGCGTCCAGGACCAACCCCGGCAGCGCGCCCAGGGCCAGGCCGGTGCCGAGCCCGATCACCGAGTTGGCGACCAGGAACTGCCACGGCGCACCGTGCCCGAGGGTCAGGAACACATATCCGACGGTCATCGCCGCGCCGCCGAGGCCGAGCACCACCCGTCCGCCGAGCGCCTTCGCCAGACGGGCCACCACGGTCGCCGCCGCGAACGCGAACACCCCGGACGGCAACATCATCCAGCCGATGCCGAGCGTGTCGTAGCCGAACCCGTACCCGACCTTCTCGCGCGGCGACGACAGGAACAACGACGCCGCCGTCTGCGACCCGAACAGCGCCGCGCCCAGGAAGAAGCTCGCCACGTACACCGGCAGCAGGTTGCGTCGCGCACTCAGCCGAATGTCCACGATCGGGTGGTCGACCCGCAGTTCGACGAACACCCACGCCACCAACACCACCGCGCCGAGCGCGAACAGCGCGTACACCGGGCCCGACGTCCATCCCCACTTGGGCCCGCGCGCGATGGCGAGCAACAGCGCGGACAGGCCGACGCTGAGCATCGCCGCGCCGATCCAGTCGACCGTGCCGCCGGCCCGCGTCCGCGACTCGGGGACCAGGAAGAACGCGACCGGTACGCACAGGATGGTCACCACCGCCGGGATCCACAACACGCCGTGCACGTTCGAGATCCACTTGCCGAGCAGGCCGGCCACGATCAGCCCGGCGCTGGCGCCGAACGTCAACGAGCCGACCAGCATGCCGATCGCGGACTTCGCGCCCTGCGCGTCGAGTCGGTCCCGGACGATGCCGATCTCCAGCGGCAGCAGCGCCGCCAGCGGACCCTGCAGCACGCGCCCGAGCAACAACACGCCGAACGAGGGCGACCAGGCGACCAACACCGAGCCGATCGCCAGCGACACCACCGCCACCCGCAACAGCCGGCGGTGGCCGTACATGTCGCCGAGCCGGCCGAAGACGGGCACCGACACGGCGGCGGACAGGAGTTGCAGGCTGCTCACCCAGTTCAGGTCGCCGGCGTCGACCCGCAGGTCGGCGCCGATCTCGGGGAGCAGTACCGGCATCAGACCCTGCAGCACGCCGCTGGTCAGTTCGAGGAACACCAGGAATCCGACGACCGCGGCGACACTGACACCGGTAACGGGGCCGGTTGCCCCGGAGCCCGCCGGGGGCTTGAGGTGGGACACGATGAACTCCAGGGGACGGGACGGGGACGTACCGGGCAGGACGGCGGTACGTGCTGGCACGTGCGGGAGTACGTCAGCCCGCGGGCCGCGGCAGCGGCTCCTCGCGGTCGTACGCGTCCAGGACGGGCACGATCGCGCGCAACCCGGCGGTGAGGGCGGTGACGGCGGCGAGGTCGGCGGGGGTGGGGGTGACGCCGAGTTCCGCCAGGGCCGCGGCGATCCGGTCGGGATCGGCGGCGGGCGCGGGCGGTGCGGCGACGGCGTGGGCGCCGGCGGTGGCCGGCGTCGGGTGGGCGGCGGGTGCCGGGCGGTCGGGGTCGGGGAGCGGGGCCGGTCGGCCGTGCTCGTCGACGGTCGGGCGGCGCAGGTGCCATCGGGTCGCGTGCTGGTACACGTCGCCGACGGCCAGCAGCCGGTCGTCCGCGCCCGCGGGGCCGACGAGCTGCAGCGACAGCGGCAGGCCCGCGTCGTCCACGCCCATCGGCAGGGCCAGCGCGGGGAATCCGGTCGGGTTCCACGCCGCGGTCAGGTTCGGCTCGCGGCCGGGCAGGTTGGCCTCGTCGGCGTAGCGCTGCGCGCCCGAGGGCCAGGTCGGGGTGGCGAGTACGTCGACGCCGTGCTCGACCAGGCGCGTGCCGATCATGTGCGTCGCGGCCGAGCGGGCTCGCCGGGCGCGCAGGTACAGGTGCGCCGGGAGCAACCCGCCGGCCACCGCGAGTCGGCGGAACGAGCGGCCGTGCGCGGCGAATTCCTCGACCAGCCGGCGGCGGTGCGCGGCGAACGCCTCGGCGAGCATGGTCACCGCGTTCACCGCGAGCAGCGCGTCGACCTCCGGCAATGCGAACGGCCGTACCTCCGCGCCCAGTTCGCGCAGCGCGTCGAGCGCCGTCGCGAACGCGGCGGCACACGCGGGGTCGACGCCGGGTCGATCGAGCAACTCGTAGGGCACCCCGACGCGGACGCCGGCCAGATCGCCGAGCCAGGTGCGCGCGGCGAAGTCGGTACCGCGCACGGCGTCCAGGAGCAGCGCGCAGTCGCGGGCGTCGATGCCCATCGGGCCGAGCACGTCCTGCGAGGGGCTCAGCGGTACGCAGCCGGCGATCGGTAGCGCGCCGTACGTGGTCTTGAGGCCGGTGACCCCGCACAGCGCGGCGGGCAGTCGTACGCTGCCGGCGGTGTCCGAGCCGAGCGCGCCCAGGAACAGTCCGGCCGCGAGGCCGGCGCCGTTGCCGGTGCTGGAACCGCCGGTCCAGCGCTCGGGGTCCCACGGGTTGCGCGGGACGGGGAAGGGATGCGCGGGATCGGGCCGGCCCATCGCGTACTCGACCATCGTGGTCTTGCCGAGCACGATCGCACCGGCCGCGCGCAGCCGGGCCACCGCGTCGGCGTCGCGGCCGCGCCACCAGGCCGGGTCGTGGGTGGGGCTCTGCGCGGTGGTCGGGCCCTCGATCGTGGCCAGATTGTCCTTGATCGCGATCGGCAGACCGGCGAGCGGGGGGAGTGGGGCGAGCGGAGTGGCGCCCGCCGCCGCGCGGGTCTCGTCGGCGCGCTTGGCGGCCAGGGCGGCCGGCTCGTCGAACCTGGCCACGTAGACACCGAGCACCGGGTCGAGCGCGTCCGCGGCGGCGAACGCGTCGGCGACCAGCTCGCGACTGCTGATCTCGCCCGTACGCAGGGCGTGCGCGGTGTCGGTGAGAGTGGCGAACGGTGCGGTCATGGCGCGGCCTTCGGGTCGTACGGTCGGGGTCCATGCGAGCGCCGCACCAGGACGAGAGCACTGATCACGGTTCGGATCAACGCTCTCGGTAGAGCGAGAGCATCGGTCACGATCCGGGTCGGTGCCCTCGGCAGAGCGAGAGCACTGATCACGGTTCGGATCAACGCTCTCGGTAGAGCGAGAGCACCGATCACGATCCGGATCAACGCTCCCGCCGGAACGAGAGCACCGATCGCGCTTCGGATCAACGCTCTCGCCGAAGCGAGAGCACCGATCGCGCTTCAGGTCAACGCTCTCGCCGAGGCGAGAGCACTGATCTCGTTTCGGATCGGTGCTCGACCCGAAACGCCGGCCACAGCGGCCGGAACCGGTGCACTTCGTCAGGAGTGGCGCGGCCTTCGCAAGACGCCCGATGGAGTACGCCGATGCTAGGGTTCACCCAGATGTTCGCCTCGGAATGCAGGTTTTTCCCATGACCATCCAAACCACGCAGGAAATTGACGAGCTGGATCTGGCTCTCGTCAACGCGCTCCAGATCAACCCGCGCGCCTCCTGGGCCGTGCTCGGCCGCACGCTCGACATCGACCCCGCCACGGTGGCCCGCCGCTGGGAACGCCTGCGCGCCGCCGGACACGCGTGGGTGACCGCCTACCCCTTCGACCGCAACGGAGCAGGCGTCGGCGCGATCGTCGAGATCGACTGCGAGCCCGGCCACAACGCGGCCGTCGCCCGCGCGCTCTCCGCCGACCCCCAGGCCATCACCGTCGAACACACCGCCGGCGGCCGGGACCTGCTGCTCACCCTGATGGCGCCGAGCTTCGCCGACCTGTCCGCGTACATCCTGGAACGGCTCTCGGTCCTGCCCGGGATCCGGGCCACCCGCAGCCACCTCACCACCCGCAGCTACACCGAGGGCAGCTCGTGGCGCCTGCGCAGCCTGGACCCCGCGCAGCAACACACCGTCGGCGACTCGCGCCGCCCCGCGCCGTCCCCCGGCACCGCCGGCACCGTCGACGCGCTCGAACACCGCGACCTGATCCTCGCCCTCGGCGAGGACGGGCGCATGTCGCTCACCGACCTCGCCGCCGCGATCGGCACCAGTGTGAACACCGCCGGCCGCCGGCTGACCAAACTGATCGACTCGGGCGCGCTGGTGCTGCGTTGCGAGCTGGCCCGGTCGTTGTCCGGATCACCGGTGTCCGCGACGTTCTGGGCCCAGGTGCCGCCGGAACACCTCGACGCCACCGCCCGCGAACTGGCCCAACTCCCGGAGATCCGGATGATCATGGGCATCGCCGGACCACACAACCTGGTGATGACCCTCTGGCTGCGTTCGGTCGCCGAGGCACAGACCCTGGAGACACGCCTGGCCGAACGACTCCTGCACCTGCGCACCGTGGACCGGGCCATCGCGCTGCGCGCGGTCAAGCTGATGGGCCGGCTGCTCGACCCCGAGGGCCGGGCGATCGGCTTCGTGCCCCTGGACATCTGGGCCGACCCGACCGCACCGGGATCCGGGCCGGCGCGCCACTCGGCCGACCCGACCGGCGAGTAACAAAACTCGCCCACGTTACGGACAGACCGCACGCCCCCGTGGCATCGTTACGGGATGACGAGCCGTGGTCGACCCGACGCGCACCCGGGCCCGGGCCCGGGCGAAGCCAAACGTTCGCGCCGACCCGACGAAGCCGAACTGCGGGCCGTGATCGAGCCGTTGGCCGCGATCGAACGACTGCCCACCTCGGCCGGGGAACACGAGGCCGCCGAGCGGATCGCCGAACTGCTGCGCGGCCTCGGCGCATCGGACGCGGCGGTCGAGGAAGAGCCCGCCTACGCCTCCTACGCCCGCCCGATCGGCACCCTCACGGCGCTCGCGACCGTCGCCGGGCTGCTCGCCGGCCGGGCCCGCACGGCGGCCACGGTGGTCGCGACCGCCGCCACCCTGGGCATCGCCGACGACATCTCCTACCGCCGCCAATACGCACGCCGAGCCTTCGGCGGCCGGCGCCGCAGCGTGTCCAACGTGGTCGCCTCCGTCGGCGATCCGAACGCGCCGCGCACCCTGGTGGTGACCGCCCATCACGACGCGGCGCCCACCGGCGCGGTGTTCGACGAGCGCGCCGCCCGCTGGTTCGCCACCCGCTACCCACACCTGCTCGACAAGGTCAGCGAGAACCCGCCGATCTGGTGGCCGGTGGTCGCCGGCCCCGCGCTGATCGCACTCGGCGCGGCCACCGGCGCAACGGCCGTACGCCGGGCCGGGATCGGCCTGGCCGCAGTGTCCACCGCCGCGTTCACCCAGATCGGCCGCAGCCGCGCGGTACCCGGCGCCAACGACAACCTCTCCGGCGTCGCCGTACTGGTTGCGCTCGCCGCCACCCTGCGCGACGAACCGGTGGACGGCATAAGGGTGTTGCTCGTGTCGGCCGGCGCCGAGGAGGCGCTCCAGGAGGGCATCCGCGGCTTCGCCCGCCGACACTTCCCCGAACTCGACCGCGAGCGTACGTGGTTCCTCAACGTGGACACGGTCGGCTCGGGCAACCTCGTACTCCTGGACGCCGAGGGCCCGTTGCGCATGGAGCCCTACGACGTCCCGTTCAACAACCTGCTCTCGGAGTGCGCCACCCGCAACGACATCGCACTGCTGACCGGGCTGCGCTCGCGCAGTTCCACCGACGGTGTGGTGCCCAACCGGCACGGCTATCCCACCGCCACGCTGGTCTCGATCGACGACCAGAAGCTGATCCCGCACTACCACCTGCACACCGACCTGCCCGAACACGTCGACTACGACTGCGTCGCGGACGCGTGCGCGCTCGCCGAGGCGGCGGCCCGGGCGCTGGCTGCGACTCCGGCCGGATAATCCGCGCACCCCCCGGACAACCTGCGCACGCCGGTCAGCCCCCACACCCCGGTCAGCCATCACACCCCTGGACAGCCCTCGCGCCCTGGACAGCCCTCGCGCCCAACGCCGGCGAACCGACATCGGGCGCGAGGTGACGCTACGTCAAACCTTGCCTGACGCTACGTCAGGAGCGCTCGAACAACTCGTCCCACAACTGCTCCAGGCAGTCCAGGAAGTCGTTGCCCGTGCTCGGACGCACCCGCAACACCTGCGGATCGTGATCGCTCGCCTGGTCCGCGAAGGCCGCGTTCACGTGCACGATGTCGTACTCGAACCGGGTCAGCCGCGGGCTGGTCAGGATGTGGTCCAACATCTGGCTGTTGCCGTTGTACACGTACCCCCAACGCTCGTTCGCGGGCAACGTGTCGACCATCGTGCGCAGCGCGCCGCCGTCGGTGAGGGTCTTGACCGTCGGCGAGAAGGCAAAGTCGTTCAGGTCGCCGAGCACCACCAGGTTGGCCCGGGGGTCGGAGCCGAGCAACTGGTCGACGAAGCCGCGCAACACCTTCGCCTGCGCCACCCGCTGCACCTCGGAACCGCGCGTCGGCGGCTGGAACCGGCTGTCCAAGGCCTGGTCGCCGCCCTTGGAGGCGAAGTGGTTCGCGATCACGAACACCGTCCTGCCGCGGAAGCGGAACTCGCCCGCGAGCGGCTTGCGGCTGCTCTGCCAGGCCGGGTCCGCCGGTGCCACCCGGCCCGGGGACTGGGTCAGTTGGGTACGCCCGAGCCAGTCCTTGCGCACCCCCACCGCGCTGGTGGAACCGCCGCCGGGACGGTCGACGAACTCGACGCGCGCAGCGTCGAACAGGAACGCGGTACGAATGTTGCCGCCCGGCTGGCCGCCATCCCGGCCGTCGACCGGGTCGATCGAGCGCCACGAATAGGTCGGGCCACCGGCCGCCGTGATCGCCGCGACGAGCTGGTTCAACGTCTGATCGGCGGCCACCACACCGTCGTTGGTGGGTCCGCTGTTGTCCTGGATCTCTTCCAGGGCCACCACGTCCGGCGTGGACAGGTTGGTGACGATGCCCTTGGCCAGTCGATCGAACTTGGCCTGCGGGTCCTTGGGGGAGAGGTTCTCCACGTTGTAGGTGGCGACCGCGAGTTCGGTCTTCTTCTGGTCGCGCGTGATCTCCGGGGTCAGCGAGCCCTTGACCGGTTTGCCGAGTTTGGTCGCGGCCACCGAGTAGCCGCCGAACTGGTCGTACGTCAGCGGGCCGACGGTCTCCCCACTGAGCGTGTCGCCGACGTTCGCCTGCGGGAACGGCTCCTGGGAGAAGGGGATCAGCGAAGAGACCTTGAGCCGGCCGCCGTTCTGCGCGTCGTAGCCGCCATAGAGCGTGCCGCCCTGCGCGGTCGGGTTCTGCGTCGGCTCGACGGTGACCCACAGTTCGCCGTGCGAGTTGCTCGGGCCGACCACGCGCGTGTCCACCACGCGCGTCAACTGGCCTTCCAGCGACTCGTAAAGGTCCAGCGCGTACTTGGTCGGTTCGAGCGGCAACCCCTCGATGGACGGGTTGCCGGTGGGCGCGTACGCGGCCGGCACGGTCGCCGCGTCGATCAGCACCGGGGCCGGCAACGGCTGCCCAGAGGCGCCGATCACCCAGGTGGCGTCGGCGAGTTGGGTCAGCGACTGGGCGCCGTTCTGGACACCGCCCGGGTAGTACTCCTCGACCCGACCGGTCACCTTGACCGCGTCGCCGACCGCGACCTTCGGGGTGACCGTGCCGGTGAACACGAACAGCCCCTCGGATGTGCGGGGATCGTCGTCCGGCTGGGTGTCCTGGAACCAGAAGCCGCGCGCGGCCCCAAAACTGCGGATGCCGGTGACCACACCCGGCACAGCGGTCACCCGGGTGCCGTTCTTGGGCGACACCCGCGTGGTGCCCTGGATGTCGTGGATCCGCGCACTGGTCGGCTCCGGATCGGTACCGGGACCCGGGTCGGTGGGACCCTGTCCACGCGCGTTGAGCGGCGTCGGGGCGCCCGCGGTGAAGTCCGCGCCGTTGTCGTCGGTGTCGGCGAGCGCGGAACCGCGGGCCACCGAGGCCGAGTTCGAGGCGCCGCTCGCCGGGGTGCCCTCGCGGACCACCGCATCGCCGTAGCCGACCACATCGACGACCCGACCGTCGGCAAGGCAGTCCGCGGCGGTCAGGCAGGTGAGCGCGGTGCTGCCGCGGACCAGGGCCACGGTGCCGCCGGTGCCGGACAGGTTGATCGTGCCCGACGCATCCGGGGCGGGCAGTGCGACGGTGCCGCCGGCGCCCTTGGCCTCACCGATCAGATACCGCCCGCCGGGCGCCACCGCGCCGGTCAGCGGGGTGACCTGCCACGTCGAGGTCGGCTTGGGTGCGGCCGGGAGGTACTGCACGGTCCAACCGTCGATCGCGACCGCGGCCGAACCCTTGTTGGCCAACTCGATGAAGTCGTTGGTCAACGTCGCGCCGCTGTTGCCGCCACCGCCGTACACCTCGGCGAGCAGGACATCCGCGGCCGGGGCGGCGACGGCGGGAGCGGGGGCGAGGACGAGCGCGCTGCCGGCGAGGGCGCCGGCCACGGTCGTGGCCACCACACCGATCCGGCGTCGCCGTGCACCCGGCACGGATCGTCGGCGCGAGGATTTTTGCTGACGGAATGTCACCCGGGGCCTCCGGAAAGCGAAAGGGACAGGTTCGGGACATTCTCGGGACTCCGGGTGAACGGCGTCCATCCTTTGGGCGGCCCGAAAGGGGCCAGGCTTCCCCCGGCGTCCGAATCTTTCCGACGAATCTTTTCCGACGAATCTTTTCCGAGCCGAAACCGCACGTCCCGGACCCGCCGTCGCCCCCGGCACAGGTCGCGGCGGCCCGAGGGCTCCCGGAGGTGGTGATGATTCGCGATCCCGGAGCACGGATGAGCACCTGGACCAACTACCCGACGCTGCGCGCCGTTTCGGAGATGGAGGCGGGATTCGAACCCGCGTACACGGTTTTGCGGACCGGTGCCTATCCTCTCGGCCACTCCATCATTTCCCCCGCACCCGGACCAACGGCCCGGGTTCCTTTCCCCCTTCGAGGTGGAGACGGGATTCGAACCCGCGTGAACGGCTTTGCAGGCCGCTGCCTAACCTCTCGGCCACTCCACCACGTACTGCGTGTCGCGTTCCGCGGGTCGGGTGTGTCCCGGCCAACGGCCCGTGTCTTCTTCCCCTTTCGAGGTGGAGACGGGATTCGAACCCGCGTGAACGGCTTTGCAGGCCGCTGCCTAACCTCTCGGCCACTCCACCACGTACCACCTCGACCGTGCCCCGGGGCCCGGGCGAACCGGTGGGCCTCAGCACCGGATCGCCCGGCCCCGGGATGTGCGTCGCCGGTCCCCTCCGTCCGACGACGCACCCCCGGACCGGACCTACACCTCGGGATCCCCGGCGACACACACGCGTCCCAACGTGTGCGCGCCGCGCCCGAGTGCGGCGGGTTCAGCCCAGCGTCGCGCGGTCCTGCGGCTCGGCCCACTGCTCGGCGGTCGGGGCCGCCGGCAGTTCGGGGCCGCGCCGCAGTCGGTTCTCCGCCAGGACCCCCAGTTCGGTGGTCTCGCGGAACTCCGGCCGGGTATACAGATCCCGCGCGTACGCCCACAGGTTCGGGTAGTCCACCAGGGTCCGCCCGTCCTCGGTGAGCGCCGCCCGGTAGGTCTCCGGGAAACGCACCAGCTTCACCCAGAACCGGATGTCCGAGATGGTCAGCCGATCCCCGAACAGGTAGCGCTTGTCCGCCAGATGCGCGTCGGAGCGCTCCAGCGTGTTGATCGTCTCGCCCTCCTCCGACGTCCACAGTCCGCCCTTGCGCGCGGCGGTCGCGAAGTCGGTGTCGGTGATGTCGATCGCCTCGCGCAGGTCCTCCGGATACAGGTCCGCGGCCTGCTCGCCGACCAGGCCGACGAAGGCCGTGGCCAGGTTGTTCGGGATCGTGTTGTACGCGTTCGCCACGATCCGGCTCGTCGCCCGGTCCCACAGGGTCGGTACCGAGATGTGCCCCGCGTAACCCGGCGCCGTCGCCTCGTACGCCTCGCGCAGCAGGGTGAACCCGTTTACCGGGTCCGGCCCGAACCGCTCCCGGAACGCCCACCCCCGCGCGTCACGTTCCTCGTCCACGTACGACGCCCCGACGATCCCGGTGAGACCGCGCGCATGTCGCACGATCGCCGCGATGTGCGCCCACGGGCAGCCGTGCGACAGATACAGGTGGTAACGCCCGGCCTCCTCGGGGAAATCGGGATCGCCGATCCGGCCGACGAACGGGTAATCCGGGTTCGTGACCGCGTACGGACCGTACGTGTCGACGTCCACGGGGCTCGCGTATCCGAGTTGCGTGGTCACTGGGTGGCTCCTGTCACGAGTGTCGCGTGGGTCGAACGTGGCGCGTGTGTCGTGCGTGCCGCGTGTGGCACGACTTCCGGCCGATCGGCAGCCCGATCGGCGGCGGGTCCGATGTCCCGCAAATGATCCAATACGCCCCGAACCAGCGCGTCGTTGACGCGGAACGACGGCGCGTCGAAGCGGGGCCGGGAGAACCCCGCGCTCCCGGCACCACCCGACACGCCGTGCCCCACCGCGAACCGGGCGGGATGCGCGTCGCCCCGCACGTCGACCAATCGCCGGTCGCCGGCCCGGGTGTACAGCCGACCCGCCGAGTCCGGGGACGCGTCGCCGCGCGCGGCCAACCGGCGCAGCAGCGCGTCCCGGGTGCGGTTGAGCGACGGCTCGGGCAACCGCGCCTCCACCAGCGCCCGAGCGCGTATTCGCACCCCCGGCAGGGTCGGACTGGTCGCCCGCCACCCGCCCGCCGCCTCGTCGGCCTCGATCGCCACGTCCTCGCCGACGAAGCGGACCACCCCGGCCCGGGCCAACGCCAACATCTCCGCCAGCCTCGGCCCCGGCGGACCACTGGCCAGATAGCTGAAGAAGCCGTGCAGGCGCGGCAGATCCGGCACGGTATGACCCGCGTCCTGGAGCCGCAGGACCACCCCGTACACGCTGAGCAACGCGTATATCACGGCCAGATCCTGGCTGTACGCGGCATCGTGACGGCGCCTCAGATCCGCCTCCAGGTGCGCGTGCATCCATTCCTGAAACTCCTGAAACTCCTGGATGCCCTGGAGGCCCTGGAGGCCCTGCAGCTCCTTGAACCCCTGACCTCCCTGAAGTCCCTGCTCGGCCTCCCTGTCGGCGAACTCCCGCCCCCACACCGGTCGATCGAGCCGGGCCAGATCGAACCGGTCGGCCGGATCCGGCACCGCCCGGGCGACCAACTCGCTTACCTCGCCCGGATCGGCCGCCGCCGCGAACGCCGGGTCGAACTCGGCCCAGTCCATCGTGGTGCGCTCGCGATGCGCGGTGAACAACCGGTGATAGTGCGCGCCCGCCAACTCCTTGCCGAGCAACGGCCGGATGTCCGCCGCTTCCCGGGCCGCCTCGACCGTGAAGTAGCGGGGGAGCGGCGGGCGTTCGCCGGTCCAGGCATAACCGGTCTTGGATCGGTACGGCACTCCGCGCCGCGAGGCGGCCAGGAGCAACGGCTCGCGCCCCGACGCCCGATAGCGCAGTACACCCGCCGAATCCCGCTCGAACGTGCCACCCCGGCCATGGCTGAGCCGCACCATCAGGTCGACGAACGCCAACCCGATGCCGCGCACCAACACCGGCTCGCCCGGGCGCAACGCGTCCAGGTCCAGGTCGGCGGTGTACCCGGTGGGAAGGTACGCCAGCCCGTGTCGGCGCGCGAACCGGATCTGCTCGCGCTCCTCCGGCGTCGGCTCGGCGTCCAGATGGCCCTGGGCCAGGATCACCGCGTCCACCTGGAGCGGCGCCCGACGCCCGGCCAACTGCACCCGCTGCCGCCGCGGCCCGTCGGTGACGTCCACGACCGTGGTCTGATGCACGATCACCCGCACGTTCGCCGGCGCCCGCGCCACCGCGGCCCGAAAGAACCAGGACAGGTAGGCGCTCAGCAACGGCCTGGTCGGGAACGAGGTGGGTCCGCACGCGGCCAACTCGTCGGCGAACGGCTCCAGTTCGGCCGAACCCCGACCCGCGCGCAACTCCTCGGCGCGGGCCGCCGCCCACTCGGCAAGCGAGGGCCCCGGTCGGATCGGTCCCTCGATCGTGGACACCTCGTCGGTGAACAGGGTGATGTCGGCGGCCAACGAGTTCGCCCACAACAGCGGCGACTGGGCCCGCCGCCACACCCGGCCCGCACCCGGCGGGTAGGGGTCGACGACGTGCACGTGCAACGGACGGTCACCGAGCAGCTCGGGGACGTTGGCCAACAGGCGTTCGAGGACGGACGTACCGCCTGGACCGGCGCCGACGATGCAGACGGCGACGGGGCGGAGGTGGCCGGACGGATGGTCGGGCATGGCTCTCCCCTCGTGGGGATACTGCGGGAGTGCGCGAACCGGCCCGCCGGCGCCCGGATATCGGGACACCATGCGAGAGCGATTCGACGGATGGAAAGGGCCTTGCGCCACAAGGCCGGGTGCGCAACCCGAGCGGAAGCTCGGGATTCCTCGGCTCGGGATCCTCAGTTCGGGATCCCCGGCTCGGGATTCCTCGGGGTGGCTCAGGATTCCTCTGGGTGGACAACGAACACCGAGGAGCGCGGCGGCGAGATCAGCCGCAGGTACGACACAGCCCGCCGGCCACACGACACAGGTCGATGGGGCGGCACGACACGAGGAAGAGGTCGGGGCTCACGACGTCGACGCTACGGAGCAGCCTGACGAATTGTCAACGTCGAACCTTCCCGGTCGCCTTCGAGCAATTGACCGAGCGCGGCCCGGCGGGTTAAGTTCCGGAACATCTCGCCGTGGCGTTCCGTCACGGCCCAGCGAGGGGATCCCGGTGGCGCACTACGCGCGACACAGCGACGGGGCGGCCGTGTCCGCCGCCGGTTGGCTGCTGTCCGCCCGCCTCCACATCGACCTCGGGCGCGTCACCAGCGCCGCCTGTTGTAGCTGACCGCAGTACGCGGGCGCGGCCCGCGTCGCGCCGTCGGCGCCGTCCCACTCGGGACCCACCCACACCGTCCGGCCGCCACGCCGCGCGTCACGGCCTCCGGGTAGGCGCATCCCACCCCACCCGAGTCCGGACCCGGACCCGGATGCGGACGCGGAACCGGACGCGGACCCGGACGCAGGTGGGACGAATCACCCTTCCACCGGCCGACAACCGCCGCTCCCGACCTCCGCCGAGATCGCTCCGGCGGTGACCCGGACCACGCCCGCGCCACCACCGGACCGGCGCCGGTACCGCACCGGCCAGAGCCCGGCCAGACCCCGGGAAACCCCCCGGGGCAACCCCGGCACCACCCCGGCACCACCCCGGCACAACCCCAGAACCACCCCAGAACCACCCCCGAACCGAGGTAATCCCATGGCAACCGTCCTGACCATATGGGGCAGCCCCTCCGCGACCTCGCGCACCGGCGTCGTGGCCCGTCACCTCGCCGCCCGGCTGACCGCCGACGGACACGACGTGTCCACCCTCGCGGTGCGCGACCTGCCCGCCCGGGCGCTGCTGCACGCCGACTTCGCCGACCCCGAACTGCGCGCCGCACTGGCCCGGGTGGCCGAGGCCGACGCGCTGGTGATCGCCAGCCCGGTGTACAAGGCGGCCTACAGCGGCGTACTCAAGACATTCCTGGACGTGCTCCCGCAGTTCGCGCTGCGTGGCAAGGAGATCCTGCCGGTGCTCACCGGCGGCACCCCCGCACACGTACTCGCCCTCGACTACGCGCTGCGCCCGGTGCTCACCTCGCTCGGCGCCGACCATGTCGCCCAGGGCTGGTTCGTGCACGAGCGGTACGTCGACGCGGACGGTGCGATCGAGGCCGAGGGCGTGGCGCCGCTGGAAGAACTCGCCGACGCGTTCTCCGCCCGGTTGCGCCGCCCGGCCGCCGTGGCCTGACCAGGGCCACCGGCCCCAGGCGCCCCGGCGCCCCGAACCGCGGCCCGACCCGGTACCGATCCGCCGGACCGGCCCCGCACCCCAAGGGAGTTCGCATGACCACCGGCCACCTCCACCTCGGTGTCGCGCTCGACGGCGCGGGCCGCCACCCCGCCGCGTGGCGTTCGCCGCACGCCCGCCCCGCCGAGCTGTTCGAGCCGGGCTACTGGGTCGAGCTGGCGCGGACCGCCGAGGCCGGGCTGCTCGACTTCATACGACTGGACGATTCGCTCGGACCACCCTCCGTACGGATCCCGGGTCGACTCGACGCGGTCTCGGTGGCCGCACGGGTGGCCCCCGCGACCGCGTCGATCGGCCTGATCCCGGCCGCGACCACCACGCATACCGAGCCGTTCCACGTGTCCACCGCGATCGCCACCCTCGACTACGTCGGGCGCGGCCGCGCGGGCTGGTGGCCCAAGCCGTCCCGAACCGCCGCCGAGGCCCGCCACTTCGGCCGCAAACCCGTCGCCCCGGCCGGCGAACTGGCGGACGAACAAGCCGAGTTCGTCGACGTGGTGAGCCGCCTGTGGGACAGCTGGGAGGACGACGCGGTGATCCGCGACGTGGCCACGAGCCGCTTCCTGGACCGGGAGAAGCTGCACTACGTCGACTTCGAGGGCACCTACTTCGACGTCCGCGGCCCCTCCATCACCCCGCGCCCCCCGCAGGGCCGCCCGGTGATCGGGATCACCGTGGACGGCCCCGACACGCTGGAGATCGCCGCACGGTTCGCCGACGTGCTCTTCATCGACGCATCCGGCCCGGACGAGGCCCGCCGACTGCGCGAGCGGGCGCACACGATCGCCGAGGGCAACGACCGCGACCCGGGCGAACTGCGCGTACTCGCCGACATCACCGTGCACCTGGCCGACAGCGAGGCGCAGGCGCGCCGCGAACGCACCGCCCTCGACGCCCGCTCGGACGTCCCGGTGGCCGGCGGACTCAGCTTCACCGGCACCGCGGCGGCCCTCGCGGACCGACTCGCCGGCTGGTACACCGGCGGCGCCGTCGACGGCTTCACGCTGCTCCCCGGCGTGCTGCCGTACGACCTGGACCACGTGGTCGAGGACCTGATCCCGATCCTGCGCGCACACGGCCACACCCGCGACGCGTACACCGCCGACACGCTGCGCGGACACCTGGGCCTGCCGCTGCCCGCCAACCGCTACGCCCGGATCCGAGGAGGGATCACCGATGCCCGAGTCTCGTAATGCCGCGCACCGCACGCGCATCCACCTCGCCGCGCACTTCCCCGGCGTCAACAGCGCCACCATCTGGAGCGACCCGCGCTCGGGCAGCCAGATCGACTTCGCCTCGTTCGAATACCTGGCCCGCACCGCCGAACGCGGCAGGTTCGACTTCTTCTTCCTGGCCGAGGGCCAACGGCTGCGCGAACACCAGGGCCGGATCTTCGAGTTGGACGTGGCCGGCCGCCCGGACGCGCTCACCGTCCTGGCCGCACTGGCCGCGGTCACCGACCGACTCGGACTGGCCGCGACCGCCACCGCCACCTACAACGAACCCTACGAACTGGCCCGCCGAATCGCCTCGTTGGACCACCTGAGCACCGGTCGGGCGGGGTGGAACGTGGTCACCTCGCCGGACGCCTGGACCGGCGAGAACTTCCGCCGGGGTGGCTTCCTGCCGCGCGAGGAACGCTACGAACGGGCCATCGAGTTCGTCGAGGCGGCCCGCACCCTGTGGGACAGCTGGGCGCCGGACGCGCACGTCGCGGACCCCGAGGCCGGCGTGTTCGCCGCCCCGGAGGCCGGGCGATTCGACTATCACGGACGGCACTTCGCCATCGAGGGCCGATTCACCGTGCCGCGCAGCCGGCAACAGCGGCCGGTGCTGATCCAGGCGGGAGACTCCGAGGACGGGCGCGAGTTCGGCGCCGCGCATGCGGACGTGATCTTCTCCCGGCACGGCGAGTACGACCCGGGCCGGGCGTTCTACGCGGACATGAAGGGCCGCGCGGCCCGGCACGGCCGTTCCCCGGACGAGCTGAAGATCCTGCCCGCGGTAACCGCGGTGCTCGGCGCCACCGCCGAGGAGGCCCGGGACAAGGCGGCCTGGATCCGCCGGCAGCAGGTCAGCCCGAAGAACGCGATCCAGTTCGCCGAACAGGTCTGGGGCCGCGACCTGTCCGAACTCGACCCCGACGGCCCGCTGCCGGACTTCGACCCGGTCACCGACGGCGCCTCGATCAGCCGGGGCCGGGTCCGCCCCGGCGGCAACCCCCTTGAGGTGGCCCGCGCCTGGCGCGAACTCGCGGCGGCCAAGGGCGGGTTGAGCCTGCGCGAGGTGGTGATCGAGGTGGCCGCGCACCAGACGTTCATCGGCACCGCGGCGCAGGTCGCCGAGCGGATGGAGGTACACGTACGCGACGGCGCGAGCGACGGCTTCATCCTGGTCCCACACCTGACCCCCACCGGCCTGGACGAGTTCGTCGACCAGGTGGTGCCGATCCTCCAGGAACGCGGCGTCTTCCGGACCGAATACGAGGGCACCACGCTGCGCGAACACCTGAACCTGCCCGCGCCGCGTCCGGCCGCCGTACGACCCGCCGACGTCGCGGTGTGAACCCGGCCGCGCACCCGGGCGCACACCGCCGCCGCGGGCTCAGCTCCAGTCGTTGAGCGCGATCGACACCCCCGAGGCCGCCGGACCACGACAGTGGCTCCGGTGGTTTCGGGCGATGTGGTCCAGACGCAGGTTGTCGCGGAACGCCGGGATCAGGTTGAGCCGCCGGGCGTAGGACCACAGATGCGGATGTGCGGCCAGGCGATGTACGTCCACGGCGTCCAGGTGCCGCTTGTGTACCGCGTCCAGGTGCACCAGCGTGGTCCACAGCTGTACATCGGCCGCGGTCAGCGTGTCGCCCAGCAGGAACGGCCGGGCCGCGAGCCGCCGTTCGGCCACCGCCAGGGTGGCCAGCACGATCTCCATCGCCTCCGCGCGGCGCGGCCCGGCGGGCGCGCGCCCGGCGCGCTGCGCGGCGTCGGTGACGTCCTCCTCGAACAGCGTGTCGAGCGCGCACAGTTCCTCGCGCCGATCGGCGGGATACAACTCGTGCCCGCCGCCGAAGCCGGTGGCCAGATCGCGCAGGATGTGCGGCGCGTGATTACTGACGATCCGTCCGCTCCAGCGGTCCCACAACACCGGTACGGTCACCGGCCCGTCGTAGTGGTACTCGGTGGCCTCGTACGCCTCGCGCAGGAACGCGAACCCGGCGATCGGGTCCAGGCCGTGGCCGTCCCCGTCACGAAACGCCCAGCCACGCCCGTCCCGGACCGGATCCACCAGCGAGGTGCCCATCACCCGGCCCAGGCCCGCCAGATCACGGGTGATGGCCACCCGCAACGAACGCGGGCAGGCCAGGCACAGGTAGAGGTGGTAGCGATTCGGCCCGGCCCGGAAGCCGGCGCCGATCCGGCCGCGAAAGCGCTGCATCGGCGGGCGAATGGTCTCCAGGCCCGGCAGCGGCGAGCCGGGGTGGCGGACGCGGTAGCGCCCGTGGGCGCGGAAGTCGATCGGTCCGGCGGCCCTGGGGGTGGTCATCGACATACGGGTCTCCCTCGCGCGGGTCGTGAGTGTGGCAACGGTCGAGGCGGCACGGCACGGCGTGGTCCGACCCGGATGCGGGCGGACCGGTGGCGTGGAACTCAGACCGCGCGACAGCTCGCGCTGCACACGCGCAGGAAGTCGATGTGACGACGAATCAGCAGGTGGACGGCGATCAGGACCCGCGCCCTCGGCAATCCCGGGCGGGGGCCCACGTGACACACGCAGCCGTCCACGGCTCGAATTATTCGCGCTACGCCCAGTCCCCGCAAGGGGTTCCGCCTCACTCGCCGGCCTGGCCGAATGGCTCGGCGCGCCCTCTGCGCCCGGCTGGCACACTCGCTCCGGGCCGTCCTCAAACGCCGGACGGGCTGTTCGTCGCGCACCGAGCCAAACTCAGCCCGGCCGGAACGGCTCGCCGTGGGTGGCCAGGGTGAACACCGCGAACTTCACGACACCGCTCCCAACAGTTGTGGACGCCGGCGCCCGGGTATCGCCGCGATCAACTCGCGCGTGTACGGGTGCGTGGGCGCCGCCAGCACCTGTTCGCACGTACCCTTCTCGACCAGACGCCCGGCCCGCAGCACGCCCACCCGGTCGGCGATCCGGCGCACCACGGCCAGATCGTGCGAGATGAAGAGGTAGCTGATGCCCAACTCCTCCTGAAGCCGGGAGAGCAGATCCAGGATCTGCGCCTGGACCGACACATCCAGTGCGGACACCGGTTCGTCGCACACCACCAGATCCGGCTCCAGGGCCAACGCGCGGGCGATCGCCACCCGTTGCCGCTGCCCACCGGACAACTCGGCGGGTTTGCGCCGCAGTACGTCCCCCGGCAGAGCGACCTGCTCGATCAACGCCGCCGCCCGGGCCCGCTGTTCGGCCCGGCTGCCGACCCGATACGCGCGCAGCGGCTCCTCGACGATCTCGGACACCGTGAAGCGCGGATCCAGCGAGGCGTACGGGTTCTGGTACACCAACTGCATCCGCCGCCGCAGTGCGCGCAACTCGGCCCGCCCGGGGCGCGTGGTGTCCCGGCCCTCGATCAGGATCCGCCCGGCGGTAGGCGTCTCCAGGCCCAGGATCATCCGCGCCGTGGTCGACTTGCCCGACCCCGACTCGCCGACCAGCGCGAATGTCTCGCCCCGGCGGACGGTGAACGACACGTCGTCCACCGCTCGCACGCTGCGCGGCCCCTCCTTGCTCCGGGGCAGCGCGAACTCCTTGACCAGGCCGGTCACGGTGAGCAACGGCTCGGTACGCGGCACCGGTTCGCGCGCCGGCCGGGTCCGGGCCCGGCGGGCGGTCGGGCCCGCGGCCAGGCTCGGCGCGGCGGCGATCAACTGCCGGGTGTACGGGTGTTCGGGGTCGGTCAGGATCCGCTCGGCGGGCCCCTGCTCGACCACCTCGCCGCGCGACATCACCACGACCCGCTGGGCCCGGTCGGCGGCCACCCCCAGGTCGTGGGTGATCAGCAACATCGCGGTGCCGTGCGCGTGGGTGAGTTCCTCGATGTGGTCGAGGATCTGCCGCTGTACGGTCACGTCCAGCGCGCTGGTCGGCTCGTCGGCGATCACCAGCGCGGGCCGGCAGGCGAGGGCGATGGCGATCAGTACACGCTGGCGCATCCCGCCGGACAACTCGTGCGGGAACTGCCGTGCCCGGGTCGCTGGTTCGGGCAGACCCGCCTCGCCGAGCGCGGCCACGGCGCGTTCGGCGGCCTCCTTGCCGCTCGCGAGCCCGTGCACGATCAGCGCCTCGGCGACCTGATCGCCGACCCGGCGTACCGGGTTGAGCGAGACCAGCGGGTCCTGCGGGATCAGCCCGATCGATCGGCCGCGCACCTCGCGCAGTTCGCGCTCGCGCAGGGTCAACAGATCGCGGCCCCGGAAGAGCACCCGACCCGCGCCGACCCGACCGCCGGCGGGCAACAGCCCGACGATCGCATGCGCGGTGGTGCTCTTGCCCGACCCCGACTCGCCCACCACGGCGACCACTTCACCCGCCCGCACACTCAGATCGGCGGCGGTCACCGCGTGCACCGGACCATTCGAGGTCCGATACGACACCCGCAGTCCCTGAATCTCCAACAACGGCCCGTCCGCCGGCCCCGACGCCGCACCCGCACCCACGACGGCATCCGGCCCGGCCTCTGCGGCTGCCCCGGGCCCCACATACGCCTCGGACACCCCGGACCCCACGTACGCCTCGGACCCCACGTACACCTCGGATCCCGAGGTTGCCGAGACCGCCGCGGCCACCGAAGCCATCGCCGTCACCGCCACCGCCACCGGCGGGTGCGCAGGCCCCTTCGTGCGTCGATTCCGCGTACCGCCGCTCATCGATCCTGCCTCCGTTCTCCGTCCAGGGCCCGGGAGATGCGGTTCGCGGACAACACCGTCGCCGCGATCACCAGGCCGGGAAATGTGGTCAGCCACCACGCGGTGGCCACGAAGTTGCGTCCGTCGGAGACCAGTACGCCCCACTCCGGCGTCGGCGGCGCCGCCCCGTAGCCGAGGAAGCTCAGCGCGGACACGGCCAGGATCGCGATGCCGAACTCCAGCGCGGCCATCACCAACACCGGCCCGGACGCGTTCGGCAGCACATGCCGCACCAGGATCGGCCCCGAGCGCACCCCGCTCGCCCGAGCCGCCTCCACGTACACCGACGAGCGCACCCGCAACACCTCGGCGCGCATCACCCGGGCGAAGCTCGCCACACTGGCCACCCCCACCGCGATCGCCACCTTCGTGGTCCCGAAGCCCAACGCGCTGACCAGCGCCAACGAGAGCAACAAGCGAGGGATGGCCTGCAACACGTCGATCACGCGCATCAGCACGTCGTCCAGCCACCCACCGAAGAACCCGGCCGACAACCCGAGCGCGGAGCCGACCACCAGCGCCACCGCCACCGCGACGACCGTCGCCCGCAACGAGAGCGAACTGCCGTGCACCACTCGGGTGAACAGATCGCGGCCGAGCTGGTCCGTGCCGAACAGGTGGGCCGCGCTGGGCCCTTGCAGCTTGTCCCGAGGTGTGCCGACGAGCGGATCGCCGGCCGCGAACAGGTTCGGGAACAGCGCCGCGAGCAACACCAGTGCGAACACCACCAGGGACAGCGCCAGTCCGGGCCGGCGCAGCACGAACCGCGCGTGTCCGCGCGCGGCGGGCAACACCTGCGCGGTGAAGGCGATCGCCATCGTCACACCGTCCTTCCCACCCGCGGATCCAGCAGCGGATACAGCAGATCGGTGACCAGGGCGACCACGACGAAGACCACCGCCGCGAGCAACACCACGCCCTGCACCATCGCCACGTCCTGGTTGTCCACGGCCGCGGCGGTCAACCGACCGACGCCGGCCCGGGAGAACACCGTCTCCACCACCGTCGCCTCGACCAGCAGGTTCCCGGACACCACCGCGGCCAGCGTCAGCGCGGGCAGCGAGGCGTTGCGCAGCGCGTGCCGCAGATGGATCCGCACCCGGCCGACGCCCTTGGCCCGCGCGGTCTCCACGTAGGGCTCGGCCAGCGCGGTGGTCATGCTCTTGGCCAGCACCTGCGCGATCAGCGCCCCGGCGGGCAGCGCGAGGGTGATCGCGGGCAACACCAGGCTCTCGAAGCCGTCGTTGCCCATCGCGGGCAACAACCGCCACTGGAAGGACACCACCTGGACCAGCAGCAGCCCCACCCAGAAGCCCGGCATGGATATCCCGAGCGCGGGCAACGAAAGCAACACCTGACGCAGCGCCCGCAACCGGGTGAAGGTGGCCGCGAGCGCCACCGCCGTGCCGCCGAGGACGGCCGCCAACATCGCGCATCCGGTCAGCGCGAGCGTCTGCGGCAGGGCGTCCGCGATGGTGCGGGCCACCGGCGCCCCGGTCTGCGCGGACCGACCCAGGTCGCCGGTGAGCACATCGCCCAGGGCGTGCGCGTACTGCACGTAGACCGGGTCGTCCAGCCCGTTCGCCGCGCGTACCGCGTCGATCTGCTGCGGCGTCGCGGTGCCCTCCAGGCCGCCCAGCCGGATCGAGAGCGCATCGCCCGGCAGCAGGTGGAGCACCACGAACGAGACGGTGAACGCCGCCCACAACACCACCACCGCCTGCAACAACCGGCGGATCAGATAGCCGCGCATCAGTTGCCCACCCACGTGTCGTGGAACTGCAACCGCGAGGACGCCTCGAAGGTCAGCCCGTGCACCTTGGGCCCGAGCCCGTGCACCTGGGACAGCTCGAACAGCGGGATCACATAGGCACGTTCGGTGACGATCCGCTGCGCCTCGGCGACCTTCGCGGGCCGCTGCGTCGGATCCAGGTTCTGCGCCTGGTCGTCGAGTACGGTGTCCAACTCCGTGGCCGGCAGCCTGAGTCGGTTGACCGTCTTGGTGCTGAACAGCGTACGCAGGATGTCCGGGTCGGCGCGGGTGACGTTGTAGTAGGCGAAGTCGTAGTCGGCCGCGTTCTGTACCTGGTTCTGCTCACCGGCGGCGAGCTTGCGCAGCCGCAGCTCCACGCCGACCTTGCGCAACTGCTGCTGGACCAGTTCGAGGACGGACTGGCTGGCGTTGAACGCGGGTACGAAGATCACGTCCACGCTCAGCCGGCGGCCGTCCTTGACCCGTACGCCGTCCGAACCGACCCGCCAACCCGCCTCCTCCAGCAGCCGCTTGGCGCCCTCGGGATCGTGGCCCAACTGCGCGGACAGGTCGACGTAGCCGGGGGTGACCGAGGCCAGCGGCGAAGTAGCGGCCCGATACTTGGGGGTGAGCACGGTCTGCGCCAACTCCGGTCGGTTCACCGCCTTTTGGATCGCCCGCCGAACCGGCTCCTCGTTCAGGATCGGCCGCGACACGTTGGCCTGGAGGTTGAACACGACGCCCGGATTGGGCCGGGTCAGCACGGTGTAGCCGGTGGCGAACCGGGCCTCGTCCTGCGGCTGTACGTCGCTGATCGCGTCCACCTGGCCGGACTCCAGGCTGCCCGCCCGCACCCCGGACTCGGGCACGATCTTGAACACCAACCGGTCCAGGTAGGCCTCGCCCGGGTGGGCGAACAACGACGAACCCCAGCCGTAGCCCGCCCGCTTGGCCAACTCCACGCTCTGGTTCGCCTTGTAGGCGCGCAGCGTGAACGGCCCCGAGCCGACCAGGTCGCCCTGGCAGCGCTGCTCGGCGGTCTTGGCCAGTGTCGCGGGGGAGAGCAGGCCGAGCGACATGGTCGAGGTGGCCTGGAGGAACTGGGCACTGGGCGCCGCGAATTCCACCCGCACGGTGGTGGGGTCGAGGACCGTGGTGCCCCGGTACCCGGTCAGGTAGCTGCTCGCGATGGTGGCCTTGGCGCCGAGCGCGACCACGCCGTCCAGGTTGGCCTTGACCGCCGCGCCGTCGACCGGCGTGCCGTCGGAGAAGGTCGCGCCCGGGCGCAGGTGGAAGGTGAAGTGGGTGGCCTGCGGGTCCACCTCCCAGGAGGTGGCCAGCCACGGCTTGATCTCGCCGGTACGCCCGTCCTGGTCGGTCAGCGAATCGACCAGCTGGCGGCCCACGTTCAGGCTCGCGTTCAGCCCGTACTGCTGCGGGTCCAGGCAGGTCGGGTCGGTGGCCAGGGCGAAGGTGAGCGTGCCGCCGGCCTTCGGCGGGCCCGCCTCGGCGGAGTTCGCGGCCGGGTCGCCGCCGGCGCCGTTGCAGGCGCCGGCCAGGAGCGCGAGAGCGAGCGCGGCGGAGCCGGTGCCGATGGTGCGGCGCACTCTTCGGGAATGGGCGAGGACGGCGAATATCGGAACGCGCATGTCGATCTCCGGGCATGGCGAATTCACGCGGCGGCGCGCGTGATTTCGGGCAGGGGATATTCATCGATTCACGCGCGCGGGCGGCGGCGCGGGCGATCCCGTGGGAAATCGCGCCGGCGCGGCACGCGACGAATCGAGAGGAGGGGTCGTGAAACGGCGGGCGGCGGTCCGACCGGTGCGCAGCGCGCTCGATCGGGACCGGCCGGCGGCGGAACAGCCCGGTCCGCGGCGGTCAGCGGGTGCGACAGGCGGAACTGTGCACGCGGCCGAAATCGACATGGCGGCGCGTACACAAGGGAGTTCGCGGACGGCGCACGGCCGCGCCGCAGGGCGCGACGGCCTCGACACGCCGGGAGGAGACCCCGGGCGTGGAGGCGGTGACCGGCACCACGAGCGTCATGACGTCCTTCGACAACAATGGATCGATATCTGCGACGTCGAGAGCCTATCGAGTCGGTCGCGGAGACAACAAGTGGCTATTCCGCTTTTCGGTCGAGTCGGCCGGAAAGCGCCGCCCGGACCGCCGGCCGGAAATCCCGCGCGGCCCGCGGTATTTCCGGCCGATGGCGCGGGGGAGGGGTCTACGGTACGTCCGAGGAATGTCCGGGAAACACGTGCGCCGAGGGATCGACCACGGTCATCGCGTTGTTGACCGCGGTGGCCGCCTCGCCGAACCCGGTGGCGATCAGCTTGACCTTGCCGTCGTAGTCGACGATGTCGCCGGCCGCGAACACCCGGGCCAGATTGGTGCGCATCGCCTGGTCCACCACGATGTGCCGCTTGCGCTGCTCGAGGCCCCAGTGCGTCATCGGCCCCAGGTCGGCGACGAAGCCGAGCGCGGCCACCACCGCCTGGACCGGGAGGGTGCGCAGCGCGCCGTCGGCCTTGGCCACCACGTCGGCCGCACTGACCTGCCCGTTGCCGCGGAGCGCGGTGACCTCGGCGGAGGTGATCACCTCGGCGGTGGAGGCCAACACCCGTTGCACGGTGTGCTCGTGCGCGCGGAACTTGTCCCGGCGGTGCACCAGGGTGATCGACTTGGCGACCGGCTCCAGGCTGGTCGCCCAGTCGAACGCCGAGTCGCCGCCGCCCACGATCAGCACGTCGAGACCGGCCAGATCGGCCAGGCGCGGTACGAAGTAGCGCACCCCCTCGCCCACGTACGCGTCCGCCGCGGGCAGCGCTCGAGGGCTGAACGTGCCGATCCCGCCGCTGATCAGCACCACCTTGGCGCGCACCACCAGGCCGCTCGCGCAGGTGATCGTCACGCCCTCGTCGTCCTGGGCCAACTCCTCGGCGCGGTGGCCGAGCAGGTAGTTCGGCGCGAACGGCGCGGCCTGTTCGACCAGGGCGTCCACCAGGTCCTGGCCCTTGATCGCCGGGAAGCCCGCGACGTCGTAGATCAGCTTCTCCGGGTACATCGCGGAGATCTGTCCACCGGGTTCGGGGAGCGAGTCCAAAAGCGCCGTGCGCAGGCCCCGAAAACCCGCGTAGTAGGCGGCGTACAGGCCCGTCGGGCCCGCACCGATGACGAGCAGGTCGGTGTCGACGGTGGAGGACACGCGCGCTCCTTCCCGAGCCGGATGCCCGGACCCTAACCCAACGCGCCGCGGCCTTTTCCGACTTCGTGCCCCGCGTCACACGAATGGCAGCAGCACGACGGTGCCACGAGCTCGCCCAACCGCGGTCAAATGTCCGTACGCAACCGTATGGGAAGGATGAAACTTGTTCTCATCCGGCTCGCCGATGGTTAGGGTCCGGTTCATGGAGTTCTCCCGCGCCCCGGCCCGCTCGGCGCCCGCCGTGCCGATCGCGGTCGCCGAGGACCCCGGCCACGCCCGGGGCCGGCACCCGACCGTACGCCCCGCCCGGGCCCGAGCGCGGCGCGCGCGGACCGCTCGACTCACCCTCGCCGCCGACCCCGCACCCGGGTGCGGCACACTGGCGGCGCGCGCGAACCGGCGCGGCACCGAGCTCGCCCGCCGGCTCGGTCCCGACCCGGTGTGCGTGCCCGCCGTGCCCGCCGCGGCCGGCGTACCGATCTGATCCACACCCCACCGACCCGTACCGACCCGCCCCGATCCGCTTCGACCCCGTTCGAATCCCGCACGACCGCGAGGACGCACCATGACCCTGTTCCCCGGCAGGGACACCGACGTCACCACCGCCGTCGCCGCTCTGCTGGCGAAGTGCCGACTGTCGATACCCCGCAACTGGATACTCACGGCGCTCGACTACGCGTGGCACGACGAGCGCCCGGTGGTGGTGTTGCGCCACCAGCCCGCGACCCACCCGCGTCCCGGCGGCCCGCACGCCAGCGTGGTGGTCGATCGCGCCGACGGCACGCTGCTCGGCTGGACCCGACTGGATGGGCCGCGCCCGGGCCCGCTGCCCGGCACCGAGGAGGCGCACGCCGCCGCGGAGGCGTTCTGGCACCACGTGGATCCGCTGCACGCCGAGGGGCTGACCGTGCAGTGGGTCGCGCAGCACGACGAGACCATCGGCACCGCCGCCGGCCGGGCCGCGTCGGTGAGCGGCATGCGCGTCAACGCGCGTCACATCAACGGGCTCTACACGTGGGCGGTGCTGGCGGGGGACCTGTCCGTGCTGACCTACGAACGCGACGTGCAGTGGGACGAGCGGGCCGCCCGGCGGCGTACCCAGATGTGGCTGCACGATCGCTGGCGGGCCGCCGTGGACGGCACCGCGCCCGCGCCCGGCGCGCCGTACGCGCCCGCCCGGCGCTGACCCGGATCCGGCTCAAGTCCGGGAAAACTTCGGCAAGTTCGGGAAATCCCCTGCTCACGCGGGTCCTTCGGGGCCCGCGTGCGGCTTTTCCGGCGCCGAGCGTGGCGGTTGGTCCAGACCATTTTGGTACAGACCATTGACCCCTGGTCCAGACCTTTCCTACTCTCACTGGGACCCGCGGTGGGGTGCCGTCGAATCGTTTCCCCACCGGGAGGTGCCACGTCCCCGCATGTCTGGCCCCACTCGAGGAGCACCCTTGAGCACAGGAACCAAACAACGCACCACCCTGTCCCGACGCACCCTGATCGCCCTGATGAGTGCCCTGCTGCTCCCCCTGGCAGCGATGGTCGGCCTCGCGTCCCCCGCACAGGCCGCCGGCACCACCGCCACGTTCGTCAAGACCTCCGACTGGGGCTCCGGCTTCGGCGGCAGCTGGACCGTCAAGAACACCGGCACGGCCGCGATCACCTCGTGGACCCTGGAATGGGACTTCCCCGCCGGCACCGCCGTCGGCTCGTCCTGGGACGCCGTCGTCACCCGCACCGGCGACCACTACACCGCGAAGAACGTCGGCTGGAACGGCACCGTCGGCCCCGGCGCCACGGTCACCTTCGGCTTCAACGGCACCGGCCCCGGCAACCCGACCGGGTGCAAGATCAACGGCGGCTCCTGCGACGGCGGCCCCACCACCCCCGGCGACAACCCGCCCGGCGCCCCCGGCACACCCGTCGCGAGCAACGTCACCGACACCGGCGTCACGCTGACCTGGGCCGCGGCAACCGACGACCACGGCATCAAGAACTACGACGTACTGCGCGGCGGCAGCAGGATCGCCACCGTCACCACGCCCACCTACACGGACAGCGGCCTGGTCGCGGGCACCGACTACACGTACACCGTGGTCGCCCGGGACACCGCCGACCAGACCGGCCCGGCCAGTGCCGCGGTCACCGTGCACACCACCGGTGGCGGCGGAGGCAACCCCGGCGGCGGCAGCACCGTCAAGCTCGGCTACTTCACCGAGTGGGGCATCTACGGCCGCAACTACAACGTGAAGAACATCGTCACCTCCGGCTCGGCCGCCAAGATCACCCACATCAACTACGCCTTCGGCAACGTCCAGGGCGGCAAGTGCACCATCGGCGACGCCTACGCCGACTACGACAAGGCGTTCACTGCCGACCAGAGCGTCAGCGGCGTGGCCGACAACTGGGACCAGCCGCTGCGCGGCAACTTCAACCAACTGCGCCAGCTCAAGGCCAAGTACCCGAACATCAAGATCCTGTGGTCGTTCGGCGGCTGGACCTGGTCCGGCGGCTTCGGCCAGGCCGCGGCCAACCCCGCCGCGTTCGCCGAGTCCTGCTACAACCTGGTCGAAGACCCGCGCTGGGCCGACGTGTTCGACGGCATCGACCTGGACTGGGAATACCCCAACGCGTGCGGCCTCACCTGCGACACCAGCGGCGCGGCGTCGCTCAAGACGCTGCTCGCCGCCACCCGGGCCAAGTTCGGCGCGAACAACCTGGTCACCGCGGCGATCACGGCCGACGCCTCGGGCGCGGGCAAGATGGACGCGGCCGACTACGGCGGCGCCTCCGCCTACGTCGACTGGTACAACGTGATGACATACGACTTCTTCGGCGCCTGGGACGCCAAGGGCCCCACCGCCCCACACTCGCCGCTGACCTCGTACCCCGGCATCCCCAAGGACGGCTTCAACTCCGCCGACGCGATCGCCAAGCTCAAGACCAAGGGCGTCCCGGCGAACAAGCTGCTCCTCGGCATCGGCTTCTACGGCCGAGGCTGGACCGGAGTCACCCAGGACACCCCCGGCGGCACCGCCACCGGCGCCGCGCCGGGCACCTACGAGGCGGGCAACGAGGACTACAAGGTGCTCAAGGTCAGTTGCCCCAGCACCGGCACCGTGGCGGGCACCGCCTACGCCAAGTGCGGCACCAACTGGTGGAGCTACGACACCCCCGCCACCGTCAACGCCAAGATGAGCTGGGCCAAGGCGCAGAACCTGCGCGGCGCGTTCTTCTGGGAGTTCAGCGGCGACACCGCCAACGGCGAACTCGCGGCCGCGGTACACAGCGGCCTGAGCTAGCCCCCCCGAACGCGGCCACGAACGCGGCTGCCTTCACCGCCTCGTGACCGCACGGTCGTGGCCGGGCCCACCGGGGTGCCCGGCCACGACACCCACAAGCGGGCCCGCCGTCCACCGGCGCGGACGACGGACCCGGCACAAACCGAGCGGGCGCGGACCCACGGGTCCCGCCCGCTCGGGCCATTCGACACCCGATGCCTAGTCTGGTGGGCGTGAACGGCGACGAGCGGCAACGACCGATGAACCTCACGAGCCGAGCGCTACCGGACCCGGACCCGGACCCGCAGCCCATCGGCCTCGGCCCCGACCCGCGTTTCGACATCGCCACCCGGGCCGACCTCGAGGCGCTGCTCCGCCGGTTCTACGGCGCGGCCTTCGCCGACCCGGTGATCGGCGCCTTCTTCACCGAGATCGCCGGCACCGACCTGGAAGCACACCTGCCCCGAATCACCGACTTCTGGGAGCGCGCCCTGCTGCGCACCGCCGACTACCGGGGCGACGCCTTCGCCGTACACCACGACCTGCACCGCGCCGCGCCGCTGACCGCCCGACACTTCGGCCGCTGGGTCCAGCTGTGGCGGGCCGGCATCGACGGCGCCCACACCGGACCACGCGCCGAACGCGCCAAGGCCCAGGGCGAACGCATCGCCCGAGCCATGCTCCGCCGCCTATCCGGCCCCGAGGCCCACACCGAACCGGGCACAGGCGGCTTCATCCCCTTGACCACCCTGACCCTGCGCCACCACCCGACCTGAGCCCCCGAACCCACCCAGACCCGTCCGGCGCCCGAGGCCACCCAGGCCGACCATCGCCAAACGGCAGTCAACACGCCCGGGGCAACCGAAATCACCCAGTGCGGCGATCGAAAACACCCAAGCCGGCCACCGGCAAACCGCAGCGAGCATGGTCGGGCCAGCCGAAATCAGCCCGTCCGGCGCTTGAGGACACCCCAGCCAGTCACCGCCAAACTGCAGCCACCACGCCGAGGCAACCAAACTCAGCCCGTCCGGCGCTTGAGGACGCCCAAGGCCGCCACCACCAATCCGCAGCGACCAGATCCACCATCCCCAAATCAGCCCGTCCGGCGCTTGAGGACAACCGGGCCGGAGGCCGCCCGCCACAACCACCCGGCGACCACCCGTCCGCAGCCCGGTCCCTAGGCCCCAGCCCCGCCTCAGGGCCATGCGGCCCGAGCACCGTCCCGTTACCCCTCGCCCTGATCGCCCTTCCGCTTCAGATACCGCTCGAACTCCGCCGCGATCGCGTCGCCCGACGCCTCCGGGAGGTCCTCGGTGTCGCGTGCGGCCTCCAGCGAGCGGACGTACTCGGCGACCTCGGTGTCCTCGGCCGCCAACTGGTCCACGCCCACCTGCCAGGCCCGGGCGTCCTCGGCCAGCTCGCCCATCGGCACGCTCACGTCCAGGAAGTCCTCCAACTTGCGCAGCAGCGCCAGCGTGGCCTTGGGGGAGGGCGGCTGCGCGACGTAGTGCGGCACCGAGGCCCAGAACGTCAGCGCCGGCATCCCCGCGTGCGCGCACGCCTCCTGGAACACGCCCACGATGCCCGTCGGCCCCTCGTACCGGGACTGTTCCAGGCCCACGTTCTGCGCCACCACCGGGTCCGACGTGGTCCCGTTCACCGGCACCGGCCGCGAGTGCGGTGCATCGCCCAGCATCGCGCCAAGGACCACCACCGTCTCCACGCCCAACTCGTGCGCGAAGCCCAACAGTTCGTTGCAGAACGAGCGCCAGCGCAGGTTCGGCTCTATGCCGTGCACCAGCACCAGATCGCGGCGCGGCTCGGTGAGTCGGACCACGGAGAGCCGGGTGGTGGGCCAGGTGATCCGCCGGGTGTCCCCGTCCAGCCATATCGTCGGCCGGTTCACCTGGAAGTCGTAGTAGTCCTCGGCGTCGAGCGCCGCGAACACCTCGCCCTTCCAGACCCGGTCGAGGTGCTCGATCGCGGCGGAAGCGGCATCGCCCGCGTCGTTCCACCCCTCGAATGCGGCCACCATGACCGGGTCGATCAGCTCGGGCAGGTCGTCGAGCTCGATCACCCAGTGCCTCCTTCCGGCCGGGGCCGGGATCCGTGCGCCGCGGGCACCCGTCCCCGGGGCCGCGAGAGCTGTACGGTCCCCACATTACGGGTTGAGGCACGCTCGGCCAGACCCGCCGGCGTCGACTTCGCCCACAGTGAAATCCGGGCCGCACCCGGGAGCGGGACGGCAAACGCGCGCCATACGGCCCGGTGAACGCCGGTGAGCACCAGGTAACCAGTGGGCCACGTCACCCGCGAGTCCCCCAGGTCGGCGTCCTTCGCGCATTAAGCTGGCGCTCTGGCCCGAGCCGTCGAGGCGGCCCCGGGCAAGCCGACAGCCGTCGCACCCATCGGAGACGCATTCTCATGACAGCCACCCCGCAGCAACTTCGCGAAGCACTCGCCACCCGCGTCGTCGTCGCCGATGGAGCGATGGGAACCATGCTCCAGGCTCAGGACCCCAGCCTGGACGACTTCCAAGGCCACGAAGGTTGCAACGAGGTCCTCAACGTCACGCGTCCCGACATCGTGCGCAACGTGCACAAGGAATACTTCGACGTCGGCGTGGACTGCGTCGAGACCAACACCTTCGGCGCCAACCTCGGCAACCTGGGCGAGTACGACATCCAGGACCGGATCTACGAACTCGCCGAAGCCGGCGCCCGGATCGCCCGCGAAGTGGCCGACGGCTACTCCACCCCCGACCGCCCGCGCTGGGTGCTCGGCTCGATCGGCCCCGGCACCAAACTGCCCAGCCTGGGCCACGTGCCCTTCGCCGTGCTGCGCGACGCGTTCGAGGTCAACGCGGCCGGCCTGATCGACGGCGGCGCGCACGCCCTGCTCATCGAGACCAGCCAGGACCTGCTCCAGACCAAAGCCTCGATCATCGGCTCGCAGCGCGCGCTCGCGAAGGCCGGCGTCGACCTGCCGATCTTCGCCCAGGTCACCGTCGAGACCACCGGCGCGATGTTGATGGGCTCCGAGATCGGCGCCGCGCTGACCGCGCTCGAGCCGCTGGGCATCGACTTCATCGGGCTCAACTGCGCCACCGGCCCGGTCGAGATGAGCGAACACCTGCGCCACCTGGCCAAGCACGCCGGCATCGGGGTCACCGCGATGCCCAACGCCGGCCTGCCGATCCTGACCAAGGACGGCGCACACTACCCGCTGTCCGCCGAGGAACTGGCCGACGCACACGACACGTTCACCCGCGAATACGGCCTGGCCCTGGTCGGCGGCTGCTGCGGCACCACCCCCGCGCACCTCAAGGCCGTGGTCGAGCGCGTACACGGGCGCGAGCTGACTCCCCGCCACCCCCGACACGAGCCCGCCGCCGCGTCGCTGTACCAGTCGGTGCCCTTCCGCCAGGACCTGTCCTACCTGTCCATCGGCGAGCGCACCAACGCCAACGGCTCCAAGGCGTTTCGCGAGGCGATGCTCGAAGGCCGCTACGACGACTGCCTCGACATCGCCCGCGACCAGACCCGCGACGGCGCGCACATGCTCGACCTGAACATCGACTACGTCGGCCGGGACGGCGTCGCGGACATGAAGGCGCTGGCCGGCCGGTTGGCCACCGCGTCCACCTTGCCGATCATGCTCGACTCCACCGAGCCCGAGGTACTCGAAGCCGGCCTCGAACTGCTCGGCGGGCGGGCCGTGGTCAACTCGGTCAACTACGAGGACGGCGACGGCCCCACCTCGCGCTTTCGCCGGATCATGCCGCTGGTGAAGGAACACGGCGCGGCCGTGGTCGCACTGACCATCGACGAGGACGGCCAGGCCCGCACCGCCGAATGGAAGGTCCGGGTGGCCGAGCGGCTGATCGGCGCGCTCACCGGCGAGTGGGGGATCAAGGTCTCCGACATCATCATCGACGCGCTCACCTTCCCGATCGGCACCGGCCAGGAGGAGACCCGCCGGGACGGCATCGAGACCATCGACGCGATTCGCGAGATCAAGCGCCGCCACCCCGATGTACAAACCACCCTGGGCCTGTCCAACGTCTCCTTCGGCCTCAATCCGGCCGCGCGCATCGTGCTCAACTCGGTCTTCCTCAACGAGTGCATCGAAGCCGGCCTGGACTCGGCGATCGTGCACGCCAGCAAGATCCTGCCGATGGCGCGCATCCCCGAGGAGCAGCGCGAGGTCGCCCTGGACATGGTCTACGACCGCCGCCGCGAGGGCTACGACCCGCTCCAGCGCTTCCTGGAACTGTTCGAGGGCGTCGACGCCAAGTCCGTACGCGCCACCCGCGCCCAGGAGTTGGCCGCACTGCCGCTCAACGAACGGCTCGAGCGACGGATCATCGACGGCGAGCGGGCCGGCCTGGAGGACGACCTCGACCAGGCGCTGCGCGAGCGCAGCGCGCTGGTGATCATCAACGACACCCTGCTCGCGGGCATGAAGGTGGTCGGCGAACTGTTCGGCTCCGGCCAGATGCAACTGCCCTTCGTGCTCCAGTCCGCCGAGGTGATGAAGTCCGCCGTCGCGCACCTGGAACCGCACATCGAAAAGGTCGAGGGCGAGGACGGCAAGGGCACCATCGTGCTCGCCACCGTCAAGGGCGACGTGCACGACATCGGGAAGAACCTGGTCGACATCATCCTGTCCAACAACGGCTACAACGTGGTCAACATCGGCATCAAGCAGCCGGTCTCGGCCATCCTGGACGCCGCCGAGGAACACCGCGCCGACGTGATCGGGATGTCCGGCCTGCTGGTCAAGTCCACGGTGATCATGAAGGAAAACCTCCAGGAGCTGAACACCCGAGGACTGGCCGCCGGCTACCCGGTCATCCTCGGCGGCGCCGCGCTCACCCGCGCCTACGTCGAGGAGGACCTCTACGACATCTACGCCGGCGAGGTCCGCTACGCCCGCGACGCGTTCGAGGGCCTGCGCCTGATGGACGCCCTGATGGGGGTCAAGCGCGGCGTGCCCGGCGTGGAACTGCCCGCGCTGCGCCGGCGCAAGGTGGCCGCCGCCAAGGTGATCGAGACCGCACCCGAGGAGATGCCCGCCCGCTCCGACGTGGCGATCGACAACCCGGTGCCCACCCCGCCGTTTTGGGGCGACCGCGTGGTCAAGGGCATCCAGCTCAACGACTACGCGTCCTGGCTGGACGAGCGCGCCACCTTCATGGGCCAGTGGGGCCTCAAGCCCACCCGGGGCGGCGACGGACCCTCCTACGAGGAACTGGTCGAGACCGAGGGCCGGCCCCGGCTGCGCTACTGGCTGGACCGGATCGTCACCGACAACCTGCTCGACGCCGGCGTGGTCTACGGCTACTTCCCGTGCGTGTCCAAGGGCGACGACCTGATCGTGCTCGACGACGCGGGCAACGAACGCACCCGGTTCACCTTCCCGCGCCAGCGCCGCGACCGGCACCTGTGCCTGGCCGACTTCTTCCGCCCGGAGGAATCCGGCGAGATCGACGTGGTCGGCTTCCAGATCGCCACCATGGGCCCGCGCCTGTCGGATGCCACCGCCAAGCTGTTCGCCGACAACGCCTACCGCGACTACCTCGAACTGCACGGCCTGTCCGTACAACTCGCCGAGGCGCTCGCCGAATACTGGCACGCCCGGGTGCGCGCCGAACTCGGCTTCGCCGGCGAGGACCCCAACGACCTGGACGGCATGCTCAAGCTGCACTACCGCGGCGCGCGCTTCTCGCTCGGCTACGGCGCCTGCCCCGACCTGGAGGACCGGGCCAAGATCACCGAGTTGCTCAGGCCCGAGCGGATCGGCGTCGAGCTCTCCGAGGAGTTCCAACTGCACCCGGAACAATCCACCGACGCGATCGTGCTGCACCACCCCGAGGCGAACTACTTCAACGCCCGCTGAGGGCCCCGGCCCGGGGACCTGTTCCGGACCCACCCGCACCAAGAACGAGGCACATGCTCGGCGACGTCGTGGAAACCCTCGCCTGCCCGCACTGCGGCGCGGACCTGGCGGGGGACGCCGCCGGGCTGCGCTGCACCGCCGGACACAGCTTCGACGTGGCCCGCCAGGGCTACGTCAACCTGCTCACCGGAACCGGCTCGACCGGCACCGCGGACACCGCCGCCATGGTCGCGGCCCGTGTCGACTTCCTCGGCGCGGGCCACTACGACCGGCTCGGCGACACGCTGGCCGCCGCGTGTGCGGGCGAGGTGCCCGGGGTGCTGGTCGACGTCGGCGCGGGCACCGGACACCACCTCGCGCGCGTCCTGGACGCCCTCGCGGAGCGCCGCGGGCTGGCCCTGGACATCTCCAAGTACGCGCTGCGCCGGGCCGCCCGCGCACACCCCAGGATGGGCGCCGCCGTCTGCGACGCCTGGCGACCACTGCCGGTGCGCGGCGGCGCCGCCGCCCGGGTGCTCAACGTGTTCGCCCCGCGCAACCCGCCCGAACTGCACCGGATCCTGGCCGCCGACGGCACCCTGATCGTCGCCGCCCCCACCCCCCGACACCTGGGCGAACTGGTGCCCGCGCTCGACCTGCTCCAGGTCGACCCGGACAAACAGGAACGGATCGACGCCAAGCTCGCCCCCTGGTTCACCGTCCGCGCGCGCGAGACGGTCACCTGGACGATGGCCCTGGACCACGCCGCCGTCGCCGGCGTGGTGGCGATGGGGCCCAGCGCCTGGCACACCGACCCCGACCTGCTGCGCGCGCGGATCGCGGCACTGGCCGACCCGCTCGCCGTCACGGCTTCGATCAGCGTTTCCGTGTACGACCCCGTCCGGCGGTTGCCCAATTGCTGACGGCGCCGCACAATCGAGGACCCGCCGGACCCAACCGGCGGACGCACCCCCCTGGAGAACCCGCGTGAGGAGATTCACCCACCCCATCCACACCACGATTTCCCCTGCCGGGAGAGAGGCGGCCACGCGATGACGGCAGCGCTGACGACCACCACCGGAGCCCGCCCGGGCCACGGCCTGCGAGCAGTCCTGTTCGACATGGACGGCACCCTGGTCGACACCGAACGCAACTGGTTCGCCACCGAGACCGCGGTGATGGCCGACCTCGGTTTCACCCTCACCGCGCAGCACGCCGAACACCTGCTCGGCAGCCCGATGGACCGCGCCGTCGCCTACCTGCTCGCGGTCTCCGGCCTGGACGTGCCGCCCGCCGAGCTGGAACGCCGAATCAACGCCGGCATGGTCGCCCAACTGCGCGACGGCGTGGACCTGCGCCCCGGCGCCAAGCGCCTGCTCGCCGAGGTCGACGAAGCCGGCGTGCCGTGCGCCCTGGTCACCGCCTCGCAGCGGGTGATCGTGGACGCCGTGCTGCCCTCGATCGGCGCCCACCACTTCCGCTTCACCCTGGCCGGCGACGAGATCGCCCGCACCAAGCCGCACCCCGACCCGTACCTGACCGCGGCCCGCCGGCTCGACGCCGAGCCGTGGGCCTGCGTGGTCGTCGAGGACTCGCCCACCGGCATCGCCTCCGCCGAGGCGGCCGGCTGCGTGGTGCTCGCGGTGCCCAGCATGACGCCGATCCCGCCCGCCCCGACGCGCACCGTGGTGGACTCCCTAGACGACGTCGACCTGACCTTCCTGCGCGACCTGGTCCGGGCCCGCGTCGCCCGCTGACCCGCCCCCCGCGCGCGGCACCCACCGGGCGCATACGGGTGGGAGCGGACGGGCCCGAAGGCCCGCCCGCTCCCACATCCCCGTGTTTCCCCCGTACCGGTACTGCTTTTCCCCGTGTCACTGCTTGTGCTGCCGGTCCTGCTTCCCCCGTGCCGGAGCCCCCGCGCTCCGGCCCGTATTGCTTCCCCGTCGGTCCTGTCGACCTCCCGGCGGCGGTTTCCCCCGTCCCCGTGACCGCCGAGAGGTCTCTCGGTCGTGCTCCGTCCGAACCCCTGAAGGATCGGATCCCCGTACTACCCCCGTAGTACAGCCCCGTGGTTCCCGCTGCCGGGTTCCCCGTGTGGTGTCCAGTGTTGGTGATCGACAAGACCAGGGCTTCAGGGAAGTCCCTCGCGTTGTCCGCACTCCCGCGCCCGCCCCGCCAGAGCGTTGAGTACGGGACCACGACTCCGCCCGGAGGAGGAGATCGCCGCACCACTCCTCCCAGGGGACGAGACCCGGGCCCCAGGGGGTCAAAACCCCCGGCCAGGGGCCCTACGGTAAGAGGCGTGCGCGCCGTGACCCCCGACCCGGACACCCCCGCCGGGACAGCAGTCCGATCCGACCCGAGCGAAGCCGTGCCCCGGGTCGCCCGAGCACGCTCGGCCCTCGCCGACATCGTCGACGAACTCGGCCGCGACGCCCGACAACCATGGCCGCGCCCCACCGTGCTCGACCTGGCCCTGGTGGTACTGCTCTCGGTCTGCGCGGTGGGCGGCCTGTACTTTCGCGAACTGGGCCTGCGCGACGTGCGCGACCCGGACGTGTGGGGCGTCCTGCTCGCACTGCTCACCGCCGTGCCGCTGCTGTGGCGCGGCGCGCAGTCGCTGCGCGTGCTGATCGCGGTCAGCGCCGCCGGACTGCTCCTGGCCGGCGCGCACTACGAATCCGCCGGCGCCGGCATCGGCCAACTCGTCGCGCTCTACGCGGTCGCCGTCGGCCGCTCCCGCGTGCCCGCCGCCTTCGCGCTCGCCTTCACCGAGAGCGCCACCATCGTCTGGTTGGCGCTGCGCGACAGCGACATCGTCTTCCTCGACGTGGTGGCCAACCTGGCCGCGATGTTCGCGGTCTGGGCGTTCGCCCGCAGTGTCGGCTTCCGCCGCGCCTACACCGCCGAACTCGAGGCCCGCGCCGACCGCCTGGAGCGCACCCGCGAGGCGGACACCCGGGCCGCGATCGCCGAGGAACGCGGCCGGATCGCCCGCGAACTGCACGACGTGATCGCCCACCACGTCTCGGTGATGACCGTGCAGGCCTCCGCCGCACAGCGGATGGTCGCGCGCAACCCCGACCGGGCCAAGGAGGCGATGGCCGCGGTCGAACAGACCGGCCGCGGCGCACTGGTCGAGATGCGCCGCCTGGTCGGCATCCTGCGCGACACCACCGACGCGGTGGGCGGCCCCAACGAGGGCCACAACGCCCCCCAGCCCGGCCTGGACCAACTCGACACCCTCGTCACCCAGGTCCGCGAGGCCGGGCTGCCGGTCGAGCTGTCCCTGGAAGGCGCCCCCTGCGCGCTGCCGCCCGGCATCGACCTGGCGGCCTACCGGATCGTCCAGGAAGCGCTCACGAACACGCTCAAGCACGCCGGCCCCGCCGAGGCCCGGGTGCTGCTCCGCTACAGCCGCACCGAGCTGCTGGTGCGCGTCGCCGACGACGGCCGCGGCGGCAGCACCGTACCCACCGGCGACCGCACCGGACACGGCCTGCTCGGGATGCGTGAGAGGGTCTCCCTCTACGGTGGACGCCTGTACGCGGGACCCCGGACCCAGGACGGCTTCGAGGTCCTCGCCCGCATTCCGCTGTCCGCCCCGAACCCCACCGACACCGCCGCGCCGCCGGACGGTGTCGCCCCCGACCGACTGGAGCAGACCCGCCCATGACGATCCGCGTCATCCTGGTCGACGATCAGCCACTGCTGCGCACCGGCTTCCGGATGATCCTGGAGGCCGAGCCCGACATCGCCGTGGTCGGCGAGGCCGCCGACGGCGAACAGGCCGTCGAACAGGTCCGCGCCCTACAGCCCGACGTGGTGCTGATGGACATCCGCATGCCCCGGATGGACGGCGTCGAGGCCACCCGCCGGATCGCCGGCTCCGGCCGCGACGGGGAGAACACCGCCCGGGTACTCGTACTCACCACGTTCGACCTCGACGAATACGTGGTCGAGGCACTGCGCGCGGGAGCCAGCGGCTTCCTGCTCAAGGACGTGCCCGCCGACGACCTGGTCACCGCGATCCGGGTGATCGCCGAGGGCGAGGCACTGCTCGCGCCCAGCATCACCCGGCGACTCCTGGACATGTACGCCGCCCGGCTGCCCTCCGCCGAGGACCCCACCCCCGACACGCTCGCGATGCTCACCGAACGTGAGGTGGAGGTGCTGCGCCTGGTCGCGCGCGGGATGTCCAACGCGGAGATCGCCGCCGAGCTCTACGTCAGCGAGACCACGGTCAAGACGCACGTCGGCCACGTACTGACCAAACTCGGCCTGCGCGACCGGGTCCAGGCCGCGGTCTACGCCTACGAGAGCGGCCTGGTCCGCCCCGGCGCGATCTAGCCCCCGGCCGCGGCCGGGGGCTGCGCCGGCACCACGGGCAGCGGATACACCGGGGGTGTGCCACCGAACTCGGGGCACACCTCCCGGTGGTCGCACCACCCGCACAACTTCGACTTCCTCGGCAGCCACTCGCCGGTCCGGGTGGCCACCTCGATCGCCTGCCACAGCGCCCGCAACTTGCGCTCGACCGCGAGCAGTTCGCTCTCGTCCGGGTCGTAGGTGAGCAGCTCCCCGCTGCCGAGGTAGACCAACTGCAACCGCCGCGGCACGCGCCCGTGTTGCCGCCACAACACCAGCGCGTAGAACTTCATCTGGAACAGCGGCTTGTCCTGGAACATCGGCGACGGCGCCTTGCCCGTCTTGTAGTCCACCACCCGCAGATCACCCGCCGGCGCCACATCGAGCCGGTCCACGATCCCGCGCAGCACCAGGCCGTCGTCCAGCGTCGTCTCGACGTAGAGCTCGCGCCGAGCCGGCTCCAGCCGGTTGGGATCCTCCAGCGTGAAGTAACGCTCGACCAACGTGTCCGCGTCCTGCAACCAGGTGCCGAGCCCCGCGACATCCTCGCCGAACAACTCGGCCAGCTCCGGCCGCTCGGCCAACAACTCGGCCCAGGCCGGCCGCACCAGCGCCACCGCCCGCTCCGGCGTCCGCTCCCCGCTGGGCAGATCGAACAGCCGCTCGAGCACGGTATGCACCACGGTCCCGCGCGTGGCCGCCGCACTCGGCTTCTCCGGCAACTTGTCGATCACCCGAAGCCGATACAACAGCGGACACTGCATGAAGTCCGCGGCCCGAGACGGCGACAACGAAACCGGCGGCCGAGGCACACGTTCCGCGCCGGGCGCGGGAACGGAAGCAGCCTCCGAGGCACTCAAACTCATGCCGCCCACCCTAAGCGCCCACAACGACACCGAGAGCACACCATCCACAGGGCGACAAGGCCCACCAACGCGGCACGTCAGCCGAGTCACCCAATCCGGCCCGGCCGGCGCCCGAGGCCACCCAGCCAAGCCGGCAAGTGCGGCCGACCCCCCGCCCTCAACCCCGCATCATGGCCAAGAACGCATGCTCGACATCCGTCCGGGAAAGCACCCCGTACACCCGGCCGTCCGGCTCCACCACCAGGTACTCGCTCGCCGGCACCGCCCGCATCGCCACCAACAGGTCCTCGCCCGCCAGATCCGCCCGGACCTGCATCCCCGGTACGAGATCCCGCGCCAGCGGCCCCACCGCCACCCACGGCCGCCGATGCTCCGGCGTCGCCAACACCGCGGACTCGCGCACCAGCCCGACCGGATCCCCACCCCGATCCACCACGACCAGCCCGCGCGCGCCCTCCTCGTGCGCCCGCCGCAGCGCCTCCGACAGCGGCACATCCGCCGCCACCGGAATCGCCCGCCGGGTCAACAACCGCACCCGCAACTCCGGCAACCGCTCCCGCAACCGCTCCGCGCGCAGCGACTGGACCGCGCCCGCCCACATGAATCCGGCCACCAGCGCGCCGAAGATCAACGTGTACGTCCGGGCCCCCGAGTCCGCGCCCAGCGACCACGCGAGGGCGGCGACCAGCACCACCACCGCCAGCGCCCGCCCGGCCCAGGACGCCGCGATCGTGCCGGTCAACGGCCGCCCGCTGACCCGCCACACCACCGCCCGCAACATCCGACCACCGTCCAGCGGCAACCCCGGCAGCAGATTGAACGCCGCCACCAGCAGATTGGACACCGCGAGCAACGCGATCATCCGCCCGGCCAGAGTGTCCACGTCCAGCGCGAGCCCGATCACCCAGAACCCGCCGCCCAGCACCAACGAAAGCGCCGGCCCGGCCGCCGACACCAAAAACTCGTGCCGAGCCGTCTCCGGCTTGTCGATCTCGGACACCCCGCCCAGGAACTGGATGGTGATCCGCCGCACCGGCAGCCCGAGCCGCAGGGCCGTCACCGCGTGCGCCAACTCGTGCACCAGCACCGACACGTACAACAACACCGCGAAGCCGAACGACAACACGAACCGCCACGGACCCAGATCCGGGAACAGGCTCTCGAACGTCGGCGCGAACAACACCGTGATCACCGCGGCGATCACAAACCACGTCGGCGCCACATAGACCGGCACCCCGAACGGGCGCCCCATGAGCAGGCCACGCCTCGGCTCCCGACGCGGGGCGTCGTCCTGCCGCATCCGGCGTCCCTGCGGCCTGCTCGATTCAGTCACGTCCAAGATGCTATGCAACCCGGCGCGACTTTGACCCCCACGGGCCCACGACCCACGCGTCGGAGCGTCCCCCGCGACCGACTAGGCTGACCCCCATGTCCGAACCGACCGGTGCCGCGCGCAGGCGCGGACCCTTCCAGGTCGGGGACCAGGTACAGCTGACCGATCCCAAGGGCCGCCACCACACCTTCACGCTCGAAGCGGGCAAGGCGTTCCACACCCACAAGGGCTCGTTTCAACACGACGCGCTGATCGGCGCTCCCGAAGGGACCGTCGTCCGGTCCACCGGGAACACCGACTACCTCGCGCTGCGACCTCTGCTCCCCGACTTCGTCCTGTCCATGCCCCGCGGCGCCGCGGTGATCTACCCGAAGGACGCCGGCCAGATCCTCGCGATGGCCGACATCTTCGCCGGCGCCCGCGTCGTCGAGGCCGGCGTCGGCTCCGGCGCGCTGAGCACGTTCCTGCTCCGCGCCATCGGCGACACCGGGCAGCTCGCGTCCTACGAACGCCGCCAGGACTTCGCGGACATCGCCCGCAAGAACGTCGAACGCTACTTCGGCGCCCCGCACCCCGCGTGGAAGCTCACCGTCGGCGACCTCCAGGACAACCTGGTGGAGACCGACGTCGACCGGGTCATCCTCGACATGCTCGCCCCCTGGGAATGCCTGGACGCGGTCTACAAGGCGCTCGCCCCCGGCGGCCTGGTGTGCTGCTACGTGGCCACCACCACGCAGCTCTCGCGCACCGTGGAGACCATGCGCGTGATGAACTGCTTCACCGAGCCGCAGCCGTTCGAGTCGATGGTGCGCTCGTGGCACGTCGAGGGCCTCGCGGTCCGCCCCGACCACCGGATGATCGGCCACACCGGCTTCCTGGTCACCGCCCGGCGGCTGGCCGACGGGGTGGAACCGCCGCTGCGCCGGCGCCGCCCGTCCAAGGGCTCCTACGGCGACGACTACGCCGGCCCCGGCGCGGAGGCAGGCACCCCGCCGGACTCCTGACCCACCGTCAGGCCGGCGTCCGGCCGGCAGGCAACGGTTGAGACAAGGCGGGCCGGAACCCTATCCCGGGGACCGGCCCGCCGCATATCGTCATCCTCCGTGGCGGACGATCACTCTGAGACCCGGCCCGCGCGCGGCGACAGTACCCGCGGGCTCGCGACCACCGACGGACCACCCACGATCCCCTTCGCGCAGCGCCAGGTTCCCGATGTGCGCAACGGCGTCGCCTACGCCGCCGCGGCCATCGTCTTTTTCCTCATCGTCGTCTCCGGCCTGGTGATCTGGGCCGCGGCCTCGCGTGACGGCGGCATACCGGGGGTCACCGCACCGGCCCGACACCGGGTCAACCAACAGGACCCACCGGCCGCGCCGCGCACCCTGAAGCCGGGGGAGAGCGACACCACCGACCAGGGGCAGCCGGCCCCGCCCGGGCCCGAGGTCGCGCGGACCGTGCCGCTCGCCGGCAGCCGCGGCCGACCCGCCGCCGGCCCCACCGAGGCCGAACTGGCCGCCGTCGCCTTCCCGGTCGACTGCCCCGGGGCGGGCACCCGGCTCAAGGCCGTGCTCGTCGACCCCGACGGCCCCACCGTGGTCCAGGTCCAGTGCGCGGCCGGCTCCGGCAGCCCGCCCGCCGCGCTGCTCGGCTACGTCCGGGACGCCGGCGCGCCTCGCCTGGTGGCCACCCTGCTCGGCACCGGTGAGGGACTCCTTGTCGACGACCTCACCCGGGACGGCGACACGATCACCGCACACACCCTGGGCTGGTCCGCGCCGACCGTCCCGCGCTGCTGCCCGGATTCGACCGGAACGCTCCGCTGGCGACTCACTGCGCTCGGTGCCCAACGGATCTGACACGTCGCCAGACAACGCCGCACAAAGCGCAATTCAGGCCGTATCCGGCCCATATACCTCGACGCCGTCGGAAACCCGACGCATGTGGATGCATTCGCCCGGACACTTGCGTGTGGCGTCGATCACTTCCACCAGGAGCGGCGCGGGCACCGGAACCACCGCGCCGGGGTCGGTGCGCAACTCGTCGTCGGCACCCTTGACGTAGGCCAGCCCATCGATGTCCAGCTCGAAGACCTCTCGCGCGTATTGGACGCAGATGCCGTCCCCGGTGCAGAGATCCTGATCGATCCACACCTCGAGGGGTTCGTTTTCCGCGGACATGCGGCCTCTCTCTTCACCGATTCGTATCGACACGCGACCAACAGACCCTACTCGCGCCTGCTTCCCGACGTGGTCAGGTGGGTATCTGATCCTCACAAGCGTGGGGGCAATCGCACGGGTGAAGATCGGACACGCCCGGACAGTCTTGCTGATCAAGGGGTTTCAACCCCTCCTGCCGTAGGTAGGGTCGGAGACGTCGCAGCTCCCAGGAGGAGGTGAGGGCCGTGGCAGTCCACGACGACGACATGAACCGTGGTGGGAGGCCGGCTCGGGGTACGGACGACCTCGTAAGCCAGGTTTCTTTTCTAGAGCAGGAAGTCGCCGTCCTGCGTCGCAAGCTCGCCGACTCACCGCGCCAGAGCCGTTTGCTCGAGGAGCGGGTCGTCGATCTTCAGACGTCCTTGGCCGGCATGACCACACAGAACGAGCGACTGGTCGCGACCTTGCGAGAGGCCCGCGACCAGATCGTGGCCCTCAAGGAGGAAGTGGACCGACTCGCCCAACCCCCCTCGGGGTTCGGCGTGTTCCTACAGGCCAACGAGGACGGCACGGCGGACATCTTCACCGGCGGGCGCAAGCTCCGGGTGAACGTCAGCCCCAACATCGAGCTCGACGAACTTCGGCGTGGCCAGGAGGTCATGCTCAACGAGGCCATGAACGTGGTCGACGCGATGGAGTTCGAGCGGGTCGGCGACGTGGTGATGCTCAAGGAACTGCTCGAGGACGGCGAGCGTGCCCTGGTCATCGGGCACACCGACGAGGAGCGCGTGGTGCGCCTCGCCGAGCCGCTGCTCGACTCCCCGCTGCGCGCGGGGGACTCGCTGCTGCTCGACTCCCGCTCGGGCTACGTCTACGAGCGGGTGCCCAAGAGCGAGGTCGAGGAACTGGTCCTCGAAGAGGTCCCGGACATCGACTACACCAAGATCGGCGGCCTGCGGAACCAGATCGAGATGATCCGCGACGCGGTGGAGCTGCCCTATCTCCACCCCGACCTGTTCAAGGAACACGAGCTGCGCCCGCCCAAGGGCATCCTGCTCTACGGCCCCCCCGGCTGCGGCAAGACGCTGATCGCCAAGGCGGTGGCCAACTCGCTCGCGAAGAAGGTCGCCGAGGCCCAGGGCAACGAACAGGGCAAGAGCTACTTCCTCAACATCAAGGGCCCCGAGCTGCTCAACAAGTACGTCGGCGAGACCGAGCGGCACATCCGCCTGGTCTTCCAACGGGCCCGGGAGAAGGCCAGCGAGGGCACCCCCGTCATCGTCTTCTTCGACGAGATGGACTCGCTCTTCCGCACCCGGGGATCCGGCGTCAGCTCGGACGTGGAGAACACCATCGTCCCGCAGCTGCTGTCCGAGATCGACGGCGTGGAGGGCCTGGAGAACGTCATCGTGATCGGCGCCTCCAACCGCGAGGACATGATCGACCCGGCCATCCTGCGGCCGGGCCGGCTCGACGTGAAGATCAAGATCGAGCGTCCGGACGCCGAGGCGGCCAAGGACATCTTCGCCAAGTACCTCAAGGTCTCGCTGCCGCTGCACGACGACGACCTGGTCGAGCACGGCGGCAACCGCGATGCCACGGTGACCGGGATGATCCAGGTCGCGGTCGAGCGGATGTACTCGGAGAGCGACGAGAACCGCTTCCTGGAGGTCACCTACGCCAACGGTGACAAGGAGACCCTCTACTTCAAGGACTTCAACTCCGGCGCGATGATCGAGAACATCGTCGGTCGCGCGAAGAAGATGGCGATCAAGGACTTCCTGGAGCACCGGCAGAAGGGCATCCGGGTGGCCCACCTGCTCGCCGCGTGCGTCGACGAGTTCAAGGAGAACGAGGACCTGCCCAACACCACCAACCCCGACGACTGGGCGCGGATCTCCGGCAAGAAGGGCGAGCGGATCGTCTACATCCGCACGCTGGTCTCGGGCAAGCAGGGCGACGAGGCCGGGCGCTCCATCGACACCGTGGCCAACACCGGCCAGTACCTCTGATCCCCATCGAGCACCGATTGACCACCGACGCCGCGGCCCGTGTTCAGGTCGAACACGGGCCGCGGCGCCGTGCCGGGACGACATTTCCGCACAGGGCAATAGTTCCGGCCGTATCCCCAAGGCAATCCAACGGCAATAGGCTCGGCAGCATGACCAGGGTGTACCCGGACCACGGTGAGTGTGGCTCGGGTACCGGCCGGGTGAGGGACGAGGGGGTCGCATGACCGTCCGGCGTGTGATGGGCATTGAGACCGAGTACGGGATCTCCGTACCCGGACATCCGAACGCCAACGCGATGTTGACGTCTTCCCAGATCGTGAACGCGTACGCCGCAGCGATGCAGCGGGCCCGCCGGGCCCGCTGGGACTTCGAGGAGGAGAATCCGCTGCGCGACGCGCGCGGGTTCGACCTCGCGCGCGAGCTGGCCGACTCGAGCCAGCTGACCGACGAGGACGTCGGTCTGGCCAACGTCATCCTGACCAACGGCGCTCGGCTCTACGTCGACCACGCCCACCCGGAGTACAGCGCGCCCGAGACCACCAACCCGCGCGACGCGGTGATCTGGGACAAGGCCGGCGAGCGGATCATGGCCGAGGCGGCGCGCCGGGCCGGCGAGCTGCCCGGCGGACAGCAGATCCTGCTCTACAAGAACAACACCGACAACAAGGGCGCGTCCTACGGCACGCACGAGAACTACCTCATGCAGCGCGCCACGCCGTTCGCCGACATCGTCCGGCACCTGACCCCGTTCTTCGTCTCCCGCCAGGTGATCTGCGGCGCGGGCCGGGTCGGCATCGGCCAGGACGGCTCCGCGCACGGCTTCCAGATCAGCCAGCGCGCCGACTACTTCGAGGTCGAGGTCGGCCTGGAGACCACGCTCAAGCGGCCGATCATCAACACCCGCGACGAGCCGCACGCGGACGCGGAGAAGTATCGCCGGCTGCACGTGATCATCGGCGACGCGAACCTGTCCGAGGTCTCCACCTACCTCAAGCTCGGCACCACCGCGCTGGTCCTGTCGATGATCGAGGACCGCTTCCTCGGCAACGACCTGACCGTGGACCAGCCCGTGCGCACGCTGCACGAGGTCTCCCACGACCCCACCCTCAAGCAGCTGATCACACTGCGCAACGGCCGCAAACTGACCGCGATCCAGCTTCAGCTCGAATACCTGGAACTGGCCCGCAAGTACGTCGAGAACCGATTCGGCAAGGACGTCGACGCGGACACCACCGACGTGCTCGACCGCTGGGAGTCGGTGCTGGCCCGGCTTGAGACCGACCCGATGTCGCTGGCGCGCGAGCTGGACTGGGTGGCCAAGCTGCAGCTCCTGGAGGGCTACCGGCAGCGGGACGCGCTGGAGTGGGACGCGCCGAGGCTGCACCTGGTCGACCTCCAGTACGCGGACGTACGGCCCGACAAGGGGCTGTACAACAAGCTGGAGGACCGCTTCGAGCGGATCGCCGGCGAGGCCGAGGTGCAGCGCGCGGTGCACCTGCCGCCGGAGGACACCCGGGCCTACTTCCGCGGCCGATGTCTGGAGCAGTACGCCGATGAGGTCGCCGCGGCCTCCTGGGACTCGGTGATCTTCGACGTGGCCGGTCACGACTCGCTGCAGCGGGTGCCCACCCTGGAGCCGCTGCGCGGGACCAAGGCCCACGTGAAGGACCTGCTCGACCGCTGCCGCACGGCCGAGGATCTGGTCCGCGCCCTCACGGGTGGGTGACCCCGCTCGTTCGCGGGAACAAAGCGAACGAACGGATAAATCCCCTTCCGGAACACCTGGCATCCGACACTCGTTGGCACTTACACCCCCGATCCTTCGGGATCGGGGGTGTGGATCCTCCGGGGAATGGATAAGCACCGGTTCAAGGAAATGATCACAAGGTGGGGTGAGCGACATGGCCACTAAGGACAGCGGCGGTCAACAGCGCGCGACAAAGCGTTCGGAAGAGGTCGACGAGACCACTGCCGAGGCCCAGTCCGACGTGCAGGAACGGCATGAGAAGTTGACCGATGATGTCGACGCGGTATTGGACGAAATCGACGAGGTGCTCGAGGAGAACGCCGAGGAATTCGTGCGGGGATTTGTTCAGAAAGGTGGGGAATAGCACTAAATGTCCGATTTGAAATCGGGCAAGAACTGCCCTGACTGTAAGGAGTGGAAGCCCGCTCCGGACTTCGGTTCCAATGCGTCGAGTCCCGACGGGCTTTCATTCTATTGCCGTGAGTGCAACCGCAGGCGTAGTGCGGATTCCTATCGGGCCCGGCGCGAGCGCGCGGGTTTCAAGGTCCGGCCCAAGATTGATGTACCGGACGGTCATAAGCGCTGTCCCAAATGTGAGCAGATCAAACCGCATTCCGAATGGCATAAAAGCAGGCGGCAATGGGACGGCCTGGCGGCAAACTGTAAAGCATGTCGTAAAGTCGACGGCCGAGCCGGCTACTTCATGCGCAAATACGGCCTCACCGAGGCAGACCTGCAGCGCATGCGTGCGGATCAAATGGGCGTATGTCCGATCTGTCAGTCCACCAAGCCCGAACACGTCGATCATGATCACGAAAGCGGTAGGGTCCGAGCCGTACTCTGCTTCAACTGCAATGCCGCACTGGGCATGTTCAAGGATCGACCCGACGCGTTGCGCCGGGCCGCAACCTACGTGGAAGGGATCGTGTGGAAGCCAACACTCGTGGCACCGGGCGTCTACCGGCTGCCTTCCTGACCCCCGGGTCGTCCTCGTTCGCCGAATTTCTCGACGCCTACCGGCCCGAACTGTTGCCCGCGCGCCGCACGCCGCCGGTGCAGCCGGTGACGATCGAGGCGCCGCACGGCACCACGATCGTGACCGCGACGTTCGACGCGGGCGTGGTGATGGCCGGCGACCGGCGGGCCACGATGGGGAACCTGATCGCGCAGCGGGACATGGAGAAGGTGTTCCCGGCCGACGAGTACTCGGTCGTGGGCATCGCCGGCACCGCCGGGCTCGCGGTCGAGATGATCCGGCTCTTCCAGGTCGAGCTGGAGCACTACGAGAAGATCGAGGGCACCACGCTGTCCCTCGAGGGCAAGGCCAACCGGCTGTCGCAGATGATCCGGGGCAACCTCGGGATGGCCATGCAGGGGCTAGCCGTGGTGCCGCTGTTCGCCGGCTACGACGTGGACGGCGGGTTCGGGCGGATCTTCAGCTACGACATCACCGGCGGCCGGGCCGAGAAGTACGGCTTCCACGCGGTGGGTTCGGGCTCGATGTTCGCCCAGGGCGCGCTGAAGAAGCTCTACCGCCCCGGCCTGGACGCCGAGGGCATCGCGGCGGTGTGCATCCAGGCGCTCTACGACGCGGCCGACGACGACTCCGGCACCGGTGGGCCGGACCTGACCCGAGGGATCTTCCCGACGATCACCCTGGTGACCGAGGACGGGATCCGGCAGCTCACCTCCGACGAGGTCGGCGACATCGTCCGCGGCGTGGTCGATGCCCGGATGGCCGACCCCGACGGCCCGCACGCGTCGCTGAGCTGACGTCGATGTCGACGACTCCACCAGCCGAACCTTCGGGGCCGGCTTCGACGAAAAGGACTCCACGGTGACGACGCCCTTCTATGTGTCGCCGCAGCAGGCCATGGCGGACCGGGCCGACTATGCCCGCAAGGGCATCGCCCGGGGCCGCAGTGTGGTCGTGCTGACCTATGCGGACGGCATCCTGTTCGTGGCGGAGAACTACTCTCGCGCCCTGCACAAGATCAGTGAGATCTACGACCGGATCGCGTTCGCCGCGGTCGGCAAGTACAACGAGTTCGAGAACCTGCGGATCGGCGGCGTGCGCTACGCCGACATCCGCGGCTACTCGTACGCGCGCGACGACGTCACCGCCCGCGGGCTGGCGAACGTGTACGCGCAGACCCTCGGCACCATCTTCTCCAGCGGTGGGGAGAAGCCCTACGAGGTGGAGCTGATCGTCGCCGAGGTGGGCAGCGCGCCCGAGGACGACCAGATCTATCGACTCACCTACGACGGCTCGGTGGCCGACGAGCACAACTACGTCGCGATGGGTGGCAACGTCGAGCAGATCACCGAGCAGCTCAAGCGCGCGCACCGCGAGGGGTTGTCCCTGGAAGCGGCGCTCAAGGTCGCGGTCGACGCGCTCTCGCGCGACGGCGTCGGCGAGAAGCGCTCGATCACGGCCTCGCAGTTGGAGGTCGCCACGCTGGACCGGACCCGGCCGCAGCAGCGCAAGTTCAAGCGCCTGGTGGGTGGTCAGCTGACCCGCCTGCTCGGCGAGGCGGAGCCGGAGGCCGAGGCGGCGGCGGGCGCCGAATCGGCCGCCGACGCGGCGGCGGAGGGGGCGGCCGAGACCGCGCCCGAGGTCACCCCGGAGACCGACGAGAAGTAGTTGCGCCCGCACGTCACAGGGCCCGTACACCGCCTCGGTGTGCGGGCCCTGACGCGTTTCAGCCCGTTGCCGGCGGCGCGGTGGAGCCGCGGACCAGCAGTTCGCCGGGCAGCACCAGGTCCGGGCCCGCGGTGCCGGTGTCCAGCAGGTCGAGCAGCGTGGTCATCCCGCGCGCGCCCAGTTCGACGGCGGGCAGCCGTACGGTGGTCAGTTCGGGCTCGACCACCCGCGCGTAGCGCAGGTCGCCGAAGCCGGTGATCGACACGTCCGTCGGCACCCGGCGGCCCAGTGCGCGGGCCGCTTTGTAGGCGCCGGCCGCCTGGAGGTCGTCGTCGCAGACGAGCACGGTGGGCCGGGTCGGTCCGGCGAGCAGGGTCAGCGCCGCCTCGCGCCCGCCGTCCAGGGTCAGCGGCGCGGCGGCCTCGGCGACCACCTCGGCGGGGCCGAGCGCGGCCCGGAAGGCGGCGTCGCGCACCTGGAAGGTCCAGGTCTGTACGGCGGAGCGCAGCCGGCCGATCCGGCGGTGGCCGAGGCCGACCAGATACTGGGTCAGCGCGCGCATCCCGTCGGCCACGTCGTCGTTGACGGTCGGCACGCCGCGGCCCGGTTCGCTGTCCAGCATCACCAGCGGCAGGTCGTCGGTGCCGGGGCCGGCCGAGCGCAGCACGTCCAGCGGTTCGGCGGCCATCGAGGAGGCGAGCACGCCGTCGATGGCGGCCGAGGAGAACGAGTTCGGGGCCAGGTCGATGCCGTCGCGGGTGGGGTAGACCACCACGCCGAAGTCGCGTTCGGCGGCCACTCGCGCGGCCCCGGTGTGCACGGCGCCGAAGAACGGCGAGGTGAGCACCGGCACGACCAGCATCACCGTGTGGGTGCGGCCCAGGCGCAACGACCGCGCCGAGCTGTTGGGCCGGTAGCCGAGCGCCGCCGCCGCGCCGCGCACGCTCTCGACGGTCGCGGGGGAGACCCGGCCGCGCCATTTGTCGGCCAGGACCAGGGACACGGTGGACTGCGACACGCCGGCGTGTCTGGCGACGTCCTTGCTGGTCGGACGGCCGGCGGGAGGTGGGGGCGAGGGCACGGCAACCTCGGGCGGGGTGGGGGACGGGGCGGGCCCAGCGTAGAACCCGCTTGCCACGGTGTGCGGCCGGCGGGCACAGTGATACGCGATAGTCATACGTATGACGTGATGACGAGCAGATGTGTCGGATACGGCACGGGAGGGTGGTACCCGCGGATGCGGACCTATCTGGAGCTGCTGCGGGTGCCGTACGCGGCGCGCCTGCTCGGGGGCACGCTGTTCGGCCGATTGCCCAACGGGATGGGTGCGTTGGCGGTGCTGCTCCTGGTTCGCGCGGACGGCGGCGGCTACGGGCTCGCGGGCGCGCTGTCCGCGATCCACGGCCTGGCCGGTGCGGCCGGGCAGCCGGTGCTCGGGCGGTGGATGGATCGGCGCGGGCAGACCGGCGTGTTGCTCGGCTCGGCGGTGGTGTCCGCGCTGGCCTATGCCGTCTTCGCGGTGGTGGGCGCCGCCCCGCTACCGCTCGCGGTCGCCTCGGTGCTGGTCGCGGGCTTCAGCACGCCGCCCCTGGAGGCGGGACTGCGCGCGCTGTGGCCCTCGGTGCTCACCCCCGAGCGGGTGCAGGCGGCCTACGCGCTGGACGCCGCCGCGCAGGAGATCCTGTTCACCGTGGGGCCGCTGATCGTGGTGGTCGTGGTGCAACTGGCCTCGGCGCAGGCCGCGGTGCTGCTGACCGGGCTGATCGGCGTCGCGGGCACCTCGATCGTGGCCACGGCGCGGCCCTCGCGGGAGTGGCGCGGCGAGTCGCACGCCCCGCACTGGGCGGGCGCGCTGCGCTCGGCGGGCCTGCGGGTGGTCCTGGTCGCCTTCACGCTGGCCGGGATCGCCCTGGGGGTGCTCAGCGTCGCGGCGGTCGCGTACGCCGACCACGAGGGCTCCGGCGCGCTGTCCGGGGTGTTCCTGGCGGCGATGTCGTTCGGCGCGTTGCTCGGCGGTCTCGTGCACGGGGTGCGCGCCTGGCGGACCCCGCCGGCCCGCCGACTGTTGTGGTTCACGCTGTGGTTGACGGTGTGTTATCTGCCGCTGATCGCGGTGCCCGGGCCGTGGTTGATGATGCCGCTCGCGGTGTTGTCCGGGGTGTTCCTGGCGCCGGCCATCGCGTGTGTGTTCACACTGATCGACGAGTTGGCGCCGCGCGGCACGGTGACCGAGGCGTTCGCGTGGCTGGTGGCGGCGATCGGGGCCGGTTCCGCGCTCGGCATGGGGCTGGCCGGTTGGGCCGGCGAACTGGCCGGTGCGCGGGGCGCGTTCGCCGTCGCGAGCATCGGCGCCGGGCTCGGTTCGCTGGTATTGCTGGCCGGTCGGGGCCGGCTGATTTCAAACGTGATCCATTTGCTGGAAACCACCGACGCGGAGTTGTCCCGTAACGGCACGTCGTCGGCGTAATGTTGCCGCATGGACCGCCGCATCTTCGGGCTGGAGAACGAGTACGGCGTCACCTGTACGTTCCGGGGGCAGCGCAGGCTCTCCCCGGACGAGGTGGCGCGGTACCTCTTCCGCCGAGTCGTTTCGTGGGGCCGAAGCAGCAATGTCTTCCTACGCAATGGGGCCCGGCTGTATCTGGACGTGGGCAGCCACCCCGAATACGCGACGCCCGAGTGCGACTCGGTGCCGGAACTTGTCGTGCACGACAAGGCCGGTGAGCGCATTCTCGAAGGTCTCCTCGTCGACGCCGAACGGCGGCTGCACGAAGAGGGCATCGCGGGCGACGTGTATCTGTTCAAGAACAACACCGACTCCGCCGGCAACTCCTACGGTTGCCACGAGAACTATCTGGTGGCGCGGCACGGGGAATTCTCCCGGCTCGCCGATGTGCTCATCCCGTTCCTGGTGACCCGTCAGATGTTGTGCGGCGCGGGCAAGGTGCTGCAGACGCCGCGTGGTGCGGTGTACTGCGTGAGCCAGCGCGCCGAACACATTTGGGAGGGCGTCAGCTCCGCCACGACCCGTTCTCGTCCGATAATCAACACGCGCGACGAACCGCATGCCGACGCCGAGCGTTATCGGCGACTGCACGTGATCGTCGGCGACTCCAACATGGCCGAGCCCACCACGCTGCTCAAGGTCGGGTCCACCGATCTGGTGCTGCGGATGATCGAGGCCGGGATCGTCATGCGGGACCTGACCCTGGAGAACCCGATCCGGGCGATCCGCGAGGTCAGCCACGACATGACCGGCTCGCGCAAGGTCCGGCTCGCCAACGGCCGCGAGGCCAGCGCGCTGGACATCCAGCGGGAATACCTGACCAAGGCGCAGGAGTTCGCCGATCGCCGGGGCATCCGCACCGGCACCGTCGAGAAGGTGCTCGACCTGTGGGAGCGCACCCTCGACGCGATCGACTCCGGCAACCTGGATCTGGTCGGGCGCGAGATCGACTGGGTGATCAAGTATCAGCTGATCGAGCGCTACCGGACCAAGCACAACCTGCCCATGTCCTCGCCGCGGGTCGCCCAGATCGACCTCGCCTACCACGACATCCATCGCCGCCGAGGGCTCTACTACCTGATGGAGCGACGCGGCCAGATCGAGCGGATCGGCAACGATCTGAAGATCTTCGAGGCCAAGTCGCTGCCGCCGCAGACCACCCGGGCCCGGCTGCGCGGCGAGTTCATCAAGAAGGCCCAGGAGCAGCGGCGGGACTTCACCGTCGACTGGGTGCATCTCAAGCTCAACGACCAGGCGCAGCGCACCGTGCTGTGCAAGGACCCCTTCCGGTCGGTGGACGACCGCGTGGAGAAGCTGATCGCCAGCATGTGAGCGCCGGGAGCGCCCGATCACCCGACGGCCGGCGGGCTCGACCCGCGCCGGCCGACAGGTGATCGGTGGGTGACCGGCATGTGAGACGAAGTGGCCGCCCGCCCCCTCCCGACGTCGGATGGGGGCGGCTGGCCGGCATGCTGGCTCGATGGTCGATACACCTACATGGGACATCGCTCCACCCGTCTTCGAACTCGACGCGGTGGATGTATGGGCACACGGGCCCGCCGGGCGCACGGACATGCTCGTCGGCGTGGACTGGACGGTGCGCGAGGGTGAGCGCTGGGCGCTGCTCGGGCACAACGGCGCGGGCAAGAGCACGATCCTGGCCCTGGCCGGCGCGCTGCGCTTCCCGGGCAACGGCGCGGTCACCGTGCTGGGCAAGCAGCTCGGCCGGGTGGACGTACGCGAGGTGCGGGCGCAGGTGGGCGCGGTGAACGCGGCGCTGCGCATCCCCGAATACCTGACGGTCACCGACTACGTGCTCACCGGGGCCAGCGGCACCGTACAGCCGCTGTACGGCAAGTACGGACCGGCCGAGCGGGCCCGGGCCGCCGAGCTGATCGCCCTCCTCGGCCTGGAGCGGCTGGCGGCGCGCGAGATCGCGGTGTGCTCGCAGGGCGAGCGCGGCCGGGCCCGGATCGCCCGCGCGCTGATGCCCGATCCGCGCCTGCTGCTCCTGGACGAGCCGGCCAACGCGCTGGACCTGCCCAGCCGCGAGGAACTGCTCGAGGCGATCGACTCGCTCACGCGCGAGTATCCGCGGCTGACCCTGGTGATCGTCACTCACCACCTGGAGGAGCTGCCCAGCGCGGTCACCCACGCGCTGCTGCTGCGCCGCGGTGCGACGGTGGCCGCGGGGCCGGCCCGCGAGGTGATGACCGACGCCAACCTGAGCGAGTGCTTCGGCATCCCGCTGTCGGTGCGCAGCGAGGACGGCCGCTGGGCCGCGCGGCTCAAGCGGCCCGGTCGCGAGGTGGCCTGAGGCGGTGCGGCGACACCGGTTCGACACCGGTTGTCGTCTTCACGTCGTCCACACATCGAGACCCCATAGAGTGTCCCGGTCCTTGTCCATCTCAGTAGAGGAACATCGTGCGCCGTCTCGCTGCGCTCCTTCTGGTCCCCGCACTGGCCTTCACCGCGGTCGCGTGTGGCAGTGACGACGGAGGAAAAACCGTTACACCCATCGTGACCGGGGCCTTCGGCCAGAAGCCGGACATCAAGATCCCCAAGGGGAAGTCCGGCGACACGACGACGTCGAAGGTCCTCATCGAGGGCACCGGTGACGTGATCAAGAAGGACGACTACGTCATCGCGGACACCGTCGGCAAGAACTGGGACGGCACGGACGCGGGCAACTCCTACGACACGAAGACCCCCGAGGTCTTCCAGGCCGGCGACCAGCAGCTCCTGAAGGAGATCGGCCAGGGGATAATCGGCAAGAAGGTCGGTACCCGGCTGCTCGTGGTGGTGCCGGCCAAGGTCACCCAGGAGAAGAACGCCGTCGTGCTGACGGTGGACCTGAAGGCGACCAAGCAGATCGACCCCAAGTCCGAGGCCAAGGGCGCCGCGGTGACCCCGCCGGCCGGTCTGCCGGTGGCCAAGGTCGAGTCCGGCAAGGCCGCGGAGATCTCGATCCCGCCGGGCACCGCCGCGCCGACCAAGCTGACCGTGCAGCCGCTGATCGAAGGCACCGGTCCGGTCGTGCAAAAGGGCCAGACGCTGGTCGCGCAGTACACCGGCGCGCTGTTCGACAAGGGCACCAAGTTCGACTCGTCGTGGGACCACGGCGGCGCGACCGCGTTCAAGATCGGCGTCGGTCAGGTGGTGACCGGGTGGGACGAGGGCCTGGTGGGGCAGAAGGTGGGCAGTCGCGTACTGCTCGTGCTGCCGGCCGACAAGGGCTACGGCGCCGAGGGCAAGCCGCCGACCATCCCGGCCAACTCGCCGCTGGTGTTCGTGGTGGACATCGTCGACGCGCTCGGTGGCCCGGCGGCGTGACGCCGGATCGGGCCGGCGGCCCGGTACGTTGGTCTCGCATTCGGCACTCGAACGGATACGGAAAACGTTGTGAACAAGCTTACGAAGCCCGAGATCGACTTCCCCGAGGGCGGCGTTCCGGCCGACCTGGAGATCACCGAGATCTGGGAGGGTGACGGCGAGGTCGCCCGGGCGGGTCAAACCGTCAGCGTGCACTACGTCGGCGTGTCCTTCTCCACCGGCGAGGAGTTCGACGCGTCCTGGAACCGCAACTCGACGCTGGACTTCCAACTCGGCGTGGGGGAGGTCATCGAGGGCTGGGACCGCGGCGTCCAGGGCATGAAGGTGGGCGGGCGGCGCAAGCTGACCATCCCGCCGCACCTGGCCTACGGCGATCGTGGATCGCGCGGTGCGATCGCGCCCGGCGAGACGCTGATCTTCGTGGTCGACCTGGTGAAGGTGGGCTGACGGTAGCTTCGCCAGGCGCTTGGCGCTTGGCGCTTGGCATTCGGCCTCGGTTCGCGCATCTTGGCGCGGGCCGGGGCCGTCGTCGTTCCCTGGCCGGGCTGGTTGGTCCGGTCCGGTTGTCCTCAAGCGCCGGACGGGCTGGGGCGGTCGGTTGGTCGTTCGGCCAGGCTGAGGGGTCGGCAGTCGCTGGATGCCGAGTGGGCGATTACAGCCCGTCCGGCGTTTGAGGACGAATGGACGGGGCCGATCGATTCGGCTTGTTCGGCGGCGGACCAGGCCGAATCGATCAGCCTGTCCGGCGCTTGAGGACAACCGGACCGGGCCGCCCCCGCCAGCCTGTCCGGCGCCTGAGGACACGCGGGCCGGAGGCCGACTAGCGGGGGAGTAGGTCCGCCGCGAAGAGGCCGGCTGCGGCGGCGGCCAGGAAGTAGGCGTGGTCGGCGTCGAGGGGGCGGCCCATCGTGGAGAGGCGGGCCGGCGACGTGCGTAGGGCGGCGTCCAGGCCGGTCGTGGGCACCACGTGGACTCGGTGTTTGGCGCGGAGGGGTTCGATGTCCGCGGCGACCCGGCCGGCGAGGGGCTCGGGGAGGGTCGGGACGATGACGTCCGCCGGTGCCAGGGCCACTCGGCCGTAGGCGGTCAGGCTGTGGTGCGAGACGCCCCGGTGGCGCTCCCTCGGGTCGGCGTCGGAGATGCGCAACGAGGCCACCGCCCGCCCGCCGAGTGTGGCGATCGTGTTCACCGCCTCGCCGGCCGCGACCCCCGAGAAGCCCCATCGGGTGCCGGTGCCCAGGTTGCCGGGACCCTGCGCGACGATCGCCACGTCCGCCCGCAGCACATGGCGCGCCGCCAGGAGACCCGTGTGCAGCGTGACCGCCTCCAGGTCGCCGCCGAGCGCCTGACCCACCGTCACCGAACCGGCCAGCCGGCCGTGTTCGCGCAGCGTGTCGACCGTCATCGAGAACCACAGCGGCAGGGTGCCGCCGTCGGTCATCACGTAGACCACCCGCGCGTCCGGCCGCACCGCCCGGATCCCCGCGCAGATCGCGGGCAGCGCCGAGTGCAGATCGGCGACCACCACCGGCATCCCGTCCAGGGAATCCGCGTCCCGCAGTGTCGCGTGGTGCGGCGAGTCCTGCTCGTCCACGCCGAGTACGACCGCCTGCATCGGCGTATACCGCGCCTTGACCACGTGTCCCGGCCCCGGCGGCGGATCCGCGGGCAGCCGCTCGGGCAGTGCGACCACCAGCGCGTAGCCGCCGGTGCCCAGGCCCATGTCCTGCGCGGTGGTGTTGAGCAGCACCACGTCGCCGACCACCGGTGTGCCGGTCAGGTGCGGATAGGCGATCGCGCGCAACTCGCGCGCGGGTTCGGGTTCGGGCACCGCCACGGTCAGTTCGACCGCCCCGCGCCAGGCCCGTCGGATCGCCGTCACTTCGCCGCGTCGCCAGGTGATCACGGTCCGGGAGCCTAGCGCCGGCGTCCCGCGCCGGGCCAACCCGGCAGGTAGCCGGCAGGTAGATCGACGGGCGGGACCAACCGATGCGCCGAACGCGGTACGGTCGGGGCTGCGCCTTGTGGGAGGGACTGGGATCTGATGGCGATTCCGAAGCAGGAGCGGTTGGTGAGCCTGGTGATGTGTCTGCTCGCCGCCCGTCGCTACGTCACGAAGGAAGAGCTGCGGCAGTCGATCGAGTCGTATCGGCTGTGCACGTCCGACGAAGCCTTCGACCGCATGTTCGAGCGGGACAAGGACGACGTACGCGAGCTCGGCTTCATCGTCGAGACCGGGGCCAACGACCCGCTGATCGAGTCCGCCGACGGCTACCGCATCCGCCCCGAGATGAACGCGCTGCCGCCGGTCGAGTTGGACCCCGAGGAGGCCGCCGCGCTCGCCCTGGCCGCCGGTGCCTGGCAGCAGTCCGCGCTGGCCGGCGCCGCCACCGGCGCGCTGTACAAGCTCAAGGCCGCCGGCGTGGAGATCGACTCGGCCCCGCTGACCAGCGTTGAGCCCAGGGTGACCGCCCGCGAGCCGGCCTTCGGACCGCTGCTCGACGCGCTGCGCACCCGGCGGCCGATCCAGTTCGCCTACCGCCGCTCCGGCGCCGCCGAGGCCACCGCGCGGGTCGTGGAGCCGTGGGGGATGAGCTGCTGGCGGGGGCGCTGGTATCTGGTGGGCTACTCCCGCGACCGCGGCGAGCAGCGGGTGTTCCGACTCGACCGGATCGCCGACAAGCCCAAGCCGAAGCCGCTCAAGGAGCAGTTCCAGGCCCAGGTGCCGGCGAAGGTGGACGTACGCGGCCAGGTCGCCCGGTTCGCCGGCGAGGGCGGTGAGGGCATCGCCCGGATCCGGGTCCGCACCGGGGCCGGCTTCCCGCTGCGCGCGCGAGCGAGCGCGGTGATTCCCGCCGGCGAGGGCTGGGACGAGCTGGAGCTGAGCCACGGACACGGACTGCACCACTGGCTGGCCGAGTTCGGCCCCGACGTGGTCGTCCTCGAACCCCCGCACCTGCGTGCCGCCGTGGTCGCGCAGCTGCGCGAGGCCGCCGGGGAGACGAGTGCACACGCGAGCGGACAGGTGAAGGTCGGATGAGCAACGCGATCGACGACACCCGGCGGCTGCTGTCCCTCGTGGCCTATCTGCGCGAGCGCCCGGGCACCCAACTCGACGACGTCGCACGCGCGTTCGGGTTGCCGGTCGCGCAGGTCGAGGCGGACCTGGGCACCCTGCACATGTGCGGCACCAGCTTCATGGCCGACGATCTGCTCGAGCCGCACGTCGACTTCGAGGGCCGGGTCTTCCTGGACAACGCGGACGCCCCCGTGCGCCCGGTACGGCTCGCCCCGCACGAGGCGCTGGCGCTGCTTGTGGCCCTGCGGGCGCTGGCCGGCCTGTCCGGGCTGCGCGAGCGGGACAAGGTCGCGCTGAGCCGGGTGACCGCCAAGCTGGAGGACGCGGCCGGCGAGGCGGCGCGCGCCGCCGAGGGGGTCACCGTCGAGTTCGAGGGCGACGACGCCGCCCAGGAATCGGCGTTCGCCACGATGGACCGCGCGGTGAGCGAGAAGCGCCGGCTGCGGCTGCGCTACTACGTGCCGCGTCGGGACGAGATCACCGAGCGCGAGGTGGACCCGATCCGGCTGGTCCTGGTCGACGGGCACACCTACCTGGTGGCGTGGTGTCGACAGGCCGAGGGCCGCCGGTTGTTCCGGCTGGACCGGGTCGCCGAGGCGGTGCTGCTCGACGAGCCGTCCGAGCCGCAGCCGATCGAACCGCTGGACCTGGCGGACGGCTTCGCGCCGACCGCGGCCGACGGCATCGAGGTGGTGCTCGAACTGGGCCCCGGCGGGCGCTGGGTTACCGAGTACTACCGCTACGACAAGGTCGAGGAGCTGGCCGACGGCGGCCTGCGGCTGACCCTGCGCACGCCCGACCCGGCCGGGATCCGGCGGCTCGCGCTGCGCCTGGGCGGGCACGGCAGGGTGATCTCCCCGCCGGAGCTCGTGGACGACGTACGACGGACCGCCTCGGCCGCGCTCGCGGCCTACGCGGATCCGGCCGGCTGAACCGCCGCGGTCGCGGGCGATCGGCCAAAAACGGCACACGCCCCCGATCGCGGCCCGCCGGCACCCTTCCGGTACCACCGACGACAACCTTCCCGACCTTGCGAGGAGGCCCACGGTGTCGACGTTCACGGCGCGCTGCCCGGTTTGCGGACGCGTTGAGCTGACGGCGGATCAGCTACGGCTGGTGGTCCGACCGAACAAGTCCTTCTATCTCTTCCGCTGCCCCACATGCGCGGACTCGGTACGCCGGCCGGCGGGCGAGCGGATCGTCGAACTGCTCACCGACGGCGGCGTGTCGTCCATGCAGGTGGCACGCTGATCGACCGCCCCGCGCAGCCTGTTAGGGTCGCCGCATGTTGCCGTGGGTCCTCGTCTTCATCGTGTTGGTCCTCGCCGGACTCGGTGTCCTCGCCGGGCCGGTCTGGCGGTTGTTCGGTGACGTGCGTCACCTGGGCGCGACGGTCGCGGACGCCTCCGCCCGGCTGTCGCGGGCCGCGGCCGACTTGCAGGCGGCCGGTGACCCGACCCCGCCACCCGCGCCCGAACCCGTATCCGTATCCGTCCCGCGCCCGCGCTCCGCGACGGCCCACCGCCCCTGACCCGCACCCGTGACCCCTGGGGGTTACGCCCGGTGCAGTTGTTCGCCACCATTGCGTTGCACGTGTGTAACACGCACCGGCGTACGATCAACCCCATAACCCCCCGGCCCCGGCAATGAGGTACTGACTATGTTTGGCAAGCTCGGTTGGCCCGAGATCATCCTGATCCTGGTTGTCGTCGTGATCTTGTTCGGCGCCAAGCGTCTGCCGGACACGGCGCGGGCGCTGGGTCGTTCGTTGCGCATCCTCAAGAGCGAGACCAAGGCGATGAAGGAGGACGGGGCGGCCGAGGCCCCCGCGTCCACGCAGAGCGCCCAGCCCGCCGCCGAGGCGCCGCCGCGGACCATCTCGGCCGCTCCGGGCGACGTGAGCGCGCGGCCGGTCGGCGAGCCCGACCACAACCGCCGCTGATATCCGTACGCGCCTTTTAGGAGTCGGCCCTCGAGGTGCTTGACAAGCCAGGGCGCGGACGAGAGTCCGGCCCGAAAAAGAAGAAGATCAAGGACGCCGAGGGGCGCATGCCCCTGATGGAGCACTTGCGCGAACTGCGCAACCGGCTCGTCAAGGCGCTCCTGGCCATCATCGTGGTGACCATCGTCGCCGCGATCTACTACCGGCAGATCGGCGCCTTCCTGGTCCAGCCGGTCTGCGGGCTGGACTCGATCAAGGGCACCGGCACCACCGAGTGTGGGCACGGTGCCCTGGTGCAGTCCGGCGTGCTCTCGCCGTTCTCCACCGCGCTCAAGATCTCGGTGGCCACCGGTGTGGTCTGTGCCGCGCCGGTGTGGCTCTACCAGCTGTGGGCGTTCCTGGCCCCGGGCCTGCACAAGAACGAGAAGAAGTACACGTTGGCGTTCGTCGGCGTCGGCTTCCCGCTGTTCGCGGGCGGCGGCTACTTCGCGTACTGGATCCTGCCGCACGCGCTCAAGGTGCTCACCGACTTCACCCTCGACGACGCCAGTACGCAGATCCAGGTCGACGACTATCTCAGCTTCGTGCTGCGGATGATCGTGGTCTTCGGCGTGGCCTGCGAGTTGCCGCTGGTGCTGATCATGCTCAACGTCGGCGGCATCGTCACCGCCAAGACGCTGGCGAGTTGGTGGCGCTGGGTGGTGATGGGCATCTTCATCTTCGGCGCGGTGGCCACCCCCACCACCGACCCGGTGACGATGATCCTGCTGTCCATCCCGATCACCATCCTGTACGCGATCGCGCTGCTGGTCGCATGGGCCAACGACCGACGCCGCGGCAAGCGGCACGACCGGATCTACGGCCGCGACCTCGACGACGACGAGGCGTCCGTGCTCGACACCTCGGTCGCCCCGGTGGAGCGACCGAGCCGGGTCAGTGCGGAGGAACCGGTGAACCGGGTGGACGACATCACCTGAGCCCGGGTGGGCTACTCTCGCGCCTTGTGTCTCGGGAGATCGCAGTATTCGTCAACCCCACCGCAGGCCGCGGGCGCGGCCTGAAGGCCGCCTCGACCGCGGCCGATCTGCTGCGCGAACGGGGGCTGACACCGCATCAGGTGTCCGCCCCCGACGCCGCGGCGGGCATCGCCCGGCTGCGTACGGTGGTGCGCTCGGGCGTGGCGGCGGTGGTCGCGGTGGGCGGCGACGGCACGGTGGCCGCCGCGCTCCAGGCGGTGGCCGGGACGGACACCCCGCTGGGTGTGGTGCCGATCGGCTCGGGCAACGACTTCGCTCGCGCGCTCGACCTGCCGCTGGGCGACGTGGCCGCGGCCGCGCACGTGGTCGCCGACGCGCACACCCGGCCGGTGGACCTGGGCCGGGTCGGCGAGCGCTGGTTCGGCACCATCCTGTGCACCGGCTTCGACTCGCGCGTCAACGAGCGGGCCAACACGATGACCTGGGCGCGCGGGCGGACCCGGTACAACGCCGCGCTGCTGGCCGAACTGGGCGCCCTGCGCCCGGTCGAGTACGAGCTGGAGCTGGACGGCAAGCCGCACTACGTCGAGGCCACCCTGATCGCGGTGGGCAACGGCCGCTCCTACGGCGGCGGCATGCGGATGTGCCCGGACGCCGACCTCGCCGACGGCCGGTTCGACATAACCGTGGTGGCCGGCTGCGGGCGGGCCGAGTTGTTGCGGGTGTTCCCCAAGGTCTACAGCGGGCGGCACATAAACCATCCGCTGGTCACCGTGCACCGCGCCGCGACCGTGTCGCTGACCGCGCGCGGGCTCAGCGGGTGGGCCGACGGCGAGCGGCTCGGCGCACTGCCGCTGACCGCGGACTGCGAGCCGGCCGCGATACGGGTGCTGGTGCCCGCCGCGTCCGCGCCGGGCGGGCCGCCGGGCAAGATCGAAAAAAGGTGATCACAGCCGTCGGTCCCGGCCGGTAGTCTGCTTGACGAGATGCCTCTCGATCCCGCACGCGGCCCGGACCGCGATACCCAGTTGTCCCCCGCCGAGCGCTACGCGGCCTCGCGCCGCCGAACCGCCGACGAACGGACGAGTCTGCACACGTTCCGCGAGCGATACCCCTTCGGTCTCGACCCCTTCCAGGTCGAGGCCTGCCGCGCGCTGGAAAGCGGCAAGGGCGTCCTGGTCGCGGCGCCGACCGGCTCGGGCAAGACGGTGGTCGGCGAGTTCGCCGTGCACCTCGCGCTCGAACAGGGCCGCAAGTGCTTCTACACCACACCGATCAAGGCGCTGTCGAACCAGAAGTTCGCCGACTTCCAAAGGCTCTACGGAGCCGAGAACGTCGGCCTGCTCACCGGGGACAACTCGGTCAACGGCGACGCCCCGGTGATCGTGATGACCACCGAGGTCCTGCGCAACATGCTCTACGCGTCCTCGAACGCGCTCAGCGGCCTGGGCTACGTGGTGATGGACGAGGTGCACTACCTCTCCGACCGCTTCCGCGGCGCGGTGTGGGAGGAGGTGATCATCCACCTCCCCGAATCGGTCACCCTGGTCTCGCTGTCCGCGACGGTCAGCAACGCCGAGGAGTTCGGCGACTGGCTGGGCACCGTGCGCGGGGACACCACCGTCGTGGTCTCCGAGCACCGCCCGGTCCCGCTGTGGCAACACGTGATCGCCGGAAACCGTACGTACGACCTGTTCACCGACGAGAACCACACCGAGGTCAACCCCGAGCTGATCCGGCTCGGCCGGATGGACAGCGAGCGGGCCGGCCGCCCGCAGGACCGCTACCGGCGCAACCGCGGCCAGGAGGCCCGACCGGTGCGCAGCCGGATCTGGACGCCCAGCCGCGCGGACGTGATCGACCGGCTCGACGCCGAGGGCCTGCTGCCCGCGATCACCTTCATCTTCAGTCGCAAGGGCTGCGAGGCCGCCGTCCAGCAGTGCCTGCACGCGGGCCTGCGGCTCAACGGCGAGGCCGAACGGGCCGAGGTGCGCACGATCGTCGAGGCGCGCACCACCGGCATCCCCGACGAGGACCGGCACGTCCTCGGCTACCACTCCTGGGTCGAGGCGCTCCAGCGCGGCATCGCCGCGCACCACGCGGGCATGCTGCCGACCTTCAAGGAGGTCGTCGAGGAGCTGTTCGTCAAGGGCCTGGTCAAGGCGGTCTTCGCGACCGAGACCCTGGCCCTCGGGATCAACATGCCGGCCCGTTCGGTGGTGTTGGAGAAGCTGGTCAAGTGGAACGGCGAGACGCACGCCGACCTGACCGCGGGCGAGTACACCCAGCTCACCGGCCGGGCCGGGCGGCGCGGCATCGACGTCGAGGGCCACGCCGTGGTGTTGTGGCACCAGGGCTTCGACGCGGCCCATCTGGCGGGCCTGGCGGGCACCCGTACCTATCCGCTGCGGTCCTCCTTCTCGCCGTCCTACAACATGGCGGTCAACCTGGTCGGCCAGGTCGGCCGGCATCGCTCGCGCGAGCTCCTGGAGACCTCGTTCGCGCAGTTCCAGGCGGACCGCTCGGTGGTCGGGCTGACCCGCCAGGTGCAGCGCAACGAGGAGGGGCTGGCCGGCTACCACGAGGCGATGACCTGCCACCTGGGCGACTTCGCCGAATACGGGCGACTGCGCCGCGCGCTCAAGGACCGCGAGACCGAACTGGCCCGCGAGGGCGTCTCGCAGCGCCGGGCCGCCGCCGCCGCGTCGCTGGAGAAGCTCAAGCCCGGCGACATCATCATGGTGCCCACCGGGAAGTACGCCGGCCTCGCGGTGGTCCTGGACCCGGGCACCGACCAGGGCCCGGAGGGGCCGCGCCCGTTCGTGCTGACCTCGGACCGCCAGGCGCGCCGGTTGGCCGGCATCGACTTCCCCGTCCCGGTCACCGCCCTCGACCGGCTGCGCATCCCGCGCTCGTTCAACGCCCGCAACCCGCAGGCCCGCCGCGATCTGGCTGCCTCGCTGCGCACCAAGGCCGGCCACGTGGACCGACCCCGCGCCCGCAAGCAGCGCTCGCCCGGTGCCGACGACCCCGAGATCGCCCGGCTGCGGCAGGAGATCCGGCAACACCCGTGCCACGGCTGCGACGACCGCGAGGAGCACGCGCGCTGGGCCGAGCGCTACTACCGGCTGCTGCGCGACACCCAGGTGATCGAGAGCCGGATGAAGGGCCGCACGCACACCATCGCGCGCACCTTCGACCGGGTCTGCGCGATGCTCACCGACCTGGACTACCTCTCCGGTGACACGGTCACCGAGGACGGGCGCCGACTCGCCCGGATCTACGCCGAGTTGGACCTGCTCACCGCCGAATGCCTGCGCGAGGGCCTGTGGGAGGAGCTGACCCCGGCCGAACTGGCCGCCTGCGCCTCCGCGTTGGTCTACGAGTCACGCCAGCCCGACGACGCGATGGCGCCCAAGCTGCCGGGCGGCGCGGCGACGAGCGCGCTGGCCGACATGGTCCGGCTGTGGGGCCACCTGGACGCGCTGGAGGGGCAGCACCACCTCGACTTCCTGCGCGAGCCGGACCTGGGCTTCGCCTGGACCGCCTACTCGTGGGCCTCGGGGATGAGCCTGGACGCGGTGCTCGGCGACGCCGACCTGCCGGCCGGCGACTTCGTCCGCTGGATCAAGCAACTGGTGGACGTCCTGGGCCAGATCGCCGCCGCCGCGCCGGCGGACAGCAAGGTCGCCGGCACCGCGCGCAAGGCGATCGAGGGGCTGCGCCGAGGGGTCGTCTCGTACTCGTCGGTGGGCTGATCCGGCCCGTCCGGGCGCGGCGGCGCGGTTCGTCCGGGCCGCCGCGCGCCGGAATTTGCCGATCGGTCGACGGGCCGAGGACGGCCGGGTCCGGTCGCGTACGGTGCGGGGCGGACGTGTTTCACCAGCGCTGGAGGTCGTGCCGTGCGGATCGACGAGTATCAGTCCTATGACGCCACCGGGCTCGCGGGCCTGATCGCCCGCGGGGAGGTGACCGCGGACGAGGTGCTCGACGTCACCTACGCGGCGATCAAGGAGCGCGAGCCGGCGCTCGGTGCGGTGGTCGCGCTGTGCGAGGAACAGGCCCGGGCCGGGGTCGCGGATCTGCTGCCCGGAGTGCTCGCGGGGGTGCCGTACCTGATCAAGGACCTGGAGTGCGACGTGGCCGGGATGACCACGAGCAACGGCTCGCGGCTGTTCGCGGACACCGTCGCCACCCGGGACAGCACGCTGGTGACCCGGCTGCGCGCGGCGGGCCTGTTGATCGCGGGCAAGACCAACACCCCCGAGTTCGGCCTGGGTACCACCACCGAGTCGGGCCGGTTCGGGCCGGCGCGCAACCCGTGGCATCGCGAGCGCAGCGCGGGCGGCTCCAGCGGCGGCTCGGCGGCGGCGGTCGCGGCGGGCATGGTGCCGGTCGCGCACGCCACCGACGGCGGCGGTTCGATCCGGATCCCGGCGTCCTGCTGTGGGGTGTTCGGCCTCAAGCCCAGTCGCGGTCGGGTCACCCCGGGCCCCGAGCACGGCGAGTCGTGGGCGGGATTGGGGGTGGCACACGCGATCACCCGCACGGTGCGGGACAGCGCGACGCTCCTGGACATCACCGGTACGCCGGAGCCGGGCGACCCGTACCACGCCCCGCCGCCGGTGCGCCCGTACGCGGCGGAGGTGGGCGCGGATCCGGGGCGACTGCGGATCGGGCTGATCCTGACCCCGGTGGACGCGGACGTATCGGTGGACACCGAGTGTGTCCGGGCCGCGGAGGAGGCCGCGGCGTTGTGTGTGGCCCTGGGGCACGACGTGGAGCCGGTGGGCTGGCCGGACACGCTGACCCGGCCGGGAGAGGTGATCGCGCCGATCAGCGCGGCGCACCTGACCCGGTTGGTGGACCTGCGACTGGCCGAGCTGGGGCGTGAGTTGGCCCCCGGTGACCTGGACGGGGCGACCGCGTTGATCGTGGACAAGGGCCGCCGGTTGTCGCTGGCGCGCTATCTGGCCGCGATCGACACGATGCACACGATCGGGCGGACGGTGACCCGGTTGACCGGGCGCTTCGACGTGCTGCTGACGCCGACGATGGCGGTGGTGCCGCCGATGCTGGGTGAACTCGACCCGAACCGTGACCCGAAGGGCGCGCTGGCCGGGATGCGCGGGATGGCCGCGTTCACGAACCTGTTCAACGTCACCGGCCAGCCGGCCATGTCGGTACCGCTGGGCCGCACCGCGGACGGCCTGCCCGTCGGCGTGCAGTTCGCCGCGCGCTATGGCGACGAGGCGACCTTGTTCCGGCTGGCGGGCCAACTGGAGTCGGCGGCGCCGTGGGCGGGGACCGCGCGGGTGGCGCCGTAGCGGGTGCGCTCGCCGGGCGAGCCGGGTGGGTTGGTCCGGTCCGTTTGTCCTCCAGCGCCGGACGGGCTGGGTGGGTCGGCCCGGTCCGTTTGTCCTCAAACGTCGGACGGCCTGGGTGGGTCGCCCCGGTCCCGTTGTCCTCAGGCACCGGGCGGGCGGGGTGTGGTCAGCGGCGGCACAGGGTGTAGTGGCTGTTGTTCTTGCCCTTGATTTCGGCGCATTCGGCGGTGGTGCCGGGTGGCATCAGTTGGGCGGCGACCGCGCTGGGGACGGTGATGGTCGGGTTTTCGCACCATTTGCCGCCGCCGTTGGCGCACTTGAAGCCCACCTTGTTGTCGTCGGCGCGGAACTCCTTGTTGTCGGCGATCAGCGTCGGTCCGGCCCGGGTGGGCTTGGCCGAGGTCGGCGTGGGGCGGGGCGAGGCGTACTTGGTGGGTGGCGGCTCGGGCGCCGGGGGTGACGCGGGCGGTTCGACGTCGGCGGGTTTGGGCGGTGAGGGCTGCGTCTCGGTGGTGGGCGGCGGCGGTGGTGGCGGCAGCGGGGCCGGCGCCGAGGCGGCCACCGGCGGGGCCGGGCGCCGGGGCTTGGGCTTGTCCGTATCCACCAGGGCGAACGCGGCCACCGCGACGGCGACCACCACGCCGCCGGCGATCAGCGAGGAGCGCCCGGCGTGCTGCCCCGCCGCGCCCGCTCCCTTGGCCGCCGCGCCGCCCACCCCGGCGCCCGCCGCCGCGCCGCCGGCCGCTGCGGCTCCCGCGGCCACCCCGCTCGCCACGCCGCCCGCGCCGGTGGCGCCGACCGCCAGACCCATGCCGCCCGCCACCGCGCCGGCCGCCGCGGCGGTACCTGCGGCGACTGCGGTGCCACTGAGGAAGATCGGCGCGGTGATGCCGATCAGAGCCAGCGCGATCGGCCCGTACCGGTCGCGCACGTCGACCATTTCCGCGTAGGTGTCGTTGCACCTGCTGCACTTCTTCAGATGCGCGTCGATGCTCTCCCGGCGCTTCTCGGAGTCCATCCGGTTGCGGATGTGCCGGCCGTAGTGCCGGGTGAACTTCTTGCAGTTCTCGTCCTTGACCCCGCCGGTGGCGAATGCCACGAAGTAGTTGTCGCGCAACTCCTGCCGGGCCCGCTCCAGGATCTTGCGCACGTTGTCCGGGTTCTCGCCGAGCAACGGGGCGACCTGGACCGCCTGTTCGCCCTCGATGTCCACATGCCACAACACCGTCCGGGAGCGCTCGGGCAGGTCCTGGAACGCCTGCAGCGCAAGGCGCGCGTCGTCGGCCCTCACCACGCGGTCCTGGTTCTCCCATGCGGACTCGAAGACGGTGAAGTCCTCGGTGAGCCACTCGCGGCGATCGCTCCTGGTCCAGTCGCCCGCCACGTGCCGCACGGTGGTGAGCAGGTAGGCCCGGAACGCCTCCTTGGGCCCACGGCCCGAGCGCAGCGCCTGGAGGGTGCGGGCGAACGACTCGGCGCACAGGTCGTCGGCGGCCTCGGGGGTGCGGGTGCAGGTGCGGGCGAAGCGGCGGACCGAGACCACGTGTCGCTGGTAGAGCAGGCCGTACGCGTCGCCGTCGCCGGCCCGCACCAGGTCGGCCAACTCGCCGTCCGCGGGGCCCTCGATCGCCGGCGCGGGCCGGTGCTCGGCGGCCGGGTGGGCGGCCGATTCGGCGGCCTGGTCGAGCCCGGCCCCGACACCGCCCGGGTCGGCCGTGAGGGGGTGGGCCGCTGCGGTGTCGGCCGGCCGGGGTTGGGCCGATTCGGCTGCGGCCGACTCGGGCCCGAGGTCGCCGTCGTAGACCCGAGGGTGATGCACGCCGCGCTGGCCGGGGACGAACGGGGCGCCGGAGCCGGTCGCCTCGGCGGCGCCGCCGGACCCGTCGCCGCCCGGGTCCGGGGTCGCCGCGTCGTCCTCGCGTGCCACCGATTGCCCCCTTGTGCCCGTGCCGTACCCGATCGTCCGGACAGCATCGTGACCATCCGACCACGGTCTGTCCAGAAGCGGTGGGGCCCGGCGAGGCACCCGGAGTGCGCTCCGGCGTGGGTGGTGCGGTGCGGGCGCGGACGGGTGGCATCCGCGCCGGGGTCGATCGGGGGTTCGCGGCGGACGTGACGCTGCGTCATTCGGGTGACGAATGCGTGTACGAAGGGCTGGTTCATCGTGCGCTACCGGCCCGTCGTACCCGGCGCGGTGGTCAAACGTACGCTCGAACGGGGGATCCGCGGCGCGCCACCGGGCGCCCCACCGGGACCGTCCAGCGGGTCCACCGGGGCGCGGCACAACCGATCGAGCCGATCCGGCAGGTCCGGGTCGTCGCCGTCGAGCAGCGCCATCAACCGCCCCGGCGGGACCGCGTAGGCCGGCTCGCCAAGCGCCCGCTCCAGATGCCGGGCGGTCAGCAGCAGGTGGCGCAGATGCCCCCAGATCAGCGATTCGGGCACCTCGAGCCGTACCACCGCGATCCGCACGTGCTCGCCGGTCGCGGCCCGTTCGACCAGCCGCTCCTGGAGCAGCGCGGCCGAGGGCAGTTCGGTGATCGGGTCGGTGCCGGGGGGCAGGGTGCCGGGCGGGTTGGCTCGGGCCCGGGTGTGCAGATAGGCCTGGACCAGCGGGCCGGGCGCGCTGTGCGCGAGGCCGCACAGGAACAGCGCGTCCAGTTCGGCCAGGGCCACGTCCAGCGGGATCTCGGCGGCGGCCCGGTCGCGGGCCAGGGCCAGGCACGCGGAGTGCAGATGGCCGGTGCGGACGAACGCGTCCAGGCACTGTTCGACGGCGTTGCTGTGCCAGGCCACCCGGGAGGGCCAGCCGGCCCGGAAGGTCACACGTCGCCACTCGCCTCGCAGCCAGTCGCGGTCGGGTTGGGCGGTGATGGGGGTGTCACACTCGGTACGCATGCCTGGGAAGAGCCGGATTCCCGGTGAGCGTGACAGATTCCGCCGAACTTTCCGATGTGACCTGGGTCACATTGAACCTCGTGCGCCCGGCGCGTTCGGGAGCGACCCTTTCGAGTGGCCGGCCACCGTCCTTAGGTGGAGATTCCGGGCATCACCGACGGGGGGTGAGCACGTCGAGCAACCGGTGCACGGGACCGCTCAGCCCCCACCGCCGGCGCAGCGCGTCCAGCGCCTCGGGGTCGGCCGGCGCCGTGGGCAGCGGCCGATCCCACCCGGCCGGCGGCGGCAGCGGGACATCCCGCACCACTCGCACCACGCCCGGCGCCACGTCCAGATACGCGCCCGCCTCGACGATTCGCGCCCGCCGCGCCGGGGTCAGCTTCGCGGTCGGATCGGCCGCGGCCCGCCGCACCCCGGCCAGGTCGCCGTACTCGCCGATCAGCTGCGCCGCGGTCTTGTCCCCGATGCCCTTGACCCCCGGCAGCCCGTCGCTGGCGTCGCCGCGCAGGGTGGCGAAGTCGGCGTAGGCCGCCGCGGGCACCCCGTAGCGGGCCAGCACCGCGGCCTCGTCGATCACCTCGTGCGCGGCCACCCCCTTGACCGTGTAGAGCACCCGGACCGCGCGCTTGTCGTCGACGAGCTGGAACAGGTCGCGGTCGCCGGTGACGATGTCCACCGGGATCGTGCTGCGGGTGGCCAGCGTCGCGATCACATCGTCGGCCTCGAAGCCCGCGACGCCCACGCGCGGGATGCCCAGCGCGTCCAGTACGTCCTCGATCACCGGGACCTGCGGGGCGAGGGTGTCCGGGATCTCCTCCTCGTCCGGACCGGCCGCCTCGGCGACCCGGTGCGCCTTGTACGAGGGGATCGCGTCGACCCGGAACTGCGGGCGCCAGTCCGCGTCCATGCAGGCCACCAGGCGGGTGGGCGGGCGGTCCTCGACCAGGCGGGTGATGAAGTCGAGCAGGCCGCGCACCGCGTTGACCGGGGTGCCGTCGGGAGCCTTGACCGACTCCGGGACGCCGAAGTAGGCACGGAAGTAAAGGGACGCGGTGTCGAGGAGCATCAGACGTTCGGTCACGGACTCGATCATGCCGCACCGGACCGACGCGGGCGGGGCGCCGGATCGCCCGCTCAGTCGGCGAACTCGTCCAGTACTTCCTGGAGCGTGTCGCGCACGCCCAGCACGTCGATCAGTCCCGTCATCCGCAACGTCGCACGCACGTTGCGGTCCGGGGCGGCCAGCCGCAGTTCGCCGGAGACGGCGTGCATCGACTTGAACGCGTCTATCAACACACCCAGGCCGACCGAGTCGCAGAAGTTCAGCCCGGTGGCGTCCACCACCACCCGACGACACCCACCGTCGATCAACTCGATCAGCGTGCGATGCAGCAACGGGGCGTTGTGCAGGTCCAATTCGCCGGCCAGGTGGACGACCGCACAACCGCGCCAGATCGTCACCCCGGTGACGGGATGTTCCTGCCCGAGGGTGCCCAAGCGCGCGATCATGGCTGCGACCTTTCACCGGCCGGACGTACCGCCGCGCCGATACGGCACTGGCAATGGGCATTGTGGGCCATCCGGCGTGGTGCCGGACAGCCCCTCAACGAGTCGTTTTTTGCGCGGTGGGCCGAACGGGTGGGTCTTGTCCGATTAAGGACCGGTTCCGTTCGCGCGCGGTCGACCGTGGTCGGCGATACCCCGTCACAGGAATGTGTGACCCTCGCCGCGATAGGTGGGCACGGTGCGTACGATACGATCCCCGTCCACCAGGTGCAGCGCGTCGAAGCGCTCGCACAGCTCACCGGCCTTGGCGTGGCGGAACCACACCGTGTCGCCGATCCGCAGATCGTCGGCCGCCGCGCCGCGCAGCGGGGTCTGCACCTCGCCCGCCGCCTCCTGCGCGTGGTACGACAGGCCCGCCGGCAGGTACGGCTGGGGCAGTCGGTCGGCCCCCGGCACCCCGGACGCGGGGTAGCCGCCGCCGAGTACGGTCACGCAGCCGTGTCCGGGGCGGCGCACCACGGGCAGCGCGAACAGCGCCGCCGGGCGCCCCCGGAAGGCGGTGTAGTGGTCGAACAGGCGCGGTTGGAACAGCCCCGAACCGGCCGCGACCTCGGTGATCGAGGACTCCGCGGCGGTGTGCTCCACACTGCCGGTGCCGCCGCCGTTGACGAACTCCAGCGGCCCGATCGTGGTCACCGCGCGGACGATCGCCGCGCGGCGGCACGCCAGTTCGGCGCCCGACCGGGCCTGCATCGCGCGCAACACCCGGGCGTAGAGTGCGCGGCCCGGCGGCGCGTCGCCGACACCGGCGATGTGCGCCTCGTAGGCCATCAGCCCCACCAGCCGAAACCCCGGCCGCCCGGTGACCGCCTCGGCCACCGCGGCCACCTGGTCCGGGGTGCGCAGCGGCGAGCGGTGCGCGCCGATGTGCACCCGGCCGCCGAACGGTTGCCAGGAGGTGTCGATGTCCACACACACCCGCAACTCGGCCCGGGGGTGTACGTCGGCGATCGCCCGGTCGATCAGGTCCAACTGCGCCGGGTCGTCGACCATGACCGTCACCCGCGCGGCGAGCGTGGCATCCGCCGCGAGTCGGCGATACGCCGCCCGGTCCGCCGAGGGGTAGGCGACCAGTACGTCGGTGACCCCCTCGCCGGCCAACCACAACCCCTCGGGCAGGGTGAAGGCCATCACGCCGCGGAAGCCGTCCAGTTCGAGCACCTCGCGCAGCAGCGGCAGGCAGCGCACCGACTTGCTGGCCACCCGCACCGGCGTGCCCGCCGCGCGCCGCACCAGATCCGCCGCGTTGGCCCGGAACGCGGCCAGGTCCACGATCGCGAACGGCGCGTCCAACTGCGCGGTGGCCCGGTCGTAGCGGGCCCGATCCGCGCTCGCGGTCGGCGTCGGAACGGGAGCGGACATGGGGGGCGCGGCGGTGAGAGGGGCCATTCCCGCAGCCTGCCAGATCGGCGTACCGACCGGTAGGACTCTCCGGGACGCAGGTCGGGCACATCCGCCGGGTCGCGCTGACGGTGCGTTAGCTTGACCGGATGAGTCACCCCGAGCGAGTGCGGGCGCTCGATCTGATCGACGGCGTCCTGGACCCGGGCAGCTTCCGTGCCTGGAACGATCCGCTGCCCACGCTCGCCGCCCCGGACCCGGACTACGCGGCCGAGTTGGCCGCGGCCCGGGCGCGGACCGGCCTGGACGAGGCGCTGGTCACCGGGGAGGGTCTGATCCACGGACGCCGGGTCGCGGTGGTCGCCTGCGAGTTCGACTTCCTGGCCGGCTCGATCGGCGTCGCGGGCGCGGAACGGCTGACCCGGGCGGTGGAGCGGGCCACCGCCGAGGGCCTACCGCTGGTCGCCTCGCCCACCTCCGGCGGCACCCGGATGCAGGAGGGCACGGTCGCCTTCCTCCAGATGGTCAAGATCTCCGCGGCGGTGGCCACGCACCGCGCCGCGGGTCTGCCGTACCTGGTCTACCTGCGCCACCCCACCACCGGCGGGGTGTTCGCCTCGTGGGGCTCGCTGGGCCATGTCACCGCCGCGCAACCGGGGGCGCTGATCGGGTTCCTGGGGCCGCGGGTCTACGAGGCGCTGCACGATCGCCCGTTCCCGGCCGGGGTCCAGGTCGCCGAGAACCTCTACGAGCACGGCCTGATCGACGCGGTGGTGCCGGCGGCGGAACTGCGCGAGGTGGTGATCAAGGTCCTCGACGTGCTCGATCCGGGGCCGGTGCCGACGGCGCCCGCGGTGTTGCCCGCCGCCGCGCCGCCGCCGGACGTGCCGGCCTGGACCTCGGTGCGGCGCTCGCGCGATCCGGGTCGGCCGGGGCTGCGCACGCTGCTGCGCTACGGGGCGCGGTCGGTGACGCCGCTGCGGGGGACCGGCGAGGGGGAGAGCGAACCGGCGCTGCGCCTGGTGCTGGCCCGGTTCGGGACCGGACCGGGTCCCGGCGCGCCGTGTGTGGTGCTGGGGCACGACCGCACGCGGCAGAGCGAACACGGGCCGTTCGGTCCGGCGGGGTTGCGGCAGGCGCGGCGGGGGATGCGGTTGGCCGCCGAGCTGGGGCTGCCGCTGGTGACCGTGGTGGACACCGCCGGTGCGGCGCTTTCGCGCGAGGCGGAGGAGGGCGGATTGGCCGGCGAGATCGCCCGCTGCCTGGCCGAGTTGGTGCTGTTGCCCGCGCCGACGGTGTGCCTGCTGCTCGGACAGGGGTCGGGCGGGGGCGCGCTCGCGCTGCTGCCGGCGGATCGGGTGATCTGCGCGCAGCACGGGTGGTTGTCGCCGCTGCCGCCGGAGGGCGCGGCGGCGATCCTGTACCGGAGCACCGAGCGCGCCGCGGAACTCGCCGGGCGGCAGCGGATTCGGGCCGCCGACCTGTACCGGGACGGGATCGTGGACCGGGTGGTGCCCGAGCAGCCGGACGCGGCGGCCGAACCCGAGGCGTTCGTGCGTCGGGTCGCGGCGGTCCTGGAGTACGAACTGACCGCGTTGCGGGTGCCGGCGGCCGAGGAGCGACTGGCCGCGCGAAGGGCGCGATATCGGCGTTTGGGCCTCTCCTGAGTGACCCGGCTGTCACTCGAATGGGTGAGTCCGCTGGGAGTCCCGGACGGCAAATCCCGCCGGTTCTACGCTGAACCCGGTTCGGGTACCGGACCGGCTACAGCCCGACCCGTCCGAGCACGGGCCAGGACGGGCCGGCTCGGCCCGGCACCTCGGCCGGCCGCCCGCCTCTCGGGCACGGTCCGACCGAGCCGGACCTCGGAAGGAGGTCGCGGGCCGGCAGGTGGTCGCCGACCCGCGACGCTCCCAACGGGGGCGGTTCCGTCGGGTCGAGGCGTCGTGCGGTGGGGAACGGCCGGGATGAGCGACGGGCGCCGCGCGCCGGACCCGCGACGACGCGGGCTCGCTCGGCTGCGACCGCGCCGTGGCCGGGGTGGGTGGCGGTGGGTGTGTCGGCTCGGCCGCGGGCCGGCTTTCGGGGGGCGGCGCGCGGGGTGTGTGGGCGGGGCGGTGGGGGCGTGCGGGGGGATGGTGTCGGTGGAGGCGGGGCTAGAGTCGGTGGGTGGATTTCAGCGGCAAGAGCATCCCGAACACCGGTTTCCCCGACGACGACGGCAGCGCGCATCCGGCGCTGGCCGAGGCCCTGGCGGCCCCGGAGGTGGACGACGAGGCGGTATCGCGGGCGCTGTGCGAGGCGCGTCTGCTGGTACCGGTCGTGGCGATCCTGACCGAGGAGGAGGACGTGGCGCCCGGGGAGTTGCGCCGGGAGAAGTCCAGCGACATGGCGGTGCCCACGATCCAGGGGCCGGACGGGCGACGGGCGTTGCCCGCGTTCACCTCGGTCGAGGCGTTGGCGCGGTGGCGCTCGGACGCGCGGCCGATTCCGGTCGAGGCCGCGCGCGCCGCGCACGCCGCGTACGCGGAGGAGGCGGACACGCTGTTGCTGGACCTGGCCGGGCCGCATCCGTACGAGGTGTCCGGTAGTCGGTTGCGGGCGGTGGCCGAGGGGCGCGTGCATGTTGCTCCGCATCGGGATCCGGAGATCCTTGGCGCGGTGCGGGAGGCGGTGCGGGTCGAGGGGGCGGTGTCGGCGGTCTACCTGACCGAGGGCGGCGGCAACGATCTGACCCTGAGTCTGGTGGCCGCGGCGCCGCCGATGGAGGTCACCGAGGCCGCGCGGCGGATCGTCGGGCGGTTGGCCGAGGACGACGTGGTTCGGGCGCGGCTGGATCGGGGGCTGGACCTGGCGATGCTGGCACCGGGCGCCTCGTTGGACGCGGAGCCGCTGTTCGTGCGGTAGGGGTGGGCCGGGGTTGCTCTTTGGCCGTCCTCAGGCGCCGGACGGGCTGGGTTTGCTTGGCCCGGGCTGGTGGGCTGCGGTCCCACGTGTCCTCAAACGCCGGACAGGCTGGTTTCGGCGGCCCGCGTTGGTTGTCCTCAAACGCCGGACAGGCTGGTTTCGGCGGCCCGCGTTGGTTGTCCTCAAACGCCGGACGGGCTGGATTGGTCTGGCCTGGGCTGGTGGGCTGCGGTTTCGCGTGTCCTCAAACGCCGGACGGGCTGGTTTCGGTGGCCCGGGTCGGTTGTCCTCAAACGCCGGACGGGCTGGGTTTGCCTGGCCTGGGCTGGTGGGCTGCGGTCCTACGTGTCCTCAAACGCCGGACGGGCTGGATTTGCCTGGCCCGGGCTGGTGGGCTGCGGTCCGCGTGTTCTTGGGCGCCGGGCGGGCTGGGTTTCCTGGCCTGGCTGGTGGGCTGCGGTCCGCGTGTTCTTGGGCGCCGGGCGGGCTGGGTTTCCTGGCCTGGCTGGTGGGCCGCGGTCCACGTGTTCTCGGGCGCCGGGCGGGCTGGGTTTCCTGATCCGGGTGGTGGGCTGCGGTCCGTGTCTCCTCGGATGCCGGACGGGCTGGGCTCCCTGGCCTGGGGTGGCGGGCTGCGGTCCGCGTGTTTTCGGGCGCCGGGCGGGCCGGGTTGCTTGGTTCGGGGGCGGTGGGCTGCGGTCCCGGTGTGCTCAAGCGTCGGGCGGCCGGATTTGGCTGGATGCGGGGTGTGCTCGGCTGGGGGCGTTTGGGGGGCCGGGTCGGCCGGCCCCCTTGGGCCTATGCGTAGACCGGGCCGGTCAGGTTTTCGCCGGGGCCCTTGCCGGCTTGGTCGGGGTAGGTGGAGGCCTCTCGGAAGGCCAGTTGCAGGGTTTTCAGGCCGTCGCGCAGGGGGGCCGCGTGGTGGGAGCCGATTTCCGGGGCGGCCGAGGTGACCAGGCCGGCCAGGGCGGTGATCAGCTTGCGGGCCTCGTCGAGGTCTTTGTGCGCCTCGCCGTCCTCGGCCAGGCCGAGTTTGACCGCCGCGGCGCTCATCAGGTGCACGGACAGCGTGGTGATGACCTCGACGGCCGGCACGTCCGCGATGTCGCGGGTCAGCACCTCGACATCGTCGGCTCGGCCGGGTGAAATGGGTGGGGCGCTCTCGCTCATGTGCCCAGTCTCGGGTATGCCCCGGAATCGGGGAACAACGGGGCCCTTCGGCATGTTCGAGCCAGTGGTAGAGTGGTGTATCGACCGACCGGGCATCTGCATGCCCGGCCTGCAAGCGGAGGCTCCGTCTCCCACCCGATCGACCTCACGGACGACGGGTACCGGTCCGGTGCGACGCACTTCGTGTGCGTCCGTTCCACGTTTGCCACCCCGAGGGTGGCTTCGTCAGCCGGTGGTGGAGCCTCGCATGCAACCGTGCGAGGCTTTTTCGCGTTGTCTGGATGGCTCCGTGAAGGCCTGGCCCGGGGGAAGTCACACCGAGACACATGTGGCCGCTTCGCCCGCGGTCGCTTCAGGTATGAGGAGGCCCCATCAGCGCCGAGCCCCGCATCAACGACCGGATTCGCGTCCCCGAGGTGCGACTCGTTGGTCCTGGCGGCGAGCAGGTCGGAATCGTCCCGCTGGCCAAGGCCATGGAACTTGCCCAGGAGTACGACCTCGACCTCGTCGAGGTCGCGGCCAACGCCCGGCCGCCGGTCTGCAAGCTCATGGACTACGGCAAGTTCAAGTACGAGTCGGCCATGAAGGCCCGTGAAGCGCGCAAGAACCAGGCGCACACGGTCATCAAGGAGATGAAGCTCCGGCCGAAGATCGACCCGCACGACTACGACACCAAGAAGGGTCACGTCGAGCGGTTCCTGAAGCAGGGCGACAAGGTCAAGATCACGATCATGTTCCGTGGTCGCGAGCAGTCTCGGCCCGAACTGGGCTACCGACTGCTGCAGCGCCTCGCGACGGACGTCCAGGACCTCGGGTTCATCGAGTCGAACCCGAAGCAGGACGGCCGCAACATGATCATGGTTCTCGGCCCGCACAAGAAGAAGACCGAGGCCATGGCCGAGGCTCGCGAGGCCCAGGCGGCTCGCAAGGACGCGCGCCGTGTGGCCGTCGAGGCCGGGGACGATCACCCCGACGAGACGGACGCTCCCGAGGCCACTCTGGCCGAGGCCGCTCCGGCAGCCGAGGCCCCCGTCGCGAGCGACGCGGAGCCGAAGGCCGAAGAGCAGGTCTGACCCGGAACGGGTCGCCCCGCGCCCGATTTGCAAACACACCTGTGCCTGCCCGGTCTCATGCCGGGCGGGTACGGCACGACGAGGAGACTGCGGCGACATGCCGAAGAACAAGACCCACAGCGGTGCCAGCAAGCGCTTCCGTATCACCGGCTCCGGCAAGGTGCTGCGCCAGCGTGCGGGTCGCCGTCACCTTCTCGAACACAAGCCCTCGACGGTGACCCGGCGCCTCGCCGGTGTCGTCGAGGTGGCCCCGGCCGACGCCAAGAAGATCAAGAAGCTGCTCAAGAAGTAGTTCGGCAGCAAGTCGTCGCACCGGCTGACGAGAACCCACCGGTCGGCGACCGGCGACGGTCCCAGACTTACCCGGGCCGCGGTCGACACACCGCGGTCTGACATCAAGGAGTTCATCAAGTGGCACGCGTCAAGCGGTCAGTCAACGCCCACAAGAAGCGCCGCGTCATCCTCGAGCGGGCGTCCGGCTACCGCGGCCAGCGGTCCCGTCTGTACAGGAAGGCCAAGGAGCAGGTCACCCACTCCATGGTCTACAACTACAACGACCGCAAGAAGCGGAAGGGGGACTTCCGTCAGCTGTGGATCCAGCGCATCAATGCCGCTGCCCGCCTGAACGGGATGACCTACAACCGCTTCGTGCAGGGCCTCAAGGCCGCCGGTGTGGAGATCGACCGCAAGATGCTCGCCGAGCTCGCGGTCAACGACGCCCCGGCGTTCGCCGCCCTCGTCGAGGTGGCGCAGAAGGCCCTCCCGGCCGATGTCAACGCGAAGAAGGAAGACGCCGCGGCCTGATCGTCGACTTGCGTCGTCGATGTGTCGCAGTGATTCCTCTGTCGTTACAGGCCGAGAAGCGCCGAGAAGCAAAGAACGGTAACGCGATGGCGAGCCCCGAGCTGACCTCCACCCGATCACCACGAGTGGCGGCGGCCCGGCGGCTCGCCAAACGCGCTTTCCGGGCCCGGGAGCGGCTGTTCCTGGCCGAGGGGCCGCAGGCGGTCCGCGAGGCGGTGGCGCTGCCGGGCACGCTGCGTGAGCTGTACATCACGCCCGAGGTCGCCGAGCGCTACCCCGATCTGGTCACCGGCGCATATGACGCCCGGGTCCCGGTGTTCACCGCCACCGACGAGGTGGTCGCGGCGATCAGCCAGACCGTCACTCCGCAGGGTGTGGTCGCGCTGTGCCGGTTCGTGGACGTACCGCTGGCGCAGGCGATGGCCGCGCGGCCGGCCCTGGTCGCGGTGTTGGCGAACGTACGCGATCCCGGCAACGCGGGCACCGTGTTGCGCGCGGCGGACGCGGCCGGCGCCGAGGCGGTCGTGCTCACCGACGCCTCGGTGGACCCGTACAACCCCAAGGCCGTGCGCGCCTCGGTGGGCAGCCTCTTTCATCTCCCTGTCGTCACCGGCGCCCGGATCGAGGACACCGTCGCCGCGTTGCGCGCCGCCGGATTGCGGATTCTGGCCGCCGACGGCGCCGGGGACGCCGACCTGGACGACGAGTTGGACGTGGGCGGGCTGAGCGGGCCCACCGCGTGGATCTTCGGCAACGAGGCGTGGGGATTGCCCGCGGAGACCCGGGCTTTGGCGGATGCCGTGGTCCGGGTGCCGATCCACGGGCGGGCCGAGAGTTTGAACCTGGCGACCGCGGCGGCCGTGTGTCTGTACGCGTCCGCCCGCGCGCAGCGCGGATCCGGGGGCTGCCGCTCCGGCGCGCGAAGCGAGCGATGAGCCCGTCGTACCCGGCTTGACCACGGGCTGCGGGGAACGGGTCGGTTGCGTTCGGCGCACCCCGGACGGCACGCTGCGCGTTGGGATAGTGTGTCCGGCCCGGAACTCCCTCGGGCCCGAAACGGGAAGGGGGCCGATGGACGCCGACATGCTGCCCGACGGCCTGGTGGTCGCGGACGAGAGCGGCACGGTGGTCACGTTCAACACCGCCGCCGCCCGGATCACCGGGACGCGTCCCGAGGACGCGCTCGGCAAACACATCGCGGACGCGCTGCCGCTGGAGGATCTCGACGGCCGGCGCTGGTGGGTGTGCACCGACCCGTACGGGGGCCCGGCCATCCGGACCCGGCAACCCGAGCGCAATCTGCTGCTCGCCGGGCGGGAGATCCTGGTCACCGCGACCTATGTGCGCGCCGACGGCCCGCGCGGCCCGCTGAGCAAACTTGTGGTGTCGCTGCGCTGCACCGACGCGCGTAGGCGAATCGAGCGCGGCCACTCCGATCTGATCGCCACCGTCGCGCACGAACTGCGTTCGCCGCTCACCTCGGTCAAGGGCTTCACCGCGACGCTGCTGGCCAAGTGGGAGCGGTTCACCGACGAGCAGAAGCGGCTGATGCTGGAGACCGTCGACGCGGACGCGGACCGGGTCACCCGGCTGATCACCGAACTTCTGGACATCTCCCGGATCGACGCCGGCCGGCTGCAACTGAACCGGCAGGTCGTGGACATGGAGGAGGCGGTCCACCGGCACCTGCGCGCGATGGAGTGCAACGGGCTGCCGGACGAGCGGTTCGTGGTGGTGGTCGACGGGCCGCTGCCGAGCATGTGGCTGGACCCGGACAAGCTGGACCAGATCCTGGGCAACCTGCTGGAAAACGCGGTGCGCCACGGCGCCGGAACGGTCACCATCGAGATGCGCGCGGTCTCCATCGGGGCCGCGCCCGGTGCGCACGGAACGGAGATCACGGTGAGCGACGAGGGCCCGGGCATCCCGGACGAGCTCCTCGATCGTGTCTTCACCCGTTTCTGGCGCGGCAACCGCCGCGGTGGTACCGGCCTGGGGCTCTACATCGTCAAGGGCCTGGTCCAGGCACACGCGGGCAACATCGGCGTGGAGCGCGCCGAGTGCGGCGGGGCCCGATTTCGATTTACCCTGCCGGCCGCGATGCCGGACGTCCTGATGTAGGTATGACGGACGCTCCACCCACGTCGTCGCGGTCCGGCCTATGACCCGCACGCCCATCGGGCGTCAGTAAACTCGGAGCGCGGACGTCGTAGGACGTCATTGCCGCCTCCACCACCGGCGGATCCCCCACAGGAGCACTGGACACAGATGTCGGCACCGAACAAGTCGTACGACCCGGTCGAGGTCGAGGCGTTGAAACCAGAGGAAGTCGAGCGGGCCCGCGACGCGGCGCTCGCGGCGGTGGCCGCCGCCGGCGACCTCGCCGAGTTGCAGGAGGCCAAGGTCGCGCACACCGGCGACCGCTCGCCGCTCGCGCTCGCCAACCGCGAGATCGGCGCCCTCCCGCCGCAGGCCAAGGCCGAGGCCGGCAAGCGTGTCGGGCAGGCGCGCGGCGCGGTCAAGCAGGCGCTCGAGCGGCGGCAGGTCGAGCTGGAGGCCGAGCGTGACGCCCGGGTCCTGGTCGAGGAGGCGGTCGACGTCACGCTGCCGTGGGACCGCGCCCCGCGCGGCGCCCGGCATCCGCTGACCACGCTGTCCGAGCGGATCGAGGATCTGTTCGTCGCGATGGGCTACGAGGTCGCCGAGGGCCCGCAGGTCGAGGCCGAGTGGTACAACTTCGACGCGCTCAACATCCTGCCGGACCACCCCGCGCGGACCATGCAGGACACCTTCTTCGTGCGTGCCGAGGACGGCTCCGCGGACTCCGGCGTGGTGCTGCGCACGCACACCTCGCCGGTGCAGATCCGCACCATGCTGACCCGGACCCCGCCGATCTACGTGATCTGCCCGGGGCGGGTCTACCGCACCGACGAACTCGACGCGACGCACACCCCGGTGTTCGGCCAGATCGAGGGCCTGGCCGTGGACAAGGGCCTGACCATGGGCGACCTCAAGGGCACCCTGGACCACTTCGTCGAGGCGATGTTCGGCGAGGGCATCGTGACCCGGCTGCGCCCGTCGTACTTCCCCTTCACCGAGCCGTCCGCCGAGCTCGACCTCAAGTGCTTCGTCTGCCGGGGCGCGTCGGTGGGCGACCCGGAGCATCCGTGCCGGACCTGCCGGTCCGAGGGCTGGATCGAATGGGGTGGTTGCGGCATGGTCAACCCGCGCGTGCTGATCGCGTGCGGCATCGACCCCGAGGTGTACAGCGGTTTCGCGTTCGGCGTGGGCCTGGAGCGCGCGCTGATGTTCCGGCACAACGTCGAGGACATGCGAGACATGGTCGAGGGTGACGTCCGGTTCACCCTTCCGTTCGGGATGGAGATCTGATGCGGGTCCCGCTTTCCTGGCTGCGGGAGTACGTCGATCTCCCCGCCGGCGAGTCCGGGCGCGACGTCGCCGACAAGCTCGTGGCGCTCGGCCTCGAGGTCGAGACGGTCGAGCAGCTCGGCGCGGACCTCAAGGGTCCGCTCGTGGTCGGACAGGTCCTGGAGATCGAGGAACTGGCGGGCTTCAAGAAGCCGATCCGGTTCTGCCGGGTCGACGTGGGCGATGCCAACGGCACCGGTGAGCCGCAGGAGATCGTCTGCGGCGCGCGCAACTTCGAGGTCGGCGACAAGGTCGTGGTGATCCTGCCGGGCGGCGTGTTGCCCGGTCCGTTCGAGATCGCCGAGCGCAAGACGTACGGCCGGGTCTCGCGCGGGATGATCTGCTCGGCCCGCGAACTGGGCATGGGCGACGACCACGACGGCATCATCGTGCTGCCGATCGAGGCGCAGATCGGCGCGGACGCGATCGAGTTGCTCGGCCTGGTCGACGAGGTGCTCGACATCGCGGTGACCCCGGACCGGGGCTACTGCCTGTCGATGCGCGGCGTGGCCCGCGAGGCGGCGATCGCCTACGGGCAGCCGCTGCGCGACCCGGCGCTGCTCGATGTGCCGGACGCCAACTCGTACGGCTATCCGGTGCTGGTCGAGGACCCGGCCGGTTGTGACCGCTTCGTCGCGCGCACCGTGGTCGGCATCGACCCCGAGGCGCCGTCGCCGCTGTGGTTGCAGCGGCGGGTGCAGATGAGCGGCATGCGGCCGATCTCGCTGGTCGTGGACGTCACCAACTATGTGATGCTCGAACTGGGCCAGCCGCTGCACGCCTACGACCGGGCGCTGCTGCAGGGTTCGATCGTGGTGCGCCGGGCGCGGGCGGGCGAGACGTTGACCACGCTGGATGACGTCGAGCGGACGTTGGACCCGGAGGATCTGCTGATCTGTGACAACCGCGGGCCGATCGGGCTCGCGGGGGTGATGGGCGGGGAGAGCACCGAGATCGGCGCGGACACCGCCGACATCGTGATCGAGGCCGCGCACTTCGACCCGATCGCGATCGCCCGCACCGCGCGCCGGCACAAGCTGGGTTCGGAGGCGTCGCGCCGGTTCGAGCGTGGCGTGGACCCGGAGGCGGCTCGGGCCGCGGCGCAGCGTGCGGTGGACCTGCTGGCCGCGCTCGGCGGCGAGCGGGCGCAGGCCGAGGCGGGTGTGACCGAGGTGGACGCGCCGCGCGAGGTGGTGCGGATCGTGCTCGCGGCGGACCACGCGGCGAAGGTCGCGGGGGTCCCGTACACCCGCGAGACGGTCGCCCAGCGGTTGCAGGAGGTGGGCTGCTCGGTCGAGGGCATCGACGAGTTGACCGTGCTGCCGCCGACCTGGCGGCCGGACCTGACCGACCCGAACGACCTGGCCGAAGAGGTCATCCGGTTGGAGGGCTACGAGCAGGTGCCCTCGACGTTGCCCCAGGTGCCGGCCGGTCGCGGGCTGACCGCCGACCAGCGGCGTCGGCGGCGGCTCGGACGGGCGCTGGCCGGTGCGGGTTACACCGAGGTGCTCAACTACCCGTTCCTGGGGCAGAGCGCGTTCGACGAGCTCGGGCTGGCTGCGGACGACGCGCGGCGGCGCACCGTGGTGCTGGTCAATCCGATCTCCGAGGAGGAGCCGGCGCTGCGTACCACGCTGTTGCCGGGGCTGCTCGGGACGTTGCGGCGCAACCTCGGCCGGGGCAACGGCGATCTGGCGCTGTTCGAGTCGGGTGTGGTGTTCCGGCCGAACGTGTCCACCCCGCCGGCCCCGCAGCTCGCCGTGGACCGGCGGCCGACCGAGGACGAACTGGCCGCGCTGGCCGCGGCGTTGCCGCAGCAGCCGCAGCGGGTGGCGGTCGTGTTGGCCGGGGAGCGCGAGCACTCCGGCTGGTGGGGCAAGGGCCGGCCGCAGTGCTGGGCGGACGCGGTCGAGGCCGCGCGTGTGGTCGCGGACGCGGCGGGCGTTGAACTGACGGTGCGTCAGGATCAGCACGAGCCGTGGCATCCCGGGCGCTGCGCGGCGCTCGTGGTGACCGCGCCGGACGGCACCGAGCGGGTCGTCGGGCACGCGGGTGAACTGCATCCGCGGGTGCTCAAGACGCTGCACCTGCCGGAGCGGGTCGGTGCGATGGAGCTGGACCTGGATCTGCTGACCGCCGATCTGGACGGGGAACACCTGCCGCAGGCCGGGCACATCTCGTCCTACCCGGTGGCCACGCAGGACGTCGCGCTGGTCGTGGACGGGTCGGTGCCGGCGGCGCGCGTGCAGGCGGCGTTGGTCGACGGGGCCGGGGAACTGCTGGAGTCGGTGCGGCTGTTCGACGTCTACACCGGGTCGCAGGTCGCCGAGGGCAGTAAGTCGCTGGCCTACGCGCTGCGGTTCCGGGCGGCGGATCGCACGTTGACGGTCGAGGAGGCGACGGCGGCGCGGGACGCGGCGGTCGCGCTTGCGGCGGAGCGGACCGGGGCGGTGCTGCGAGGGGCGTGATGGGGCGTCTTCGGCGTCTTTTGGTGCCTTTAGGGCCTTTAGGGCCTTTAGTGGTGAACGTGTGGGGCCGCACATCCTTTTGGGTGTGCGGCCCCACACGTTCTCGGGCGTGTGGGTTCGGCGTGCGGGTTCAGGGCCGCGGGAGGACGCCTGGGGCGGGGGCGGGGGCGTCGGTGCCGCAGATTTCCTTGGCGGCGGCCACCGGGTCGTTGGGGAAGCGGAAGGACGTGCGGTCGACGGCGCCGAGGAGGTTGGTGGTGAAGCGGCTCCAGGTCATGGGGGCGCGGACCGAGTCACGGAGTTCCTTCAGTTTGCCGCTGTTGGTGTTGCCGCAGGTCAGGGCGTAGCGGGCGGCGGCGACCCGGATCGGGTCGATCCCGGGGGGCAGTGGGGCGGCCGGGTCGGCGTATTCGGCGAGTACCCAGGCCGGGTCGAGCTGCTTCTCGTGGCCGGGGCGGCCCCTGGCGGTGAGTCGGATGTGCGCGGCCAGCGGGTAGGCCAGGCCCAGTTCGTCGAGCGAGACGCCGGTCAGGGGGGCGGCGACGCCGTTTACGCCCAGGGAGTTCGAGATGGCCACGATCGGGGTGGGCAGGTCCGGGCGCAGCGGGACGACGAAGGAGTGGGCCGCGGTACGGGCGACCAGGGTGTGTCGGTAGGCCGGGCGCGGGCCGCGGATCGACACCGCGAAGTCGGGGGAGTGGTTGATGAAGGCGTCGGCGGTGACGGGGTTGGCCACGCCCATGACGGTGGTGTAGAAGCCGCGCTCGTCGGCGATGCCCTGCGGGCCGATGAGGGCGTAGGGGACGCGGAAGGTGGTCGCGCAGAGCACGGCCCAGGCGGCGAGGGCGGTGACGGCGGGCACGGCGAGCCGGTTCGCGGGGATCAGGAGGATTGGGAGGAGGAGGACGAACAGGCCGGGGAGGAGCATGCGGGCGTGCATGAAGTCGCCGCCGACGCGGATCACGTAGAGGAGCATGGCCGACCCGCAGAGGGTGGGGACGGCGAAGACGGTGATTCGGGTTCGGGCGGCTCGGTCGATGGCGCGTGGGTGAAGGCCGCCGTTGGGTGCCCGCGTGCGCAGGCGTAGGGCGAGGGTGGTTGCGCCGACGGCGGTGAGGATCAGGGTCGGGAGCCATAGGTGGTAGGGGTCGGTGAGGTCGCGGAGGTAGGTCCAGCCTCTGGGCCAGTCGGCGGCGGAGGCTTCCTTGGTGACGGCGGGGAGGGGGAGGAGGACGCCGTAGTAGCCCATCCGGAAGATCTCGTAGGCGAGGGGGATGGCGCCCGCGGCGGCCAGGAGGGTGGCGGCACGTCGGGGGCGTGGCGGGTGGATGATCGCCAGGGCGGCCAGGAAGCCGAGGGTGGCGATGGTCAGGTCGGGGCGGACCATCGGGCCGAGGCCGGCGAGCAGGGCCAGCGCGTGGGCGGTACGGGCGCGCGGGTCGTGCGGGAGGCGGACCAGGAGCCACCAGCAGCCGGCGGTCCACAGTGTGGTGAGGCCGGTTTCCAGGCCGGAGGTGGCGAAGTCCCAGACCGGGGGCAGCGCGAGCAGGACGAGGGCGCCGCAGGGGAGGAGGAGGTTGGTTCGGGGCTGGGGCTGGGGCTGGGGCTGGGGCTGGGGCTGGGGCTGGGGCTGGGGTCGGGGTCGGGGTTGGGGTTGGGGTTGGGTTTCGGGTTTGGGTGAATGTTTGGGTGAATGCAGTCGGCGGGTGGCGTCGGTGGCCAGGAACCAGCCGATGACGGTGCACAACAGGCCGAGGCGGACCGCGAGGGGTGCGGGTTCCTGGCCGGTGAGTTTGGTTGCGGCGACCAGGAGCCACTGCCAGAGGGTGCTGGTGGTGGCCTCGGCGCGGTCGCCGGGGTTGAATACCGGGCCGTGGCCGGCCAGGATCTGGCGTACCGGGCGGGTGAAGATCAGGCCGTCGTCGGACATCCAGCTGCGCCGGCCGCCGAGGACGGCGATGAACACCGCGGGCAGCAGCACCATTGCGAGGTTCCAGCGTGCGACCGGGCGGCTTCGTGGGGCGTGGGTGCGGGCGGGGCCGGCCGGGTCGGTGGGCGAGGGTCCCTGCTCGGGCAGTGTGCTGGTCAGGGTCATCGTCGGCGGGCTCCGGGTGGGCCGGGCGAGGTCGTGGGTCGCGCCGGGCACGCACCTCATAGGGTGGCGACATGAGTACTTATGTGATCACTGGCGCGGGCAGCGGTATCGGTGCGGAGATCGCCCGGCAGTTGCGTGAGCAGGGCCACGACCTGGTCGCGATCGTACGTTCGCAGCGGCGCGCCGAGGCGTTGGCGGGGCCGGGAGTGCGCACGGTGATCGCCGATTTGGAGCAGCCGGAGACGATCGCGGCGGCGTTGGCGCCGTTGGTCGACGAGACGTTCGCGGGGCTGGTGCACAGTGCGGGGGTCGCCGAGCTGGGCACGGTGGCGGAGACGGCGGCGGCCGTGTGGTCGCGCACGCTGAGCGTCAATGTGGTCGCGGTGGCGGAGGTCACACGGGTGTTGTTGCCGGCGTTGCGGCGGGGGCGCGGTGATTTGGTGTTGCTCAACAGCGGGGCGGGGCTGCGGGCGAGCGCGGGGTGGGCGGCCTATGCGGCGAGCAAGCACGCGTTGAAGGCGCTGGCGGACGCGTTGCGGGAGGAGGAGCCGGAGTTGCGGGTGACGAGTGTGTATCCGGGGCGGACGGCTACGGCGATGCAGCGGGCGGTGCGGGAGCAGGAGGGTGGGGCTTTCGAGACTTCGCGGTACAGCGATCCCGGGACGGTGGCGGGGGTCGTGGTGTCGGCGCTGTTGCTTCCGGGGGATTCGCGGATCAACGACGTGACGGTGCGGTCGAAGGGGTGAGGGGGTTGGTCCTCAGTCGCCGGACGGGCTGATTTTGGTTGCGTTGGGCTTGGTCGCTGCGGGTTGGTGGTGGGCGGCTTGGGTGTCCTCAAACGCCGGACGGGCTGAGTTTGGTTGCCTCGGGGTTTGGTGGTTGCGGGTTGGTGGTGGGCGGCTTGGGTGTCCTCAAACGCCGGACGGGCTGAGTTTGGTTGCCTCGGGGTTTGGTGGTTGCGGGTTGGTGGTGGGCGGCTTGGGTGTCCTCAAACGCCGGACGGGCTGAGTTTGGTTGCCTCGGGGCTTGGTGGTTGCGGGTTGGTGGTGGGCGGCTTGGGCGTCCTCAAGCGCCGGACGGGCTGGGGTGGTTGGCCCGGGCTTGGTGGTTGTGGGTTGCCGGTTAGTGGTTCGGGGTGTCCTGGGGGAGGACGTGGGGGGCCAGGACGTCTACGCCGCAGATTTCTTTTGCCGCCGTTACCGGGTTGTTGGGGAAGCGGAATTCGGTGCGGGAGAAGGCGCCGGTGAAGTTTTTCTTGAAGCGGGACCAGGACATGGGTTCTTGGACCGAGTCTTGGAGTTCCTTCAGTTTGCCGCTGTTGGTGTTGCCGCAGGTCAGGGCGTAGCGGGCGGCCTTTACCCGGATCGGGTCGATGCCTGGGGGGAGGATGGCGTCGGGGGCCGCGTATTGGGCGAAGACCCAGGCGATGTCGATTTCCTTTTCGTGGCCCGGGCGGCCTCGGGTGGTGAGTTCGACGTGTGCGGCCAGCGGATAGGCCAGGCCCAGGATGTCGACGGAGACGCCGTCGAGGGGGGTGTTGGCGCCGTTCATGCCCAGGTTGGTCCAGACCGTGGCGACCGGGGCGGGGACGTTCGGGTTGAGCGGCGTGACGTAGAAGCTGTCGTACCAGGGGTAGACGATCACGTGCCTTTGGTCGGCGCGGGCGGCCTGGGCGGCGGCGGGGAAGCGTGGGTAGTTGGCCACGTAGGAGTACGCGGTGACCGGGTTGGCGACCTTGAGCGCGCCGATGTAGAAGGCACGTTCGTCGGCGATGCCCTTGGGGCCGATGCCGTCGTAGGGGACGCGGAAGGCGATCGCGCAGACCACGGCCCAGGCGGTCAGGGCGGTGACGGCGGGCACGGCGAGCCGGTTCGCGGGGATCAGCAGGATTGGGAGCAGGAGGACGAACAGGCCCGGGAGGAGCATGCGGGCGTGCATGAAGTCGCCGCCGACGCGGATCACGTAGAGGAGCATGGCCGACCCGCAGAGGGTGGGGACGGCGAAGACGGTGATTCGGGTCCAGGCGGCTCGGTCGATGGCGCGTGGGTGTAGGCCGTTGGGTGCCCGTGTGCGTACGCGTAGGGCGAGGGCGGTCGCGCCGCAGGCGGCCAGCACGGCGAACGGGATCCACAGGTGGTACGGGCCGGTCAGGTCGCGGACGTAGTCCCAGCCTCTGGGCCAGTCGGCGGCGGAGGCTTCCTTGGTGACGGCGGGGAGGGGGAGGAGGACGCCGTAGTAGCCCATCCGGAAGATCTCGTAGGCGAGGGGGATGGCGCCCGCGGTGGCCAGCAGGGCGGTGGCGTGGAGGGGTCTCGGGCGGCGGATGACGGCGAGGGCGGCCAGGAAGCCGAGGGTGGCGATGGCCAGGTCGGGGCGCACCATCGGGCCCAGTCCGGCGAGCAGGGCCAGGGAGTAGCCGACTCGGGCGCGTGGGTCGTACGGGAGGCGGACCAGGAGCCACCAGCAGCCGGCGGTCCACAGTGTGGTGAGGCCGGTTTCCAGGCCGGAGGTGGCGAAGTCCCAGACCGGGGGCAGCGCGAGCAGGGTGATCACGCCGAGGGGGACCAGGTAGGGCGCCTCGGCGGTGGTGGTGCGGGTGTACAGCCGGCGGGTGGCGTGCAGGGCCAGGGCGTAGCCGAGGACGGTGCACAGCAGGCCGAGGTAGACGGCGAGCCGGCCGACGTCGCTTTGGGTGATCCACGAGGCAAGGACCAGGAGCCACTGCCACAGTGTGCTGGTGGAGGACTCGGCGCGTTCGCCCACGTTGAACACGGGGCCGTGGCCGGCCAGGATCTGCCGCACGGTGCGGGTGAAGATCAGGCCGTCGTCGCTGATCCAGCGTCGATGCCAGCCCAGGATCAGCACGATCAGTGCGGGCAGCAGCACCATCGCGGTGTTCCAGCGGGCGACGCCGCGCGGGCGCGGGCCGTTCGCCGGGGGATCGGCCCGTCGCCCGGAGCGCGAGCGCCCGGACAGCACACTCACGAGGCTCATGGTTCGTTGACTCCAGTCGGGGCGGGCGGGCCGTCCACACCATAACCACTGATGATCGCCTGCCGGGCCGATGGCGGGCTCAGGAGGGGGAGCAGAATTTCTTCTCGGCCTCGATCGGATTGGCGGGGATCCGCAGGTTGGTCCGATCCACGGCACCGGTCAGGTTCTTCCAGAAGCGCGACGCGGACATCGGCTCGGTGACCGAGTCGACCAGCTCCTTGAGATCGCCACATTGCAGCGCGGCCCGGGCGGCCCGGATCTGCGCGGCGGGCGCGGCCTCCTCGGGGACCAGCGCGTCGGCGGCGGGGTCGACGTAGAGCGCGACGTTCCAGGCGAAGGGGAGCAGCTTCTTGTGGCCGGCGGCGACGTGCGCGGTCTCGGTGATGTGTGCGCCGACGGTGTTGGACAGGCCCCACACGTCGACCACGATGCCACCGAGCGGGGTGATCGCGCCGCCCACCCCGAGTCGGCCGATCACCAGACCCCGGTCGTAGGGCAGGTCGCGGCGCAGCGGTAGCGGCGGGAGTTGCTTGATGTAGTTCGGGTCCACGAACAACAAACGCTCTCCGGTCGCCTTTTCGTGACGGAAGGCCTCTTCTATGGTCGGCAGCGTGCGGATGTGCGCGGCCTCGGTGGTGGGGTTGTCGGTTCGGGTCCAGGCCGCGTAGGTGTCGCGTTCGTTCCAGACCTGGTTGCCGTGGCCGTCCGGGGCGGGTGTGGTGAACACGCCCGAGCGCAGGGTGCTGCCGCAGACCACGGCCCATACCGCGACCAGCACGATGGCCGGGGTGACCAGTCGGTCCAGCGGCGCGAGCAGCAGCGGGAGCAGTACCAGGAGCAGTACGGGCAGCCACATCCGGCCGTGCATGAAGTCGCCGCCGACCTTGAGCACGTAGACGGTCTGGCCGAGCGCCGCGACCAGCGGGGCGGCGATGACGATCCAGGTGCGGTGGTCGGCCGGGCGGCGTCGGGTGAGCGCGAGGGCGACCGCGACCAGGATCAGGATCATCGGGATCCACAGGTAGTACGGCCGCATGTAGTCGGTCAGGTAGTCCCAACCGCGGCCCCACAGGGATCCGGATGCCTCCTTGGTGAGTGCGGGCATCGGGAAGATCAGGCCGTAGTAGCCGAGCCGGAAGATCTCGTACGCGGCGGGCAGCAGGCCCGCGCAGACCAGCATCAGCAGGGCCTTGGGCCAGCGGGCCTTGATCAGCAGGAACTGGGCCAGGAGCAGGACCGCCATGGTCAGGCCCAGGTCCGGGCGGACCAGCGGGCCCAGGCCGAACCAGAAGGAGACGGCGAGGGTGCGGCGGGTGGTGTGGGTGCCGACCGGGTGCAGCCAGGTGCCGACCAGGAGCCACCAGGACAGGCCGATCCAGAACAGGATCAGGCCGGTCTCCATGCCGGCGGTGGCGAAGTCCCACACGGACGGGACGGCGATGAACACGAGTACGCCGGCGGGCAGCAGCAGTCGGGTGACCGCCATGCCGCGGAAGAGTCGCCGGGTGCCGTCCAGGGACAACCACAGGCCGGCGACGGCCAGGACCAGGCCGGTGTAGACGGCGGTGGGCGCGTAGTCGAACGGGGTGATCGCGCCGAGCAGCGTCAGCAGCCACTGCCACAGGGTGCTGGTGGAGGTCTCCACGCGTTCGCCGACGCTGTAGACGGGTCCGTTGCCGGCCAGGATCTCGCGTACCGCGCGGGTGAAGATCAGGCCGTCGTCGGTGATCCAGCGCTGGTGCCAGCCCATCACCGCGAACACCAGGGTCGGCAGTCCCAGGGCGAGCAGGTCCGGCAGCGGGACGTGCGGGCGCCGACGGGGGGCCGAGGGGTGGCTGGGCGCGTCGGGAGGGTTCGTGGTGTCCGTCGCGCCGGCCGGGTGCGGCTCGCCGGTGGGGGCCGACGGGTCCGGGTCGGCGGCGGGCGAGGCGTCGGCGGGCCCGGAGGTGCCGGGGGGAGAGGTCACGTGGTCTCGTTCGTTTCCTGGGCGGGGGCGGCCCGCCGTCTGCTGCGCGTCGGTGCCGTCCCGCCGGCGGTCGACCGCCCCGATGGGGGCGCGTATCCGAAGTCGGCTGATCCTAACGCACCGCGCATGCGCCCTTCTGGGGTGGAGGGCGACGCGTCAGGCTTGGCCGCGGCGGCCCGGGACGACTCCCGAATCGGTCGTTACGGAACGTACTTGCATATAGATTCGATCTTCCGTATAGTCATGCTTCTCACGAGGAGGCGGTAATGGGGGCCAAGGCGGCACTGGCCGGGGCGAGCGGTTACGCGGGCGGGGAGATCCTGCGCCTGCTGCTCGCACACCCGGAGATCGAGATCGGCACGCTCACGGCGGGGTCCAACGCGGGCCGACGCCTGGGCGAGCTCCAGCCGCACCTGCTGCCGCTGGCCGATCGGGTTCTCGCCGAGACCACGGCGGAGAACCTCGCGGGGCACGACGTGGTCTTCCTCGCCCTGCCGCACGGACAGTCCGGCGCGCTCGCCGCGCAGCTGGGCGCGGACGTGCTCGTGGTGGACTGCGGTGCGGATTATCGGCTCCGGAAGGCGGCGGACTGGGAGGAGTTCTACGGATCCTCCCATGCCGGGACATGGCCGTACGGACTGCCCGAGCTGCCGGGCGGCCGGGCCGCGCTGGCCGGCACCCGGCGGATCGCGGTGCCCGGGTGCTACCCGACCGTGTCGCTGCTGTGCACGGTGCCCGCGCTGGCCGCCGGCCTGGTCGAGCCGGACTGGGTCGTGGTCGCCGCCTCCGGCACCTCCGGCGCGGGCAAGGCGCCCAAGCCGCACCTGCTCGGCAGCGAGGTGATGGGCTCCGCGAGCGCCTACGGCGTCGGCGGCGTGCATCGGCACACCCCGGAGATCCTGCAGGGGCTGCGCGCGGTCACCGACGACGAGGTCACGGTGTCCTTCACGCCGACCCTGGTGCCGATGTCGCGCGGCATCCTGGCCACCTGCACGGCCAGACTCAAGCCGGGCGTCGGCGCCGAGACGGTGCGCGCCGCCTATGCCGCGGCCTACGCCGACGAGCCTTTCGTACACCTGCTGGCCCAGGGCCAGTGGCCCGCGACTGCCATGGTCTACGGCGCGAACACCGCCGTGTTGCAGGTCACCGTCGACGAGCGGGCCGGCCGGGTCGTCGTGGTCGGCGCGATCGACAACCTCGCCAAGGGCACCGCCGGCGGCGCGATCCAGAGCACCAACATCGCCCTCGGGCTGGCCGAGGACCTGGGACTGAGCAAGACGGGGGTAGCACCGTGAGCGTCACCGCGGCACAGGGATTCCGGGCCTCGGGCGTGGCCGCCGGGCTCAAGAGCACCGGTCTGCCGGACGTGGCCCTGGTGGTCAACGACGGCCCCTCGATCGCCGGGGCGGCGGTGTTCACCTCGAACCGGGTCAAGGCGGCGCCGGTGGTGTGGTCCGAGCAGGTGGTCAAGGCCGGGCAGGTGCAGGCGGTGGTGCTCAACTCCGGCGGCGCCAACGCGTGCACCGGCAGCGAGGGCTTTCGCAACACGCACGCCACCGCCGAGAAGGTGGCCGAGCTGCTCGGGCTCAACGCGGGCGAGATCGTGGTGGCCTCCACCGGCCTGATCGGCCTGCAACTGCCGATGGACAAGCTGCTGCCGGGCGTGGACAAGGCGGTCGCGGCGCTGCGCCCGGACGGCGGCGAGGACGCGGCGATCGCGATCAAGACCACCGACACGGTGCACAAGCAGGCCGCGGTCACCGACCCGGCGGGCTGGACGGTCGGCGGCATGGCCAAGGGCGCGGGCATGCTCGCCCCCGGCCTGGCCACCATGCTGGTCGTGCTCACCACGGATGCCGTGGTGCACGCCGAGACGCTGGACGCGGTGCTGCGCGGCGCCACGCACACCACGTTCGACCGGATCGACTCCGACGGCTGTATGTCCACCAACGACACGGTGCTGCTGATGGCCTCCGGCGCCTCCGGCATCGAGCCCGACCTCGCCGTGTTCGCCGAGGCCGTGCGCACCGTCAGCGGCGACCTGGCGCGGCAGCTGATCGGCGACGCGGAGGGCGCGAGCAAGGACATCCGGATCGACGTGGTGGGCGCCGCCGACGAGGCGGACGCGCTCGAGGTGGCCCGCTCGATCGCCCGGAACAACCTGTTCAAGTGCGCGGTGCACGGCGAGGACGCGAACTGGGGTCGGGTGCTCTCCGCGATCGGCACCACCGCCGCCGCGTTCGACCCCGATTGGCTCGACGTCGCGTTCAACGGCGTGTGGGTGTGCCGGGACGGCTTCGTGGGCGAGGACCGCGAACTGGTCGACATGAGCCCGCGCGAGACGCATATCGTGGCGAATCTGAACGCGGGCGAGGCCGCCGTGACCGTATGGACCAACGACCTCACGGCCGACTACGTCCACGAGAACTCGGCCTACTCGTCATGACCGTCACCGACAGCACGACGAGGGGGAGCGGGATGCAGACGGAATCGGTCGGCAAACAGGGGCGCAACAACGCGGCACTGACCAAGGCGCGCACGCTGATCGAGGCGCTGCCGTGGTTGGCGCGCTTCTACGGCAAGACCGTGGTGATCAAGTTCGGCGGCAACGCCATGGTCGACGACGCGCTCAAGCGGGCCTTCGCCCAGGACCTGGTCTTCCTGCGGTTCGCCGGGCTTCGTCCGGTGATCGTGCACGGCGGCGGCCCGCAGATCAGCGCCCAGCTCGACCGGCTCGGCATCGAGTCCTCGTTCGCGGGCGGCCTGCGGGTGACCACGCCCGAGGCGATGGACGTGGTGCGCATGGTGTTGGCCGGCCAGGTGCAGCGGGAGATCGTCGGGCTGATCAACCAGCACGGCCCGTTCGCCGTCGGGATGACCGGCGAGGACGCGCACACGATGACCGCGGAGAAGCGGCACGCGATCGTCGACGGCGAGGCGATCGACATCGGCCTGGTCGGCGACATCGTCGAGGTCGACCCGGGCGCGATCAAGGCGCTGCTGCACGACAACCGCATACCGGTGATCTCCTCGATCGCGCGCGGCGCCGACGGGCACGTCTACAACGTCAACGCGGACACCGCCGCCTCGGCGCTCGCAGTCGCGCTCGGCGCGGAGAAGCTGGTGGTGCTCACCGACGTCGAGGGGCTCTATGCCGACTGGCCGGTCAGCGACGAGGTGATATCGCGCCTGGACGCCGAGGAGTTGGCGGCGCTGCTGCCGACGTTGTCCACCGGCATGTTGCCCAAGATGGAGGCGTGCCTGCGGGCCGTGCAGGCCGGCGTGCCCGCCGCACATGTCCTGGACGGGCGGGTGGCGCACTCGCTGCTGCTCGAGGTGTTCACCGACGAGGGGATCGGGACCATGGTGGTCCCGGCCCGGGGCAAGTCCGGCGCGTTCGCCGAAGCCGGCCACGACGACCACGACGACCACGACGACCACGCGGAGGGGGCGGCATGACGATCACCGGAACCGGTGCGCTGACGCAGCGGTGGAACCAGTCGCTGATGAACAACTACGGCACACCCGCGATCGAACTGGCCAGTGGTTCCGGCGCCCACGTCGTGGACACCGCCGGCAACACCTACGTCGACTTCCTCGGCGGCATCGCGGTCAACTCGCTCGGCCACGCGCACCCGGCGATCGCCGCCGCGGTCACCGCGCAGCTGGGCCGGCTGGGCCACGTGTCCAACCTCTACATCGCCGAACCGCCGGTCGCCCTCGCGGAGCGGCTGCTCGCCCTGTTCGGCCGCCCCGGCCGGGTCTACTTCGGCAACTCGGGCGCCGAGGCCAACGAGGCCGCGTTCAAGCTCGCCCGGCGCACCGGCCGGCCGCAGCTCATCGCCGCCGAGGGCAGCTTCCACGGGCGCACCATGGGCGCGCTCGCGATGACCGGACAGCCCGTCAAGCGCGAGCCGTTCGCCCCGCTGCCCGGCGGGGTGGACTTCGTGCCCTACGGCGACATCGAGGCGCTGCGCGCCGCGGTCGGCCCGCAGACCGCGGCGGTGATCCTGGAACCCATCCAGGGCGAGAGCGGCGTGGTCACCCCGACCGAGGGCTACCTGGTCGCGGCCCGGGAGATCACCGCCGCGCACGGCGCGTTGCTGATCCTGGACGAGATCCAGACCGGGATCGCCCGCACCGGCACGTGGTTCGCACACCAGCCGCTGGGCATCGAGCCGGACGTGGTCACCCTGGCCAAGGGCCTGGGCGGCGGGCTGCCGATCGGGGCCTGTGTCGCCTTCGGCGCGGCGGCCGAGCTGTTCCAACCGGGCCAACACGGCGCCACGTTCGGCGGCAACCCGGTGTGCTGCGCCGCGGCGCTCGCGGTCCTGGACACCATCGAGAACGACGACCTGTGCACCCGTTCGGCCCGCCTGGGCGAGCGGTTGCGCACCGGCATCGAGAAGATCGCCCATCCGCTGGTCGAGCAGGTGAGCGGAGCGGGCCTGTTGATCGGTATCGTGCTCACCGCACCGGTGGCGCAGGCCGTGCAAAAGGCGGCGCAGGACGCGGGCTTCCTCGTCAACGCCGCCGTGCCCACCCGGGTCAGACTCGCCCCGCCGCTCGTCGTCGACGACGCGGACGTGGACGCGCTGCTCGGGGCCCTGCCCGCCATCCTGGACGCCGGCCTCGCCGCCGCACCCGCCGGAGGAACACCGTGACCCAGATCCGACGACGAGTCCGAGGTTAGGCGAGGTCGTCCCATGAGCAGCGAGCAGAGCAGCGAAGCGACCCCGGCCGAGGGCGTATACGCGGTGCCCAGCACCCGGATCGCCCGGCACCGGCGGATCGTCGACATCCTGACCCGGCACCGGGTCCGGTCGCAGAACCAACTCGCCCGACTGCTCGCCGAGGACGGCCTCGCCGTCACCCAGGCCACGCTCTCCCGGGACCTCGACGAGCTCGGCGCGGTGAAGATCCGCGACGGCGAGGGCTCGCTGATCTACGCCGTACCGGCGGAGGGCGGCGACCGCACCCCCCGCGCGCCGCTCGAGGAGTCCGCGGTCGAGGGCCGGCTCTCGCGCCTGGCCGGCGAACTGCTCGTGTCGGCCGAGGCGTCGGGCAACCTCGTGGTGGTGCGCACACCGCCCGGGGCGGCCCAGTTCCTGGCCTCGGCCATGGACCACGCCGACTCCCGACTGATCCTGGGCACCATCGCCGGCGACGACACCATCCTGATGGTCTCGCGAGACCCCGAGGGCGGCGCGGCACTGGCCGCCCACCTCCTGGCCCTCGCCGAACACAAGGGATAGCCGGGGCAGACCCGGCGGCACACACTTTCGTACCCCGCTAGAGCGCTCGGCTCGGGCGAACCACCGCAGCACATCTGCCCAACCACTCATCCGAAGGAGAACGCTCGTGACCGAGCGCGTAGTACTCGCCTATTCCGGAGGTCTCGATACCTCCGTGTGCATCCAATGGATCGCGGAGGAAACCGGCGCCGAGGTCATCGCGGTGGCCGTCGACGTCGGCCAGAACGGCGAGGACCTGGAGATCATCCGCAAGCGGGCACTGGCCTGCGGCGCGGTCGAGGCCGAGGTCGCCGACGCCCGCGACGAGTTCGCCGACGGCTACTGCCTGCCCGCGATCCGGGCCAACGCCCTCTACATGGACCGCTACCCGCTGGTCTCCTCGCTCTCGCGCCCGGTGATCGTCAAGCACCTGGTCGCCGCCGCCGAGAAGCACGGCGCCGGCACGGTCGCGCACGGCTGCACCGGCAAGGGCAACGACCAGGTCCGCTTCGAGGTCGGCATCTCCTCGCTCGCGCCCGACCTCAAGTGCATCGCCCCGGTTCGCGACTACGCGATGACCCGGGACAAGGCGATCGCGTTCGCCGAGGCGAAGAACCTGCCGATCGCCACCACCAGGAAGTCGCCCTACTCGATCGACCAGAACGTCTTCGGGCGGGCCGTGGAGACCGGCTTCCTGGAGGACATCTGGAACGCGCCGATCGAGGACGTGTACGAGTACACGCAGAACCCGGCCACCCCCCGCGACGCGGACGAGGTCGTGATCACCTTCGAGCGCGGCGTGCCGGTGGCCGTCGACGGCCGCAAGGTCAGCGTGCTCCAGGCGATAGAGGAGCTGAACCGGCGGGCCGGCGCCCAGGGCATCGGCCGGATCGACATGGTCGAGGACCGGCTGGTGGGGATCAAGAGCCGCGAGGTCTACGAGGCCCCGGGTGCGATTGCGCTGATCACCGCCCACCAGGAGCTGGAGAACGTCACCGTCGAGCGCGAACTGGCCCGCTACAAGCGCACCGTCGAGCAGCGCTGGGCCGAACTGGTCTACGACGGCCTGTGGTTCTCCCCGCTCAAGCGGGCCCTGGACGGCTTCATCGCCGAGGCCAACCGGCACGTCTCCGGTGACATCCGGATGACCCTGCACGGCGGTCGGGCCGTGGTCACCGGTCGGCGCAGCGACGAGTCGCTCTACGACTTCAACCTGGCCACCTACGACACCGGCGACACCTTCGACCAGTCGCAGGCCAAGGGCTTCATCGAGCTGTTCGGGCTCTCCAGCAAGATCGCCGCGCGGCGGGAGAACGGCCAATGGTGACCAACAACCCCGACCGGGTGAGCCTGTGGGGTGGCCGCTTCTCCGGCGGCCCCTCCGAGGCGCTGGCCCGGCTCTCCGCCAGCGTGCACTTCGACTGGCGGCTCGCGCCGTACGACATCGCCGGCTCCCGGGCGCACGCCCGGGTGCTGCACGCGGCCGGGCTGCTCACCGACGACGAACTGACCCGCATGCTCGCCGGCCTGGACACGCTCGCCAAGCACGTCGAGTCCGGTGACCTGGTCGCCACCATCGCCGACGAGGACGTGCACACCGCGCTCGAGCGCGGGCTGCTCGAGATCCTCGGCCCCGACCTGGGCGGCAAGTTGCGCGCGGGCCGCTCGCGCAACGACCAGATCGCCACGCTCGGGCGGATGTACCTGCGCGACCACGCGCGGATCCTGGGCCGGCTGCTCGCCGACCTCCAGGAGGCGCTGGTCGAGCAGGCCGCCGCGCACCTGGACGTGGTGATGCCGGGTCGTACCCACCTCCAGCACGCCCAGCCGGTGCTGCTCGCACACCATCTGCTCGCCCACGTACAGGCGTTCGCGCGCGACGCGGACCGGCTGCGCGACTGGGACAAGCGGGCGGACGTGTCGGCCTACGGGTCCGGCGCGCTCGCCGGTTCCTCGCTCGGGCTCAGCCCCGAGTCGGTGGCCCGCGACCTGGGCTTCTCCGCGTCCGCGGCGAACTCGATCGACGGCACCGCCTCGCGCGACTTCGCGGCCGAGTTCGCGTTCGTCACCGCGATGCTCGGGGTGAACCTGTCCCGGCTCGCGGAGGAGATCATCATCTGGAACACGAAGGAGTTCTCCTTCGTGACGCTGGACGACGCGTTCTCCACCGGCTCCTCGATCATGCCGCAGAAGAAGAACCCGGACATCGCGGAGCTGGCGCGCGGCAAGTCGGGCCGGCTGATCGGCAACCTGACCGGGCTGATGGCCACCCTCAAGGCGCTGCCGCTGGCCTACAACCGCGACCTCCAGGAGGACAAGGAGCCGGTCTTCGACTCGTGCGACACGCTCGAAGTCCTGCTCCCCGCGTTCACCGGGATGATCGCCACGCTCACCTTCCACCGCGCGCGCCTGGAGGAGTTGGCCCCGGCCGGCTTCTCCCTGGCCACCGACATCGCCGAATGGCTGGTCCGTCAGGGCACGCCGTTTCGGGTCGCGCACGACGTGGCCGGCGCGTGTGTCAAGTACTGCGAGCCGCGCGGGCTCGAACTGTGGGACCTGACCGACGAGCAACTCGCGGAGATCTCGCCCGAGTTGACCCCCGAGGTGCGCTCGGTGCTGACCGTGCTCGGCTCGGTGGCCTCGCGCGACGGGCGCGGCGGCACCGCGCCGGTGCGTGTGGCCGAGCAACTCGCGGACGTGCGCGCGGATCTGGCCGACCAGCGCACGTGGGCCGGCAGGTAACGGCGCACGGCAACACGTTCGAGCTGAGACGATGGGCCCGCGTCCCCCGGGGGGAGGACGCGGGCCCTTTGTCGCGCCCGCAGCCAGGTCGAGGGGAGGCATCGGATGCTCGATCACCTGCGCCGAATACGAGCCGAGGGGGCAAACTCGGCCGCTCTGCTCTCCGATCTGCCGATCGGCGAACTGCTGCGCGGTGTCCCGCGGTCCGTGGGCCTGGGCGTGCGGTCCTATCTGCGCTCCTCGCGCGCCGAGCAGCGCCGCCACCCGGACCTGCCGACCGGCCGGCCCACCCCGGGACTGGTCACCGCCGCCTTCCTCGACGAGATCGTGGTCGCGCTGCTCGCGGGCGGCCGACTGTCCCCGAACCCCCGGGACGCCGCGCGCATCCGCGACGAGGTCCGCGAAGCGGTGCAGACCCTCCGCACCCGGACCCACCTCGACGACCCGACCCTGTTCCACCCCGCGCCGCCGGCCCTGGTCGAACCGGCGCTGCGCGCGCGGACATACGGCACGATCGGCTACGAACAACTGGCCTTCGACAGCGGCTACCGGCCCTGGGCCGGCCTCCCGGGCGCCACCCGCCGGCAGGCGGCCGGCGCGAATCAGCGGGTGTGGGCGTACGTACTGCGCCACCCCGGTGAGCCGCGCCCGTGGCTGGTGAACCTGCACGGCTTCGGCATGGGCCGCCCCGCCGACCTGGTCGCGTTCCGCGGCCGGCGACTGCACCGCGAACTCGGCGTCAACATCCTGCACCCGGTGTTGCCGATGCACGGGCCGCGCAAGGGCGTCCGGGCCCAGGACACGCCGTTCATCTCGTTCGACTACCTCGGCAACGTGCACGGCCTGGGCCAGGCGGTGTGGGACGTCCGGCGCTGTCTGGACTGGATTCGCCGGCAGGGGCGGGCGCCGATCGCGGTGCACGGGGTCTCGCTCGGCGGCTATGTCGCCGCGCTGCTCGCCGGCCTCGAGGAACTCGACTGCGTGATAGTCGGCGTGCCCTCGGTCGACCTGGCCTGGGTGATGGCGCACCACGCGCCCGAGGACATCCGACGCCGGGTGCGCGCGGCGGGCCTGCTCGGCGCCGAGGCCGAACTGGTGCACCGGGTGGTCTCGCCGCCGGCGGTGACCCCTCGGCTGCCGGTGGAGCGCCGCTTCGTCTACGCCGGCCTGGCCGACCGCATGGCCACGCCGCAGCAGGCGTATCGGCTCTGGAAGCACTGGGCGGAACCATCCGTCTGCTGGTACCGCGGCTCGCATCTGGGAGCCATGTGGAACCGGCAGGCGCGCCGCTTCATCGAGGATGCCCTGACCTCGTCGGGCATCGGGAGGAGGAACACCTGGTGAAGCTCTCCGGTCTGGATTCGGCCTTCCTGGCCCTGGAGGCGCAGGAGTGGCCGGCGCACGTCGTGTGCCTGACCGTCGTCGACGCCTCCACCACCGGGGGCCGGGTCGATCACGCCGCGTTCAAGCGCACGTTGGCCGCCCGGCTGCCGCGGCTGCCGCTGCTGCGCCGCAAACTGGTGCAGAGCCCGTGGGGGCTGGCCCGGCCGTACTGGGTCGAGGATCCCGAGTTCGACCTGGACGCGCACCTGCGCCGGGCCACCGTGGCCGCGCCGGGCGGTCGGCGCGAACTCGCCGCGCTGGCCGAGGAGATCTACCGACATCGGCTCGACCGCGACCGGCCGCTGTGGGAGTGGTGGATCGTCGACGGCCTGGAGCACGGGCGGATCGCGCACCTGTGGAAGGTGCACCACGCGTGCATCGACGGCCGCTCCGGCGCGGCGATGCAGGAGATCTTCTTCGACCCGGACCCGGACCTCGGCCCGGCCCCTGACCCCGACGCTTCGGCCGGGGAGGCGGCGCGGCGGCCGTTGCCCGCGCCGGTCGAGCCGCCCGCCGTGCCCACCGCCTTGGCCGCGCTCCGGGACGGTGCGTTGTCGTTGGCCGGCACCCCGATGCGGGTCGGCCGGCAGCTCGGCCGCCTGGGCCAGGGCATGGCGCAGGCCGCGCTGACCGGACGGTTCGGGCGGGCGCTGCCGCTGAACGTGCCCAGGACGCGCTACAACGCGCCGGTCGGCAAGCACCGGTCGTACGGCTTCTGCACCGTTTCGCTGTCCGACGTCAAGCGGGTCAAGAAGGTGTTCGGGGTCAAGGTCAACGACGTGGTGCTCGCCATCGTGGCCGGCGCGCTGCGCGAACAACTGGGCGCGTTGGGCGAGTTGCCCGCCCGGGAACTGGTCGCCACGGTACCGGTGGACGCCACGCGCGGCGGCGAGCGGGCCGGCGGCAACCTGATCACCGGGATGCTGGTGGGATTGGCCACCGATGTGGCCGAGCCCGCCGAGCGGTTGTTGTGCGTGCATGAGAACTCCAACGCGGCCAAGGCCGTGCAGAGCGCGATGGGCAGCGAGTTGCTCACCGGCCTGGCCGAGACACCGCCACCGGCGCTGCTCGGCTTCCTCGGCGGGCTCTACCGCGACGCGCGGCTCGCGGCCGTGTTGCCCGCGCTGTGCAATGTCACGGTGTCGAACGTGCCGGGCCCGCGCACGCTCCTGTACGCGCACGGGCAGAAGGTGGAGGCGTTCCACTCGATGGGGATCATCGCCGACGGCTTCGGTCTGTTCATCGGCGGCATGAGCTACCACGACCGGATCGACATCGGCGTGCTGGCCGACCGCGACGCGCTGCCGGACCCGTTCGCGCTCGCGGACGGCATCGTCGAACAGCTCGACCTGCTCCTGAAGGCCGGCGACGAGCTTGCTTCGCCCGGGCCGAAACGGGCGTCGGCGTCGAGGGTCGGCGTACCGGCGCTCCGGGTGCCCGCGCCGCGCCGGGCCCGCAGTCCCCGGGCGCCGGGCGGCACTTGGGCCGGCCGATCGGGCCGGCCCGGCGGGACCGAGGCGGGTCGCGCATGAGCAGAACAGCGCTGGTCACCGGGGCCAACTCCGGCCTGGGCCTGGCCACCGTGCTTGCCCTGGCCGGCGCCGGGATCGACACGGTGGGCAGCGTGCGCTCGGCGGCCAAGGCGCAGCGGGTCGCCGAGGCGGCGCAGGCGGCCGGCGTCGAGGTGCGCACGGTGTTGCTCGACGTCACCGACCCGGCCGGCGGCCGGGACGTGATCGACCGGATCCGCCCGGACATCCTGGTCAACAATGCCGGTCGCGCGTCGTTCGCGCCGGTCCTGGAGGTGTCCGAGGAGGACGCCCGGCACCAGTTGGAGACCGCGCTGTTCGCGCCGCTGCGGCTGGCCCGGTTGGCGATCCCGCACATGCGCGAGCGGGGTTGGGGGCGAGTGGTACAGATCTCCTCGCTCGCCGGGCAGCTCACCTACCCGCTCCTGGGCTGGTATCAGGCCGGGAAGCACGCGATGGAGGCGGTCTCCGACGCGCTGCGCGTAGAGGTGGCCGGCGCCGGGGTCGACGTGGTGGTGGTCGCGCCCGGGGGCTTTCGCAGCGGCGCCACCGAGGAGTTGGCCGAGGCGGTCGAGCGCCATCGCGGCGGCGCGTTCGCGACCGCGTTCCAGCGGATGGACCTGGGCTTTTCGATGATGAAGCCGCTGTGGAGCGAACCGGCCACGGTGGCCGAGACGATTGTCACGGCGGCCACCGCCAAGTCGCCCAAATCGCGCTACGTGGTGGGCTACGACGCACACCTGACGCTGCTCGTCCATCGGGTCACCGAACCGTTCTCGGCGGTCCGCGCGCTCAAGGAGGGGGTGGTCCGGCGGGTGACCGGATTGTAGGGGACAAACACGCATACGGGGGCCGGGAATGCGCTCGATCGCCCCGGATCGCCGGATGCGGGACCAGGATTCACGCGATCGGCCGCATCCTGTCGAACGGGTTGTCTGAACAACGGATTGCGCGTAGGTGAGGGCCGGGTAGAAGTCCGGGAAAAGCCGTGTGGAACAGTGACGAATGCAGTGCTCATGCGAGTGTTCGAGAAGGGGACAACCCTCCCCCTTTCGCGGCGGCACTGTGATCAGGCACTGCGGACACCATCCGCACACGGTGATCAGGGCGATCAGGGGAGCAATCCGATGGGGCAGAACGTAGGCATCGGCACGGCGGACGTATCCGACGCCGAGCAGATCCTCAAGCTTCAGTACCTGTGCTACCAGGGCGAAGCCGCCCTGTACAACGACTACGGCATCGAGCCGCTGACGCAGAGCCTGGAGAGTCTGCGCGGCGAGTTCGCCACGCACACCATCCTGGTGGCCCGCCTCGGCGACGAGGTCGTCGGCTCGGTGCGCGGCACCATCGAGGACGGCGTGGCCCGGATCGGCAAGCTGATCGTGCACCCCCGGCTCCAGCGGCACATGCTGGGCACCCGGCTGCTGCGCGCGATCGAGGAGAAGCTGGCCGACGCGGTCGAGTACGAGCTGTTCACCGGCCACCGCAGCGAGCACAATCTGCGGCTCTACGAGCGTCTGGGCTACGTCTCCGGCCGGATCGAGAAGGTCAGTCCCCGGTTGAGCCTGGTCTACCTGCGCAAGACGGCCGTCCTCGCGGCCTGATCGACGACCCGCACCCCGCGAGGCGGCTGCCCGGTAGTTTCGAAGCAGTCCCGAAGCGGTCCCAGGCCCCGGCGACCATGGAATCCATGGTCGCCGGGGCCTCGTCGGTTCCGGTCGCAGGCGGCTTGGCGGGCTGACATTTCCATTGCGGGGTGTGTGTCTGCTTTAATCGGATCATGTTCACGACGGCTCACACATCCGGCACCGCGGCTACCGCCACGGGTTGTCGTCGCATGTGCCGTTCGTGTCAGCTCTGTCGAATGTGTGGCTGTTGAGGATTTGAGGGCCTGACCCCTCTCCCGGGCCGTGCGCTCCGCGCCCCCGGTGTCATCCCCGCCACACCCCCCGTGTGACCGAATTCGCGCGGCCCCTCGCCGGGCCCGATTCGGCGCGCACCCCCAACCGAGGACTTCACGGTGATCCGTACCACTGCCCTGAGCAAGGTCTATCGCAGCCGAGAACGGCAGGTGACCGCGCTCGACCAGGTAGACCTGCACGTGCGCGAAGGCGAGATCTTCGGCGTGCTCGGCCGCAGCGGCGCCGGCAAAAGCACCCTGATCCGCTGCCTCAACCTCCTCGAGCGCCCCACGTCGGGCACCGTCGAGGTGGGCGGACGCGAGCTGACCTCGCTGTCCGCGAGCGCGCTGCGCGCCGAGCGGCGCGGCATCGGGATGATCTTCCAGCACTTCAACCTGCTCTCCAGCCGCACCGTCGCGGGCAACGTCGCGGTCCCGCTGGAGATCGCCGGCGTCCCGCGCCGGGACCGCAACCGTCGGGTCGCCGAACTCCTGGACCTGGTCGGCCTGAGCGAGCACGCCAAGGCGTACCCCGCGCAACTGTCCGGCGGGCAGAAGCAGCGGGTGGGCATCGCCCGCGCGCTGGCCGCCGAACCCCGCGTACTGCTGTCCGACGAGGCCACTTCGGCGCTCGACCCGGAGACCACCCGGTCGATCCTGGCGCTGCTGCGCGACCTGCGCGACCGACTCGGGCTGACCATCCTGCTGATCACCCACGAGATGGACGTGGTCAAGAACATCTGCGACTCGGCCGCGCTGATGGAGGGTGGTCGCATCATCGAGTCCGGCACGGTGGCCGAGTTGCTCGGCCGGTCCGAGTCGCGGCTGGCCCGGGAGATGTTCCCGCTCGGCACGCCCGGCGTGCTGGCGGGCCGCACGGTGGTGGACATCACCTTCCGCGGCGAGGAGACCGCGCAGCCGTTCATCTCCACGCTCGCGCGCACCTACAACGTGGACGTCAACGTGCTGGGCGCGGCGGTGGAGAACGTCGGCGGCCGGCAGATCGGCCGGATGCGGATCGCGCTGGACGGCACCTTCGAGAACAACGTGGTGCCGATCGGCTACCTGCGCGAACAAGGGCTCCAGGTCGACGTGATCGACGAGGCGGCCCCGGCGGCGCCGGGCGCGGACACCGAAAGCGACACCGAAACCGACACCGTTGACGATGCCGGGGCCGGCGTGGCGCTCACGGGCAAGGAGAACTGACCATGACCTGGTCCGAGATGCGGCCGCTGCTGGAGACCGCGACCCAGGAGACGTTGTACATGGTCGGCGTCGCGACGCTGATCACCGTGCTGATCGGGCTGCCGATCGGGCTCCTGCTGGTACTCACCGACCGCGGCGCGCCGTTGGCCTTCGCGCCGGCGAACAAGCTGCTCGGGCTGGTGGTCAACGTGGGCCGCTCGGTCCCGTTCCTGATCCTGCTCGTCGCGCTGATCCCGTTCACCCGCTGGGTGACCGGGACCACGATCGGCACCGACGCGGCGATCGTGCCGCTCACCGTGGGCGCCATCCCGTTCTTCGCGCGCCTGGTGGAAACCGCCGTGCGCGAGGTGGACAAGGGACTGATCGAGGCCGCCCAGTCGATGGGCGCGAGCACGGTCACCGTCGTGCGCAAGGTGTTGGTCCCCGAGGCGGTGCCCTCGATCATCTCCGCGATCACGGTGACCATCGTCGCCATCGTCGGCTACTCCGCGATGGCGGGTGTCGTCGGCGGCGGCGGGCTCGGCGACCTGGCGATCCGCTACGGCTACCAGCGCTTCGAGACGAATCTGATGCTCGTCACCATCGCGGTCCTGGTCGTCCTGGTCCAACTCGTGCAATTCCTCGGCGATCTGCTCTCCCGCAGGCTCGCCCACCGTTAGCCCGCGCGGCGATTCCCGCCCGCGTACCGCACCACCAGGAAAGGCACTCTTCGTGCGTATCAACAAGTTCGTCGCGCTCTCCGCCGTTGCCGCCCTCGGACTCGGTCTCGCCGCCTGCGGCAGCGACGACAAGGGCTCCTCCGCCTCCGACCCGCTGAAGGTCGCCGCCTCGGCGGTGCCGCACGCGGAGATCCTGAAGTACATCAAGGACAACCTCGCCGCGAAGGAGGGCCTGAAGCTGGAGATCAAGGAGTTCTCGGACTACACCCAGCAGAATCCGGCCCTGGACGAGGGCGCGGTGGATGCCAACTACTTCCAGCACAAGCCATATCTGGAAGAGTTCAACAAGGAGAAGAAGACCAGCCTGGTCCCGGTCGTGCCGGTGCACCTGGAGCCGCTGGCGCTCTACTCCAAGAACGTCAAGTCGCTGCCCGAGCTCAAGGAGGGCGCGACCATCGCGTTCCCCAACGACGCCACCAACGGCGGCCGTGCGCTCAAGCTGCTCGCCGACAACGGCCTGATCAAGCTCAAGGACGGCGCGACCACCACGGCCACCGAGAAGGACGTGGTGGACAACCCGAAGAAGCTCAAGTTCAAGGCGATCGAGGCGGCCCAGCTGCCCCGCGCGCTGGACGACGTGGACGGCGCGGTGATCAACGGGAACTACGCGCTGGACGCGGGGCTGACCCCCGGCAAGAACGGCATCGCGGTCGAGAAGGCCGAGAACAACCCGTACGCGAACGTCCTGGTGGTCAAGAAGGGCAAGGAGAACGACGCGCGCGTGCAAAAGCTCGCCAAGCTGCTGAACTCGCCCGAGGTGAAGAAGTTCATCGCGGACAAGTACAAGGGCAACGTGCTCGCCGCGTTCTGATCGGCAGCAGTGGTTGTCGGTCCAGGCACGGCCCCCGTCGGTTTCGGCGGGGGCCGTGGTGCGTTTTCGGGGGTGTGAGAGGCTGTGGGCGACAGCAGGGAAGGAATCCGGCGGATCGCGCGGAGCACCTTCGGGCCCGGTGTCGAGGTGTGTTCGCGTGCTCGGGAAGGGTGCGGGCGTACCTCGACACCGGTACGACCGAGGGCGGCGGCGCGGTGCGGCGAACCGGAGCGGTCCCGCCACTGTGAGCACGCGCCGTTCGGCGGGTGTGAGCCAGAGACTTGCCGCTGTCCGGGATCCGGGTCACGGGTCCCGCCACCGACCAGGGCGTGGACACCCGAGGGAGGCCGACGGCGCATGCCTGCGTGCTTTGGTTTTGTCGAGATATCCGGTGGCGTTTCGGCGTTTTCGGTGCCTGTGGTGCCTGTGGTGCCTGTGGTGCTTTCGGGGCAACACCGGTGAGCGCCGCCTATCCGTTCTCCGCGATCGTCGGACTGGCCGAACTGCGGCTGGCGCTGGTGCTGAACGCGGTCTCTCCCGCGGTCGGCGGGGTGCTGGTGCGCGGCGAGAAGGGCACCGCCAAGTCGACCATGGTGCGGGCGCTGGCGAGCCAGTTGCCGGCGGTCGCGGTGTTGCCCGGGTGTCGCTTCTCGTGTGATCCGGCCGCGCCGGACGGGCAGTGCCCGGACGGGCCGCACGATCCGACGGTGGCGGGGACGACGCGGGCCGCGCGGCTGGTGGAACTGCCGGTGGGGGCCAGCGAGGACCGGCTGGCCGGGTCGCTGGACATCGAACGGGCACTGACCGAGGGCGTCAAGGCGTACGAGCCGGGGTTGTTGGCCGCCGCGCATCGTGGCGTGTTGTACGTCGACGAGGTCAACCTGCTGCACGACCACCTGGTGGACCTGCTGCTCGATGCCGCCGCGATGGGTACGTCCCATGTCGAGCGCGAAGGGGTGTCCGTGCGGCACGCCGCGCGGTTCTTGCTGGTCGGCACGATGAACCCCGAAGAGGGCGAGCTGCGCCCGCAGTTGCTCGACCGGTTCGGGCTGACCGTGGAGGTCGCGGCGAGCCGGGAGCCTCGGGAGCGGGCCGAGGTGGTGCGCCGGCGGTTGGCGTACGAGGCCGACCCCGACGCGTTCGCGGCGCGCTGGGCGGAGCAGGACGCCGAATTGGCCGAACGGATCCTGCGGGCCCGGAAGTTGCTGGCCGACGTGGTGTTGCCGGACGCCGAGCTGGAGCGGATCGCGCGAGTGTGCGCGTCGTTCGAGGTGGACGGGATGCGCGCGGACCTGGTCACGGCGCGTACCTCGATCGCGCTGGCGGCCTGGCATGGGCGGACCGAGGTGCTGGCCGAGGACGTCCGGCAGGCCGCGCTGTTGGCGCTGCCGCATCGGCGGCGGCGGAATCCGTTCGATGCGCCCGGGTTGGACGAGGAGCATCTGGACGAGGCGTTGCGGGATCCGGAGGAGCCGCAGGGGGAGCCGGAACCCGAGCCGGAGCCGGAGGGGGACGGTCCCGACGGGGGTGGGGCGCCGCCGCCTTCCGCCGACGGGGATCCCTCGGATGGGTCCGGGAGCGCGGGTGAGGCGCCCGAGTCGACGCGGGCCGCGCCGAGTTCGGCGGCCGGGACCGAGGACGCGCCGGTCGAGGGGGCGCCGGCCGCTGCGGGGGGCGGGCGCGAGCAGGCCGCCGTGGCGGCGGCCGAGCCGTATCGGACCCGGCTGTTCGCGGTACCCGGGGTTGGCCAGGGCGCGGCCGGGCGCCGTTCGCGGGCGCGGACCGCGAATGGGCGGACCACCGGCGCGCAGGTCGCGGCGGGTCGGGTGACCCGGCTGCATGTCGCGGCCACGGTGCGCGCGGCGGCGCTGCACCAGCGGGCGCGCGGGCGGACCGGTGCGGGGTTGGTGTTGCGGCGGGCGGATCTGCGCGAGGCGGTCCGGGAGGGCCGTGAGGGCAATCTGGTGTTGTTCGTGGTGGACGCGTCCGGGTCGATGGCGGCGCGCAAGCGGATGCGGGCGGTCAAGGGCGCGGTGCTCTCGTTGCTCCTGGACGCCTACCAGCGGCGGGACAAGGTCGGCCTGGTCACCTTCCGGGGCGCGGACGCCTCGTTGGTACTGCCGCCCACGTCGTCGGTGGAGATCGGCGCGGCGCGGTTGGCGGCGTTGCCAACGGGTGGGCGTACGCCCGTGGGGGCCGGACTGCTGCGGGCGCACGAGACGTTGCGGGTGGAGCGGCTGCGTGATCCGCAGCGCCGGCCGCTGGTGGTCGTGGTCACCGACGGTCGGGCCACCGGTGGCCCCGATGCGCTGGGCGAGAGCCGGCGGGCGGCGCGGTTGCTGGCGGCGACGGGGGTCGCGTCGTTGGTGGTGGATTGCGAAAGCGGGCCGGTACGACTGGGGTTGGCCGCGCGGCTCGCCGAGGATCTGGGCGGCGGGCCGGTGGTGACGCTGGACGAGCTGGCGGCGGACGGGCTGGCGGGATTGGTTCGGGACACCCGTTCGGCGGCTTGATTCGGTGGGCCGACGACGGGTGGGCGGTGGTCGGCCGGGCCGGCCTGGGTCGATTGCGCACCGGCCTGCGGCCCGCTTGTCCTCAAGCGCCGGACGGGCTGGGGTCGGCTGGGTTTGCGGTGTTGGCTGCGGCACGCCGGACGCTTGTCCTCAAGCGCCGGACGGCCTGGATTTGGCTCGGTTCGCGGTGCCGGCCGGGGGAGGCCGGCCGGGTTGAGTTCGGCTCGGTCTCCCGGTTCGGCTGCGGGAGGTCGGACCGGCTGGGTTCGGCTCGGTTGGTGGTTGTCCGAGAGTTGGCTTGACGTTCCTACAGACACAGGGAGTTCACCATGCCGCAAGGCGTTCCCACGCAGGTGCCCGATGATGGGCTGACCACTCGGCAGCGGCGTAATCGGGCGTTGGTCGTCGTGCATACCGGGGCGGGCAAGGGGAAGTCCACCGCCGCGTTCGGGCTTGCGCTGCGTGGGTGGAATCAGGGGTGGGCGGTCGGGGTGTTCCAGTTCGTGAAGTCGGCGAAGTGGAAGGTCGGGGAGGAGACCGTGCTGCGCACCCTCGGGCGCGTGCACGCGGAGACCGGCGAGGGTGGGCCGGTCACCTGGCACAAGATGGGCGAGGGGTGGTCCTGGATCCAGCGCGAGGGCACTCAGGACGACCATGCCGAGGCGGCCCGTCAGGGGTGGGAGCAGATCAAGCGGGATCTGGCCGCCGAGACGTATCGGGTTTACGTACTCGACGAGTTCACCTACCCGATGAAGTGGGGCTGGGTGGACGTGGACGAGGTGGTCGCGGTGTTGCGGGATCGGCCCGGCAGCCAGCATGTGGTGATCACCGGCCGGGACGCCGACCCTCGGCTGATCGAGGCGGCCGATCTGGTCACCGAGATGACCAAGGTCAAGCACCCGATGGACGCCGGCCAAAAGGGCCAGCGGGGTATCGAGTGGTGAGTGGTTCGGCGCTGCCGCGCGTGGTGATCGCGGCGCCGGCCTCCGGGCATGGCAAGACCACCGTCGCCACCGGCCTGATCGCGGCGTTCACCCGACGCGGCGACACGGTCTCGCCGCACAAGGTCGGGCCGGACTACATCGATCCCGGCTATCACGCGCTCGCGGCCGGTCGGCCCGGGCGCAACCTGGATCCGTTCCTGGTCGGCGAGGAGCGGATCGGGCCGCTGTTCGCGCACGGTGCGCGCGGTGCGGATCTGGCCGTGGTCGAGGGCGTGATGGGCATGTTCGACGGCGCGGCGGGGCGCGGGGGCTACGCCTCCACCGCGCATGTCGCGCGGCTGCTCGCGGCGCCGGTGGTGCTGGTCGTCGACGCCCGGGCGCAGAGCCGCTCGGTGGCCGCGCTGGTACGGGGGTTCGATGCTTTCGAGCCGGCCGTGGGGGTGGCCGGGGTGATCCTGAACCGGGTCGGCTCGGACCGGCACGAGAGCATGTTGCGCGAGGCGCTGGACGAGATCGGCATGCCGGTTCTGGGTGTGCTGCGCCGGCATGACGCGATCGCCAAGCCGGCTCGGCATCTGGGCCTGGTACCGGTCGCCGAGCGGCACGCGGACGCGCTGCGTACGGTGGACGCGCTCGGCGAACTGATCGCGCGCAGCGTGGACTTGGCCGCGGTGCGCCGGATCGCGGCGAGCGCGGGCCCGCTGCCGGGCGCGGCGTGGGATCCGGTGCGCGAGGTGGCCGGCGCCGGCGCCGGGCGGCCGACGATCGCGGTCGCGGGCGGGTCGGCGTTCACCTTCGCCTACGCGGAGACCGCCGAACTGCTCGGCGCGGCCGGGGCCGAGGTGGTCACCGTGGACCCGTTGCGCGACGAGCGGTTGCCGGCGGGCACGGCCGGACTGGTGGTGGGCGGCGGCTTCCCCGAGGTGTACGCGGCCGAGTTGTCGGCCAATGCGACATTGCGCGCGGATGTGGCGGCGCTGGCCGCGCGCGGCGGCCCGATCGCGGCGGAGTGTGCCGGGCTGCTGTACCTGGCCCGGAGTCTGGACGGTGCGCCGATGTGCGACGTGCTGCCCGCCGACGCGCGGATGACCGAGCGGCTGACCCTGGGCTATCGCGAGGCGACCGCGGTGCACGACTCGGTGCTGGCCGAGACCGGACGGGTGGTCCGGGGACACGAGTTCCACCGCACCACGCTGACCCCTCGGGCCGGGGCGCGGGCGGCGTGGAGCCTGGGCGAGACCGGCCTGGAGGGGCACATCGCCGGCTCGGTACACGCGTCCTACCTGCACACCCACTGGGCGGGCGCACCGGACCTGGCCCGCCGGTTCACCCACGCGTGCGCGGCGGCGGGGATGCCGGGCGCGGGCGGGCGCCCGAAGGGGGGATCCGGTCCCGGTCGGTGATCGGCGCGATCCGCCGGGCCGGGCGCGCCTGTTCGCGGGTGTGCCGCCGGGTGGGGCGGGGCGGCTGGGGCCCGTTGGGGATTGGCGCAACCTCCGGTGGGGGAGCCGACGTCGTGTCGGGTACGGGCGCCCGTTCGTGGGCGTCGTCGCATGACCACGCGCGGAACCTCCCCCCGGGGTTCGGCACGGCGAGGGGGATGGCCATGGCTGATCGGGTGACCGTGATCGGGTACGACGGCGGGCCGCTGTCGGCACCGGCCGTGGAGGCACTGCGCACCGCGACGTTGGTCGCCGGTTCGGAGCGGTTGTTGGCCGCCGTGGCGGTGCCCGAGGGCGCCGAACGGGTGGTTCTCGGCAACGTACACGTGGCCGCGCAGCGGATCGGCGCGCATCGCGGCATCGCGGTGGTGCTCGCGGTCGGCGACCCCGGCTTCTTCGGCATCGTGCGGTTGTTGCGCCGGCCGGAATACGGCCTCGAGTTGGAGATCGTGCCCGCGGTGTCCTCGGTCGCCCAGGCGTTCGCCCGGGCGTCCATGCCGTGGGACGACGCGCGTGTGGTCAGTGCGCTGGGCCGGGACGTACGGCGCGCGGCCAATGTGTGTCGGGCGTTCGGCAAGGTCGCGGTGCTCACCGGCTCCGGCGCGGGACCGGCCGAACTGGCCGCGCTGCTCACCGATGTGCCGCGCACATTCGTGGTGTGCGAACACCTGGGCACCGAGCGGGAGGAGATCTCGATGGTCTCCGCCGAACATGCGATCGAGCACGAGTGGTCCGAGGTGGACGTGGTGATCGTGATCGGCCCGGCGCCGCGCGCGGGTGCGGCGGCGGGCTGGCTGGCGGGCGAACGCCCGGGCTTCCCCGGCCCGGTGCGCGGCTGGGCACTGCCGGAGGACGCCTACGCACACCGCGCGGGCACGATCACCCGGGCCGAGGTGCGCGCCCTCGCGGTGGCCCGCCTCGGGCCGCGCCTGGGCGATCTGGTCTGGGACATCGGCGCGGGCAGCGGTTCGGTCGGTGTCGAGTGCGCACGCCACGGCGCGGCGGTGGTCGCGGTCGAGCAGGAGGCGTTCGGGTGCGATCTGATCGCGGAGAACGCGACCCGGTTCGGCGTCGAGGTGCACGTGGTGCACGGCAGGGCGCCCGAGGTGTTGTCCCGACTGCCGCTGCCGGACGTGGTGTTCGTCGGTGGTGGTGGGCCGTCGACGGTGGCCGCGTGTGCGGCGCGGCGGCCGGAGCGGATCGTGACGGCGCTGGCCGAGGTGGACCGGATGACCGAGGCGCGCGCGGTCCTGGAGCGGGCGGGCTACACGGTGGACGGATGCCTGCTGCAGGCCTCGCGGTTGGCGGCGGAGAGCGGCGGCGGACGGCGGTTGGCCGCGGCGCATCCGGTGTTCGTGTTGTGGGGGGATCGGGCCTGATGGGGGAGCGGGCGGGGGGCGGCGGGCGCGTGGCGGAGTCCGGCACTCGGGAGCCGGACGGGGCCGTGTGGGTGGTCGGCATCGGGGTGGCGCGCGGGGTGGGCGCGGCGGAGGTGCGGGCGAGTGTGCGTGCCGTGTTGGCGCGGGCCGGACTGGAGCAGGTGCGGCCGGTGGCGCTGGTGACCGTGGCGGCGCGGGCGGCGGAGCCGGGCCTGGTGGCGGGCGCGGCGTTGCTCGGGCTGCCGCTGATCGCGCGTTCGGCGGCGGACCTCGCCGAGGTGCCGGTGCCCAATCCGGCGGCGCGGACCCTGGCGGCGGTGGGTACGCCGGGCGTGGCCGAGCCGGCCGCCCGGCTCGGACCGGTATCGGGCGGGCCGCTGGGCGAGTTGGTGGTGGCCAAGACGCGCGGCGTGGGGGCGCGTCCGCGCTGTACGGTCGCGGTGGCGCGACACTCGCGGCCGGATCCGACGGTGGATTCGGCGGCGGACTCGACGGTGGGTCGGGTCGATCCGATGGTGGACCCGACGGCGGGTCGGGTGGAGTCGGTGGTCGATCCGGCAGTGGGTCGACAAACGCCATGATCGGTGGGTTATCGGGCCGACTCGGGTGCCACCCGGTCGAGTTCGGCCGGCGAAGCGATCGGGAAGTGTCCGCTCACGGTCAACGCCGGGACCCCGGCCATCGGAGCGGGCACCATCACCACCATCATGGACCCGAACGACACGGGCGGGCCGGCGACACCGGGCAGGGGTACGGGAACCACGGACATGGGCAGTGACGCGATGACGGGACTCGACGGGCCCACTCCCGACGATCGGTACGCCGACCAGGGCGCCCGCCGCGCACCGGACGTGGATCTGCGCCATCACGGTGACGCGGAACTCGGGCCGGGCCTGGTCGATCTCGCGGTCAACGTACGGCTGACGGCTCCGCCGGCCTGGCTGCTGCACCGCCTCACCGCGAGCCTGGGCGAGCTGGCCGCCTACCCCGACCCGCGCCGGGCCCGCGCCGCGATCGCCGCGCGGCATGGGCGGTCGATCGCCGAGGTGTTGCCGACGGCGGGCGCCGCCGAGGCGTTCGTACTCCTGGCCCGGACCCTGAACCCTCGGCACGCGGTGGTCGTACACCCACAATTCACCGAGCCCGAGGCCGCGTTGCGGGCCGCCGGGCACACCGTGCACCGGCTGGTCCTCGACGAGCGCGACGGCTTCGAACTGGACCCGGCGCGGGTGCCGGACCAGGCCGATCTGGTGGTACTGGGCAACCCCACCAACCCGACGTCGGTGCTCCATTCGGCGGACACGATCGCCGCGCTGGCCCGGCCCGGCCGGATCCTGGTGGTCGACGAGGCGTTCGCCGACACCGTTCCGGGCGAACCCGAAAGTGTGGCCGGGCGAGCCGATCTGCCCGGCCTCGTGGTTGTGCGAAGTCTCACGAAAACCTGGGCGTTGGCCGGGCTGCGGATCGGTTACGTCCTGGCTTCCCCGGATCTGGTGCGCATCCTCACGGACGCTCAGCCGTTGTGGTCGGTGTCGACACCGGCGCTGATCGCCGCCGAGGCGTGCTGCACGCCGGAGGCGCTCGCGCAGGCGGAGGCGTTGGCCGTTACGCTCGCGGCTGACCGTTCGTACCTCGTGGAGAGACTGCGCACGGTTTCGGGGATGCGGCTACCGGTCGTTCCCCGGTCCTCGTTCGTGCTCGCGCGGATCGAGGGGGGCCCAGAGATCCGCGAGCAGCTGAGGGAGCGAGGCTACGCGGTTCGGCGGGCCGACACTTTTCCGGGCCTGGGCCCGGATTGGCTTCGGATCGCGGTGCGGGATCGTGCCACGACGCTGGCCTTCGCGGCTGCCCTGGAAGGAGTAGTTACATGAGCGAAGCCGACGAGCGCCGACCTGCTGGGGAGGGCGTGGGCCCTGCCCCCGCCAGGCACGCCGCCGGCACCGGTCCGGTCGGGGAACCGGCCGGTCCGTACCCGTACGACGATCTGGACGACGAGGACTCGCTGTTGATGCCGGGGCCGCAGGCGGGGTGGGCGGACCCGAACGCGGCCGTGTCGGTCGCGCCGGGGATGTCCCTGGCCGATCGGATGGCGGCGGCCGGCGACGATGCCGCGGGACAGGTCTCGGTGCCGCCGATCGAGCAGGCGTACGACGCCGTGCCCGGGCCGCAGTCCGGCATGTTCGCCGCGATGATCATCGACGAGCCGGAGCAGGCGGAGACGTACATCGCGCCGCCGACGCCGATGACGGGCGGTCAGATTCCGTATCCGCCCGGTCCCATGACGCCACATCAGGAGGTCCCGCAGCCCGTGCAGGGCTTCGGGCCGGGGGAGTACGGGGTGGCGCCGCAGGGGGTGGCGGAGCCGTATCCGGCTCCGGTGCACTCCGGCCCGGGGGGCGCGGGAGGGCCGGGTGCCGGGCCGGTGGGTCCGGCTTCGCCGGCTTCGGTGGGTGCTGCGGGTCCGGTGGATCCGGCAGGTCCGGTGGGTCCCGGGAATGCTTTTGCGGGTGCTCAGGCGGGGCCTGTGGTGCCGCCGCCGGCGGCGCCGCAGTTCGTGGCGCCGGTGGCCCCGGTTGCTCCGGTCGTGTCCGCGATGCCGGTGGCCGAAGCGGTGTCGGGGGCGTTTGTCGAGCAGCCGCCGGGGATCACCGGTGGTCGGTTGCGGCAGCGGGTGCGGGCGGCGCAGGGTGCGGAGCAGCCGGTGTCGCAGCCGGCGCAGGCGCAGCAGTCGCAGCAGTCGCAGCAGTCGCCACCATCGCAGGTGCCGCAGCAGTCGGCCGGTGGCAATCCGGCGGATCCGCCGCCGTTCCCGGTCGCCGCTGCCGTGCCGCAGCGCACCACGCTGCCGCCGCGACGTCAGCGTCGGGTGGGGCGTGGTCCGGTGCCGCCACAGCCCGGGCCGCACAGTGGTGCGCATCCCGTCGGTGACGCCGTGAACACGGGTATTCCCGCGCAGGCTTCGCCGCCGGTGGCCGGCGCCGGGCCGGGGGTGACCGCGCCGGCCATACCGCAGCCGTTGCCCGGTGTGCCGCCGCAGCCGGCGCCGCCGAGGTTCGTTCAGGCCGCGCCGGACGCGGTGGTCGACGCTTTGGCGGAGTCGGGGGTGGCCGGCACGCAGCCGGCGGAGGCCGCGCGAGTGGCCACGACCGCGCCCGGACCGGACGTCGCGGACGCGGCTGCGCCGCAGGTGGCCGAGGCGCAGGCCGCGCAGGGTGCGCAGGGCGCTGTTGCGCCGCCGGTGGCACCGGTGGTGCCGGAGGGTACCGGGGCTCGACGGCGTCGACCGGCGGCCCGGTCCGGCTCGGCCGGTTCCGCCGAGCAGGACACAACTGCCGCTACCACTCCGCCGATTAGCCCGGTAGCGCCGCCCGAGCAGGCGCCGGGGACGGTGCCGGCGACGGCGCCTGCCGTGGTGCAGTTGGTGGCCGTGACGACCGAGGCCGTCGAGGCGACCGGGCAACCGGGAAGCGCGGCGCCTGCTTCGGACCGGGCGGCTGTGCCGACACCGGCCACGGCGGGACCGAACACGCAGGCTGCGGCGAGTGCTTCGGCGGAATCCAACACCCGGACCGACCCGAACATGCAGACCGCCTCGAACCCGCAGACCGCCCCGAGCGGCCAGGCGGCTGCGGCTGCGGCTGCCCCGGCGGGGCCGAATGAGCAGACCGCTTCGGGTACGCAGAGCGCATCGAACGGGCAGGCGACGGTGAGCGATCCGGTGGGCCCGAACGGGCAGGTGGCCGGCGCCACTTCGGTGGCTTCGGACGTGCCGGGTGCGCCGGGTGCGCAATCCGAGCCGAATTCGCAGGCCGTTCCAGGTGAGCAGGCGGTTGCGGCTGCTGTGGTGGACTCGAACACGCAGGCTGCTCGGGCCGGGCAGCCGACCGGAGGTGATCCGGTGGGTTCGAACGGGCAGGTGGCCGGGACCACTTCGGTGGGCTCGGACGTACCGGGTGTGCCGGGTACGCAGGCCGACCCGAACCCGCAGGTCGATCCGGGTGAGCAGGCGGCTGCGGCTGCTGTGGTGGACTCGAACACGCAGGCTGCTCCGGCCGGGCAGCCGACCGGAGGTGATCCGGTGGGTTCGAACGGGCAGGTGGCCGGCGCCACTTCGGTGGGCTCGGACGTGCCGGGTACGCAGGCCGACCCGAACCCGCAGGCCGACCCGGGTGAGCAGGCGGCTGCGGCTGCTGCGGTGGGATCGGACGCGCAGGCCGGTTCGAACACGCAGGCGGCCGTGGCTACTTCGGTGGGGCTCAACGTGCCGGACGCGCAGGGTGCCCCGACCGGAACCGACGCGCCGGCAGGCCCGGTCGGGCCGGCGACGGCTGCTCCGGTGGCGTTCGATCCGCAGGCGGCCGACGCCGCTTCGGTGGGGTCGAACGTGCCGGGTACACAGGGCGCCCCGAACGTGCAGGCAGCGATGAACGCCCCGACTGGATCGACCGCGCCGGCAGGCTCGGAAGGACCGGCGGCCGGCACCCCTTCGGCGGCGCCGAACGGGCCCGATACGCAGGTCGACTCGAACACGCGGGCGGCCGTGACCACTTCGGTGGCCTCGGACGCGCCGGGCGCTTCGGGTGCACAGGCCGGTCCGGCCGGCCAGGCGGCTGCGGTTGCTTCGGCGGAACCGGATGCGCAGGCAGCCGGAATCGCCCCGATGGCGGCGAACACGCAGGACCCGCCCGGCACGCACGCGGTGGTAAATGCTCCGGTGGGAGCGGAGGCACCCGTCGGCCCGGCGGGCCAGGCGGCCGGAGCCGTCCCGGTGGGAACGGCCGTGCAGGCCGAGCCCGATGGGCAGGCGGCGGTGGGTGTTCCGGTGGGATCGACTGCTCAGGTCGGCCCCGGTGGGCAGGCGGCAGAGGCTGCTTCGGCTGAGCCGAACGTGCAGGCCGGCCCGGCTGGGCAGGTGACTGCGATCGCTCCGACCGCGGAGGACGCTCGGGCCGGTGCGGCCGGCCAGGTGGCCGATGCCGCTCCGGTGGGGGCGAACAACGCGCAGGTCGGGCCGCAGACGCCGGGCGGCTCGGCGGCGTCGGCAGCGAGTGCTCCGGCGGCATCGAGCGGGCAGGTCGCGCCGAATGCGCAGGCCGCGGTGGACTCTTCGGCTACGCCGAACATGGCTCCCGGGCCGGATGCGCAGGCTGCGGGGACTGCGTCGAACACGCCCGGCGGGCAGGACGCGCCCGCTGCTGCGGGGGCTACGGTAACCGCACCGAGCGCGCCTGACTTGCCGGGTGAGCAGGCTGTTGTGACCGCCTCGAACGTACCTGCGGCGGACGCGCCCGCTGTGGGGAACACGGCGGGCGCATCGAGTACGCCAGGCGTGTCGGATGCCCCGGCCGCAGGGGTCATTTCGGCCGCGCTGAGCGGGCAGGCTCCGGAGAACGCGGGGGCCGTGCCGAATGCGCAGGCCGTACCGGTTGTACCGACCGCACAGGCCGCGGCGGCGCCGAAGGCACCTGCCGGGTCGACCGTGCCGGATACCGCGCAGGTTGCGGGGACCACGGCTGCCCCATCGAGCGCGCCCGGCGCGCCGAACGGGCAGGGGGGTGCGGCTGCGGCGGTTGCGCAGACCGTACCCGCTGCGCCGAACGTGCAGGCCACGGTGGCGTCTTCCGGTGCGCCGGGTGCGCCGGGTGCGTCTGACGGGTCGGATCCGCAGGTTGCGGGTGGCCCGGCGACTGCGGCGAGTGCGCCCGACGTACCGGACGCGCAGGCTGCGGGAGCTACGGCGACCGCGTCGAACGGACCGGATGCTTCGGGTGTGCCGGCGTCCGACGCGTCCGCTGCGTCGACCTCGCAGGTGGTGGGGAATGTGGCAACCGCGCCCGACACCTCCACTGCGCCGACGGCGCAGGCCGTTGGTACCACGACCGGTGCATCGCAGGCCGCCGAAAGCGCGCCGGTCGAGCCGGTGGTTGGTGCGGTATCCGCCCCGGCCGCTGCCTCCGTACCTGCACCCCTACCGGGCCAGGCCGCAGCCGCCGACGTCCCGCCCGCCGATGCCGCGAGTGTGCCTCGGGAGGCCGGGCCGACCACGCAGTCCATTGCGGCCGAGCTGCTCGCCGAGGAGATCCCCGTCGAGTCCGCCGGCCGGCCGCCCGCGACGGCCCCCGAGCCCGTCGCGGAATCGGTCCAAGTCGATTCCGCAACGTCCGCCGGGGAACCGGCAGTTCCACGTACGTCCGACGAAGGCACCGCGATGCACGTCCCCCAGGTCACACCCATTGCCCAGCCCGGGGAGTCCGCGCCGCCCGCGCCGGTCCCCCAGGCCACACCCGTAGCCGCGTCCGGCGAGCAGGCGCCGCCCGCACCGGTCACCGAGCCCGATGACCAGGCGCAGCCCACCCCGGTCGCCGAGGTCGAGGGGCAGGCGCCGCCCGCGCCCACCCCCCAGGTCGCGCCCGCCGCGTCCGAGGCACAACCCGCGAGTGGTCCGGGGACCGGTGAGATTCCCCGGATTCCGCCGCCCCCGGCCGAGCCGGTCGGTGTCGTCGTCGACGGGTTGCCGCACAGTGGTTCGGGCGGTTCGGGCGAGGGGGCCGGTGGTGACGCGGACGCGGTTACCGTGTTGTTGCCGGCCGGCCCGGATCCGGCGGAGGACGTCGAGGTCGATCGTGGCCCCGCCGCGCCCGGTTACGACGACGCGGCGCGTGAGGCCGTGCATCGGGTGATGCGGGAGCGGCGGGACGTACGGGCCGGGTTCCGGCCCGATCCGGTGCCGGACGATGTGCTCGTCCGGGTGCTGGAGGCCGCGCACGCCGCGCCGAGCGTCGGCTACTCGCAACCGTGGGACTTCGTGGTGATCCGCTCCGAGGAGACCCGGGTCACCGTGCAGGAACTGGCCCAGCGGCAGCGCGAGGCGTACGCCACCTCGCTGCCCAAGGCCCGGGCCAAGCAGTTCCTGGAGATAAAGGTCGAGGCGATCCTGGAGACCCCGGTCAACATCGTGGTCACCGTGGACGCGACGCGCGGCGGTCGGCACACCCTCGGGCGGCACACCCAACCGCAGATGGGCCCCTACTCCAGTGCGCTCGCGGTGGAGAACCTGTGGCTGGCGGCGCGGGCCGAGGGCCTGGGCGTGGGCTGGGTGAGCTTCTTCGACGAGCGTGAGCTGGCCAAGGCGCTCGGTCTGCCGGATCACATCGACGTGGTCGCCTACCTGTGCGTCGGCTACGTGGATGCGTTCCCGGACGAGCCGGAGCTGGCCACCTCGGGCTGGGCCAAGGCCCGCCCGCTGTCGTGGGTGGTCCACGAGGAGACCTACGGTCGGCGCGGCCTGCCCGGCGAGGAGCCGGTCAGCCTGCTCGACGAGACGCTCCAGTCGGTACGTCCGCTGGATGCCAAGGCGCTCGGCGCGGCCTGGGAGCACCAGCGCATGATGACCAAGCCGCCGGGTTCGCTCGGCATCCTGGAGACGATCGGCGCGCAACTGTCCGGCCTGGCCCGGACGTTCCCGCCGCCGATCCCGGAGCCGGCCGCCGTCGCGGTGTTCGCCGCCGACCACGGGGTGCACGCGCAGGGCGTGTCGCCGTGGCCGCAGGAGGTCACCGCCCAGATGGTGGGCAACTTCCTGGCGGGCGGCGCGGTGGTCAACGCGTTCGCCAAGCAGATCGGCGTCGAGGTGTGCGTCGTGGATGTCGGCGTCGCGACCGAACTGCCGGATGCCACCGGGTTGTTGCCGCGCCGGATCCGGCCGGGCACGGGGGACATGACCCAGGGTCCGGCGATGACCCGGGACGAGGCGATCGCGGCGATCGAGGTCGGCATCGAGACCGCCCGCGATCTGATCACGGCCGGCAACAAGGGCCTGCTCACCGGCGATATGGGGATCGCCAACACGACCGCTTCCGCCGCGCTGATCTCGGTGTTCACCGGGGTCGAGCCGGCCGAGGTGACCGGGCGGGGCACGGGCATCGACGATGCCACCCACCGGCGCAAGGTCGAGGTGATCCGGGCGGCGCTCGCGCGGCACGAACCCGATCCGGCCGACCCGATCGGCGTACTGGCCGCGGTCGGCGGTCTGGAGCACGCGGCGATCGCGGGCTACATCATCGGCGCGGCGGCGCTGCGCGTACCGGTGGTCCTCGACGGCGTGATCGCGGGCGCCGCGGCGCTGGTCGCGCAGGCGATCGCGCCGGAGGCGATCCAGGCGTGCGTCGCGGGCCACCGCTCGGCCGAACCGGGCCATGCGGCGGCGCTGGCGAAGTTGTCGCTGCGTCCGTTGGTCGAGCTGGAGATGCGGCTCGGCGAGGGTACGGGCGCGGTGTTGGCGTTGCCGCTGGTGCAGAGCGCGGTACGTGTGCTGCACGAGGTGGCCACGTTCGACTCGGCGGGGGTCAGCGGCAAAACCGACTGATCCCGACCTCGGCGCGCTCCCGCGCCCCTGCGTTTCTGCCCGCGGCAGTCGGAGGGCACCTTGGCCACGATGGGGTGGCGGAGGTGCCCTCTCCCGCGCGTGGCGCGCGCGTCGCTCCGCTGGGGGCGGGGTGTCGTGGCCGAGTCTGGGAAGGTCGCCGAATACCGAGAACGCCCGAATCCGTACCCTGCCCTGAGCACCAGTCCCACCCGGAAATGTGAGAACGATGTCCCGACTTCCTGGTCCCCCCGCGTACCTCGCCGGCCTGCGCCTGGAGGGGCGGCGCGTCGTCGTGGTCGGCGCCGGTACGGTCGCCCAGCGTCGACTGCCCGCGCTGCTCGACGCCGGTGCGGATGTACTGGTGGTCGCGCCCGAGGCGACGCCGGCGGTGGAGGGCATGGCGACCGGCGGCGAACTGCGCTGGGCGCGGCGGGCCTATGCGCCCGGTGACCTGGAGGGTGCCTGGTACGCGCTGGCCGCGACCGAGCTGGCCGAGGTCAACGAGGCGGTGGCGGCCGACGCGGAGGCGCTGCGGGTGTTCTGCGTACGGTGCGACGACGCGTCGCAGGCCAGTGCGTGGACACCGGCGAGCGGGCGGCACGACGGTCTTTCCGTGGCCGTACTGGCCGGCGGCGACCCTCGGCGGGCGGCGGGGGTGCGTGATCGCATCGTCGAGGGGCTGCACGACGGGTCGTTGGCCGCGCGCAAGGAGCGGCCGAGCGGAGTGCTGCCCGGGGTGGCGCTGGTCGGTGGCGGGCCGGGCGATCCGGATCTGATCACGGTGCGCGGTCGGCGGCTGCTCGCCGAGGCCGACGTGGTGATCGCCGACCGGCTCGGGCCGCGGGCGCTGCTCGGCGAGTTGCCGCCGCACGTGGAGGTGGTCGACGCGGCGAAGATCCCGTACGGGCGGGCGATGGCGCAGGAGGCGATCAACGACGCGATGATCTCGCACGCCAAGGCGGGGCGGTTCGTGGTGCGGCTCAAGGGCGGCGACAACTACGTGTTCGGGCGGGGCTTCGAGGAGGCGCTGGCCTGTGCGGAGGCGGGCGTGCCGTGTCAGGTGGTGCCGGGGATCACCAGTGCGATCTCGGTGCCGGCGATCGCGGGCATCCCGGTCACCCACCGGGGGGTCGCACACGAGTTCGCGGTGGTGTCGGGGCATGTCGCGCCGGAGGACCCGAGGTCGCTGGTGGACTGGGCGGCGCTCGCGCGGTTGCGCGGGACGTTGGTGTTGCTGATGGCGGTGGAGCGACTCGGGCCGATCACGGCGGCATTGGAGGCGCATGGGCGGGCGGCCTCGACTCCGGTGGCGGTGATCCAGGAGGGCACGATGGCCACGCAGCGGGTGTTGCGGACGACACTTTCCTCGGCGGCGGCGGATGTGGTCGCGGAGGGGATCCGGCCGCCGGCCATCGTGGTTGTGGGTGACGTGGTGTCCCTGGCCGGTGAGTAGGGGCGGGGTCGGGTTTGTCCTCAGGCGCCGGACGGGCTGTCGGTCTGCATACCGGCAGCCCGTCCGGCGTCTGCGGACAAAGCCGGCCGCAGGCCAGGCTCGGCCGGCCCGCTCGGAGTGGGTTCGACGTCATTTGTCGCGTATATTCTTGCGGGTTTGCTTATTTTCATGTCTACAAGGAGATGCGTGATGGTGCTCGGGCTCGGGTGGACGTTGCACGGGGACGGGGGGACTCCCGGGCCCGGTGAGGTGGTTCGGCCCGGGGAGCGGTTGTCTTGGGGGCGGACCGCGGGGCTTGGGGCTCAACATGTGGTGTCGATGTTCGGGGCGACCTTTATCGCACCCGTTTTGATGGGACTCGATCCCAATCTCGCGGTGATGTTGTCCGGCATTGCCACGATTTTGTTTCTGTTGATCACCCGAGGGGCGGTGCCCAGCTATCTCGGCAGCAGCCTGTCGTTCGTGGGAGTTGCGGCTTCCATCGCGGCGGCCGGTGGGAGTGTCGCCGAGCTGACCGGGGCGATGCTCGTGGTCGGTGCGGTGCTCGCGTTGGTCGGGCTTGCGATTCATGTGCTCGGGGCCCGGGTCGTGCACGCGGCGTTGCCGCCGGTGGTCACCGGGGGTGTGGTGATGATCATCGGGTTCAACCTCGCGCCGGTGGTGGCCAGGTCCTACTGGCCGCAGGATCAGTGGATCGCGCTGATCACGATGGGCTTCACGCTGGTCGCGATGGTGGTGATGCGTGGGTTCTGGTCGCGGATCGCGGTGTTTCTCGGGCTGGTCTTCGGCTACTTCGCGTCCTGGGTGGCGGACCGGGCGTTCGGGCGGATTCATTCCGCGGACGGGTCCGGCAAGGTGGTGGAGCACTGGCGGGTGAACTTCGACGGGGTGTCGGCTGCCGACTGGGTCGGGGTTCCGTCCCTGCACGGGCCGGACTTCAAGATGTCCGCGATCCTGCTCGCGTTGCCCGTCGTGGTCGCGTTGGTCGCGGAGAACGCCGGGCATGTCAAGGCGGTCGCCGAGATGACCGGTGACGATCTGGATCCGCTGATGGGTCGGGCGATCGCCGCGGACGGGGTGACCACCATGCTCTCCACCGCCGTGGGCGGGCCCGCCACCACGACCTACGCGGAGAACATCGGCGTGATGGCGGCCACCCGGGTCTACTCCACGGCCGCCTACTACGCCGCCGCGCTGTTTGCGATCCTGTGCGGCCTGTGCCCCAAGTTCGGCGCCATCGTGGCGGCCGTCCCCGGTGGTGTGCTGGGCGGGATCACGGTGATCCTGTACGGCATGATCGGCCTGCTCGGGGCCAAGATCTGGGCCGAGAACCGGGTCGACCTGGGCAATCCGCTCAACCTGGTGCCGGTCGCGGCCGGGGTGATCATCGGGATCGGCAACGTGTCGGTGGAGTTCACCGACGACTTCAAGCTGGACGGCATCCCACTCGGGACGCTCGTGGTGATCATCGCCTACCACGGTCTGCGGCTGCTCGCGCCGCCGCATCTCAAGGGTGCGCAGCCGCTGTTGAACGCGGCGGCGGTGGCCGACGACGAGCCGCGCTCGACCGGCCTGGGACACTGATCCGATGCCCGTGATCCCGCTCGACGACCCCGCCGACCCGCGCCTCGTCGACTACACCGACCTGACCGACGTGGAACTGCGCCGCCGCCGCGAGCCGGCCGAGGGGCTGTTCATGGCGGAGGGGGAGAAGGTGATCCGGCGCGCGCTCGGGGCGGGTTACCCGATGCGGTCGATGTTGCTCTCGGAGCGCTGGATCGAGACGATGGCGGAGGTGATCGAGGCCGCGGACGTGCCGGTCTACGTGGGCAGTCCGGAGATCGTCGAGCGGGTGACGGGCTATCAGGTACATCGTGGAGCGCTCGCCTCGATGGGCCGCAAGCCGCTGCCGGCGGCGGCCGACGTGGTGGCCGGGGCGCGTCGGGTCGCGGTGCTCGAGGGGGTCAACGATCACACCAACGTCGGAGCGATCTTCCGTGGTGCGGCGGCGCTCGGGATGGACGCCGTGTTGTTGTCGCCGGACTGCGCGGATCCGCTGTACCGGCGCTCGGTGAAGGTGTCGATGGGCGCGGTGTTCTCGGTGCCGTACGCCCGCCTCGACCCGTGGCCCGGCGGCCTGGACGTGCTGCGCGGGGCCGGGCTCACGCTGCTGGCGCTGACCCCGGCCGAGGGGTCGGTGGCGCTGAACGAACTGCCGCCGGCGGACACCGAGCGGTGTGCGCTCATGCTCGGCGCCGAGGGCCCCGGGCTGACCGCGAAGGCGCTCGCGGCGGCGGATCGGCTGGTCCGGATCCCGATGTCGCACGGGGTGGATTCGCTGAACGTGGGCGCGGCGGCGGCGGTCGCCTTCTACGCGGTGGCATACGGCTGAGGTCGCGGACGATCGAGATCGGGTGCGGGTGCGGGTGAGGTGTCGGCTCAGTCCGGCGACCGGGCGTACGTGTGGCGTTGGTTGGGGGTATCGCCCAAACGTTCGATCTCGTTGATCGTCCGGGTCTGGTACATGGCCGGCCGCTCCGCCACCCGCCGTCCGCGCATCCGCAGCTCGCGGATCTCGGTACCGCGCGCCCAGATGTGCCGCCGGATCACGTCGCCCTCGTGGTAACCCGGGCCGGTGATCCGGTCCGGCGGCACCGGCAGGGCCCGGATCTCGCGGCGTGCGGTGACCGCCGCGCTGACCCGGCGGCGGTAGTCGTGGAAGACCTGGAACTCGTAGTGGTGCAGGAACTCGTAGGCCATCGGCGTCGAGACGGACACCTTCAGGTTTGCGATCAGCACCGCGTTGCGCAGCAACTCGTCGGTGCTGCCCGGCAGTACCAACAGACCGTCGCGCACCGTGTGCCGGCGTTGCCGTTCGAAGTGCCGCTCCCGCTTCCGGTCCCAGGGCGGCAGTGGATGTTCCGCCCACCATGCGTCGAGATCGGCGAGCGCGGCGTCGAGTCCGTGGGTGTGCCGGCGCACCGTGCCGTGCGGTCGGCCGAGCGTGGGCAGCACCCGGCGCAACTCGCGGGCGGCCCGACCGCCGAACGGCGTGCGCTCGCCGGCGAACAACACGATCGGTACCGACGGTTCGGCCTCGAACGGGGTCGGATCCAGGAAGCGTCGGTCGATCACCACGAGGGTGTTCTCGTGTCGGTCGTAGGCGAGACCCCACAACAGCCGGCCGAACAGCCGGGCGCCGGCCCGGTCGGAGAGCACGTGCCAGGTGTCGTGGAAGTGGTTGACGGCGAACCGGACCTCGACGGACGGTCGCAAAGTGATCAGCGTGTAGGGCCGTCCGTCCAGGTAAGTCATGGTCCGATGCAGTTTCATCCGATCGTCGGCAGCCGGATTCGCGTCCGAATGGGATCGTTTGTGTGATTGGTTGATAGTGATCCGCTTCTCGCTTTCTTGTGTTTCTTGAGATGTTTCTTCCGATCGAGGGGAATTGAGCGTCGAAACCTTCCCTGATTTGCTCATGGACATGCCGATCGTGTCATGCCAATTTCGATCGAATGTGATCTTGGACTAGCGTGTGCGCGGAAGTGCAGTACGGTCGAGCGTCGCCCCAATTGGCGCAGTGGCCTGTTGGGGTCGCACGGGCGGCCGAAAAATGGGTTGTGCAGGGGAATGTCCTGTCACCCACACGCGGGATATTCGGTGGATTCGACCCGCACCAGGCGAAATTCCGCCAGTATGGGGCGCCGCGCAATCGGATCAGGAACGGGAAGCGAGGCAAAGCTCGTTGGAGATCATGGGTGTACCCCTGGCCTGGGCCCTCGTCGGCTTGGCGGAACTGGTCGCCCTTATGGCGCTTGTGGCGTATCTCGTCGTCCGACGCCGCAAGGTGGACGCGACCGATACCGGGGAAGGATCCGACAACTGGGAGCGTGAGCAGGACCGCCGACGGCGCAAGGAGCTGATGTACGGGGTCGCCTCGTACACCCTGCTGTTCGTCTGCGCCGGCGTCGCCGCCGCACTGTCGTTCCACGGCCTCGTCGGCTTCGGCCGGGAGAACCTCGGGCTGGCCAACGGCTGGGAATACCTGGTGCCGTTCGGGCTGGACGGGGCTGCGATGTTCTGCTCCGTACTCGCGGTGCGCGAGGCCAGCCACGGTGACGCGGCGCTCGGCTCGCGGATACTGGTGTGGACCTTCGCCGGCGCCTCGGCCTGGTTCAACTGGGTGCACGCGCCGCGCGGCGACATGCACGCCGGCGCGCCGCAGTTCTTCGCGGGCATGTCGCTCTCCGCGGCCGTCCTGTTCGACCGCGCGCTCAAGCAGACCCGGCGGGCCGCGCTGCGCGAACAGGGCCTGGTACCACGGCCCTTGCCGCAGATCCGGATCGTGCGCTGGCTGCGCGCCCCGCACGAGACGTTCAACGCGTGGTCGCTCATGCTGCTCGAAGGCGTCCGCACCCTGGACGAGGCCGTCGAGGAGGTCCGCGAGGACAAGCGCGCGAAGCAGGACGATCGCGAGCGTCGGCGGATCGACGGCAAGCGGGAGCGGGCGCAGCTCAAGGCGCTCAGTCGTGGCGAGAGCGGTGGCGGGCACTTCGGCCGTCGCGGCGCCGCGCGTCAGGAAATGGCTGCTCTGCCGGGAGGTGGCGGCTCCGAAGCACTCTCGGAGCCTGCTATAGCCGGAAACGACGTTTCCGGCCACGGCGGCTCAGCCGACTCGAACAACCCTGCCGGCCGTCCGGCTCTTGCCTCCACCGCGCGAGCGAGCGAACTCCCGGCGGCGGGCCAGACCGGCACTGGCGAGCGGCGCGACGTCATCGACCTCACCGCCGAGGACGACACCATGACGCTGCCCCGGCTCGACTCGTTGGAGCGCAAACTGAAGGACCTGGAGCGCCAGTTCGGCTGAAGCGGGCCGAACGTCGCGATCCGACACATCCGTTGCGCGTGAGGTTCGCGGTACGAAGGGCACCCGGTCGAACCGGGTGCCCTTCGTCGTGTGCGGCGACGGGTGGGTACGCGAGGGTGCGGCGGGTACGCGTGCGGAGGGGTACGCGTCGCGGCAACCGGCCCCGGGCGGCGGGCCGTTCGGCTCAGCCGCAGGCGGGGCCGGCTCAGCCGCCGGCGGGCACCAGGACACCGGCGGGGCCGACCACGTAGCGGGTCGTCACGTCCGGGACGTCCAGGTAGGACTGGATCCGGGCCACGGCGCCGTCGACCACGGTCCAACGGGTGGCCACCGCCTGCGGGTCGGCGGTCGCGGCCAGCGCGGCCACCGCCGTGGGCGTGCCGTCGGCGAACCGGAACAGCTCGACGAGGTGCGTCGGCGCGCCACCGCTGCCGGGGGAGCGGGTGAGCACCACGACCACGGCGGGCGCGCCGTCCAGGCTCGCGGGGAGCACGTCGCCGAGGGTGACCCGGTCGCTGCCGACCACGGCCACGCCGTCGGCCAGGGTCACCGTGGCGCCGCCGGCCGAGGGGTCGGAGTAGGTACGGTCGGACCAGGCGGCGATCGGGATCGAGCCGCGCGCCGGGCCGATCCGGAACGCGCCGGGCCCGGCCGGTTGCGGCCGGTTCGGCTCGGCGGCCGGCGCGGCGGACTTGGCGTCGTCGCCGCCCCCGTCGTCGCTCTGGAACGCGGCGATGGCGAACGCGGCGATCGCGGTGACCACGACGAAGATGATCAACTGCTGGATCAGCAGCCGCCGTCGGTCCTCGGGCCGGCGCCGACGCGGGGTGGTGGACCCGGCGGCGGTGGACCCGGCGCGCGAGCGGGGCCCGTGGTCGATCCGCGCGACCCGCTTGGGGTCCGCCCGCTCCGCCCGCTCCGCCCGCTCGGCCGCGGCGCCCCGTGCGGCCTCGGCCCGCTCCGCCCGGTCGCCCCGCTCGCCGCGGGTGGGGTCGGGCCGGCCGAAATCGTGCCGGGCGTCGGGCCGACCCGCCTCCGGTCGGGCCTCGTGCCGCCCGTCGTGCCGAAGATCGTGTCGCCCGGCCTCGCCGCGTCCCGGCTCCTGCCGCACCACGTCGTGCCGCCCGTCCGCCGCGGCCCGCGCGTCGTGCGCCCGCGCGTCGGGCCCGCGCCCGTCGTGCGCCCGCCCGTCGGCTCGGCCCGCGTCGGCCCGACCGGCCTCGGGTCGTCCCGCCTCGTGCCGAGTCGGCTCGTGCCGCGTCGGCTCCGGACGCGTCGCCCCGTGGCCCTCGGCCGCCGTCCGACCCGCCTCGGCGCGTCCCTCGGCCCGATGTCCCGACGACCGCTCCACCGAGGGCCGTTCCGCCGCCGACCGATCCGCCCGGGTGTCCTCGTCCCGCCGCGACCCTTCGCGCCGAGCCGCCTCGCGTCCGGCCCGCTCCCGATTCCGGTCACGCTCACGATCGCGCGGCGGCGTGGCCGGTGCGGTCGCCGGCCCCTCGGCGCGGGTCGCGCCGGCGGGCCGAGCGGCCGGGGACGTCGGCGCCAACCCCCGTACGGGCGTGCCGCGTTCGGCCTCGCGTCGGCGGGCGATCGTGGCCAGCCGTTCGCGCACCTGTTCGGCGGACGGTCGCATCCGGGGGTCCTTGGACAGGCACGCCGAGATCAACGGCACCACCTGCTCCGGCACTCCCTCCAGATCCGGCTCCTCGTGCACCACGCGATACAGCAGTGCGTCCACCGGCCCGGACCCGAACGGCGGTGCCCCGCGCCCCGCGTAGGCCAGCGTGACGCCGAGCGCGAAGATGTCGGTGGCCGGCGTCACGGTCTGTCCGCGCACCTGTTCGGGGGCCAGAAATCCCGGTGAGCCGACCGCCGTTCCGGTGACCGTGAGGGTGCCCGCGCCGTCCGCGTAGGCGATGCCGAAGTCGATGATCTGCGGACCGTCGGGGGACAGCAGGATGTTGGACGGCTTCACGTCGCGGTGCACCACGCCGACCGCGTGTACCGACACCAGGCCGTCGGCCACCGCCGAACCGACCCGAGCCAGGTCCAGACAGCCCAGCGGGCCACGTTCGCCGACCCGGCGCTGGAGCGAGGGGCCGGGGACGTAGACCGTGGCCAGCCACGGGCGATCGGCGCTCGCGTCGGCGTCCACCAGGGCGGCGGTGCGATTGCCGCGCACCATCCGGGCGGCGTCCACCTCGCGGGCGAACCGCGAGCGGAACTCCGGGTTCCCGGCCAGCTCTTGGCGGATCAGCTTGAGCGCGACCCGGGTGCCGTGCCGGTCCACGCCGAGGTAGACCACGCCCATGCCGCCGGCCCCCAGACGGCGCAGCAACCGATAGGACCCGACGATGCGCGGATCCTGCCGTCGCAGCCGCACCATCGTCATGTGTGCCCGATCCCCTCGCGTGGCGTCGTCGTCCGGGCGTCGTAGCTCCGGAGCCCCTGTGCGAGACACGTTAGAGGAACCCCGGCGCCCGGCGCGGTAAGGCGCCCCGGAGTCGGCCCGGGACCACCCCACCGATGACCCGGGCGAGGTCGGATCCGTGGGAGAAGACGGAGTCAATCGGTCGAAGGGGGTACGGACGGGGTACGGACGGGGTGCGGACGGGGGTGCGGACGAAGGGCGATCGGGTCGAGACGCCGGATGGCGCGGAGCCCGACGGGGGTTTGAAGACACGTCCCGGTGCCGGTCGCACACCCGTTGCACGGCCCCGGGGCGGACCGACTCCGGGTCGACCGGGGCGCCTTCGGGCCGGCCCGCACCGGTAGCCTGTCCGGTCGAAGATCCGGACATGCCGGTGCGGGAACGGAACGGGGTGCGCCGAGGTGACGAGCCGTCAGGGCAGCGTGGGACCCATCGCGCGGCGACTCGCGGACACGTTCACCTGGCGGGAAACCCCGTGGGGCACCTTCGCCGACGCGTCCGGCTGGTGGCACGACCCCGAACTGCTGGCCCTGCTCGGGCCCGGCCTCGGCGCGTTGCACGCGGACCTCGGCGCGACCGTGGTGGTCGGCATCGAGACGCGCGGCCTGCTGCTCGGGCCGATCACCGCACTGGCCCTGGGCGTCGGCTTCGTGGAGATCCGCAAGGACCGGCGGATCCCGGGCGACGGCCGAGGTCCGGCCGGCGACCCGATGTTGCGCGCCGCCACCCCACCCGAATACCAGGACGGCGGCCTCACCTTGGTGGTCCCGGGTCGGCTGTTCCGGCCGGGCGACCGGGTGTTGCTCGTGGACGAGTGGCTGGAGACCGGCGCGCAGGCCAGTGCCGTGCGGCGGATGGTCACCGAGGCCGGCGCCGAATGGATCGGCGCGGCGGTCGTGGTGGACGCGTGCGCGCCGCACACGCGGGCCCGGCTCGACGTGCGCGGGCTGCTCACCGAGGACGAGTTGCCGGCCTGACCGGCGCCGCCCCGTCGATCAGGCCGCCGTCGTGGTCTTCTCCCGTTCCCGCCCGTGTTCGTGTTCGTGCTCGCGGCCCTGCTCCTGCTCCTGTTCGCGCAGCAGCGCGGCGCGTTCGGTCTCGCCCAGACCCGCCCACACACCTCGGCGTTCCGGGACCGACATCGCGTGCTCGTGGCAGCGCCGCCGCACGGGGCACGAAATGCAGACCTTCTTGGCGACCCGCTCGCGGGCCCGGCGCTCGCCGGGCCGCTCCTGGTCGTCACCGAAGAAGAGCCCGGCGTCCAGGCCCCTGCATGCCGCGTCCTCCTGCCACCCGTAACGCGGTGGTGTCGGTATGGCGATCCGTGTGGTCCCCATCGCCCCGTTCTCCTCCTGCTCGACGGTGCCAACGGTCAACTCGGGGTCCCCGACCCGGCGGACCCTCATGCTCCTACCGACGCATCGGATGGGAGAGCGGTTTCCTCCCGCCGCGAATTCGGCCCCGCCGCGCCCAGGGTTGAGGGCGATCCCTCACCCGGGTGGCCGGCGATCCCTCGTTCGGCGCGTTTCGAGCACCTCGACAACCACGTCACAAGTGGGTCGTAGCCGTGCCCGATGGGCCGACCGGGGCGGTCGGCCGGGTAGCGTGACCGGAGACCTCCGGCGGTTGTCGGGGGTTCGTGGACGTTCGGGAGGAATCTGGTGGGCAGCAAGATGCGGCGGTTCCCGTCGGCCGTGCCCTTGGCGTTGTCCGTTGTCGTGGTGGCCGCACTGACCTCGTGCAGCGGCGGCGGCGACGAGAAGAAGGACACGTCCGAGACAACGGCCAGGGACTTCCTGACCGCGTGGCAGAGCGGTGATCTGCCCAAGGCCGCGAACCTCACGGACAACCCCACGTCGGCCCAGCAGGGTCTGGACACCACGGGCAAACAACTGGGGATCGTCAAGGCCGAGTACAAGCCCGGTGCCTACACCAAGGGCAAGGACAACGCGCCCGCCACGCTCGCCTACGACGCGACGTTGACCCTCAAGGGTGTGGCCGACCCGGTCAAGATCGCCTCGACGGTGCCGATCGTCACCAAGAACGGCCGGACCGCCGTGCACTGGACGCAGACCATCGTGCATCCGCAGCTCGCGGACAACGGGAAGATCAAGCGCGATCGTTCGTTGCCCAAGCGTGGCGAGATCCTGGACCGCTCGGGCAAGGCGCTGGCCACCTCGACGCCGGTGGTCGCGCTGTCCCTGTGGCCGGCCAAGATCACCAACGCGGATGCGCTCTACGCGGCGCTCGCGGACCCGATGTTCGATCTGGACGTGGCCAAGCTCAAGTCCCGCGTCGCGGCGGCGGATCCGAACCAGTCGTTGCCGCTGGTGACGCTGCGCAAGGACAAGTGGGACGGCGGCGGCCAGGTCAAGCTGGCCGGCCTGGGCGGCATCCAGGTCAAGGAGGGTGTGCAACAGACCAGCGACGTGGCCAAGCAGATCGTCGGCACGGTCGCCTCGGGCGACAATGCCGACCTGCTCAAGAACGCCGACCCGAGCGCGTCCTCGGCGGACTCGGTGGGCGCGTCCGGGTTGCAGTACCGCTACGAGAAGAAGCTGGCCGGCACCGCCGATCTGAAGATCACCATCGTGGACGCGGGCGGTTCGGAGAAGGCGAGCCTGGTCGACGTCAAGGGCAAACCGGGCCAGCCGCTCAAGACCACCCTCGACCCGGGCACGCAGAAGCAGGCCGAGGACGCGCTCAAGTCGGCTCCCGGTGGCCTCAACGCCTCGATCGTGGTGCTCGACGCCAAGACCGGCGGGATCATGGGCGCCGCGAACACCCCCAACACCGGCGACAATCGTGCGTTCACCGGTCGCTACCCACCGGGCTCGACGTTCAAGACGGTCTCCTCCGGCGCGCTGCTCAAGGCCGGCGTCAAGCCGACCGACAAGGTGCCGTGCGAGAACACGCTGGTGGTCAACGGTCAGACGTTCAAGAACTACGACGGTCTCCAGCCGATGCCGGACGCGCTCTTCCAGGACGACTTCGCCAAGTCCTGCAACACGGCGTTCATCGGCAACCGGGCCAAGATCGACAACGACACGCTGAACAAGCTGGCCGGCGAGCAGTTCGGGATCGGCGCCAAGTGGGACGTGGGCACGGTCACCTTCGACGGCTCGGCGCCGGTGGCCACCAGCGAGAACGACAAGGCCGCGTCGATGATCGGCCAGGGTCGGGTGCTGGCCAGCCCGCTGGTGATGGCCTCGGTGGCGGCGACGATCGCCTCCGGCAAGTTCAACCAGCCGGTGCTCGCGCCGGACGACGTGCCGGGCCGGGTGCCCTCGCACGACCTGGACCCCGCGATCGCCGGTCAGCTCAAGACGCTGATGCAGGGCGTGGTGGCCAACGGCTCGGGCAAGATCCTCCAGGGCATCCCGGGCACGGTGGGCGCCAAGACCGGTACTGCCGAGTTCGACGAGAAGGGTGAGACCCTCACCCACGGCTGGATGATCGCGTTCAAGGACGACATCGCGGTCGCGGTCCTGGTGGAGAAGGGCAAGTCCGGTGGCTCGGCGGCGGGTCCGGTGGTGAAGGCCTTCTTCGGCTAGAAGGCCGTCTTCGGCGGGTGCCGCACCCGGTGAGCGGGCGCGGGATCGGCTCGACGCCGCACCGCCGGCACCCTTCGAGCCACCGGTACGAGACCCCGGCGCACGGTGTGCGCCGGGGTTTTTCGCTGCGGCGGGACGCGCCTCGCGCGCTCCTTGTGACACCGGAGACACCTGGACACGGTCCGTAGGCGATGCGAGCGTGGGTGGTGACCGGCAATGACAGCAGCGATCGTTTTCGCTCGCCGAAGGGAGTCGACGTCATGTCGAACAATGTCACCCTGGTGGCCCGGGTTCCGGTGCTGCCGTCCGCCGACGCCGATCGTCCGATCGAGCTGAGGTTCGGCCCGCACACCGACGAACACGGCCGCCCCACCGACGAGTGGACGGTCGAACGACTGACCCCGGACCAGGCCGCCAATCTGGTCGAGGACCTGGCCGCGCTGCTCGGGCTGAGCGTGGTCGGCCCGGTCGAACTCCGGGTGGTGTCCTGACCGAACCGCAACCACAACCGCAACCACCCACACGTCCCATCCGCCGGGCGCCCCGTGCGCCGTACGGGTGGGACGTGTGCGTGCGGCGGCGCTTTCGGACCGGCGAGCCCGGCACACCCCCGGCGGCGGGCGGTCGAACACGGTCGGTACAGTTCATAGCTTCCGGTGACGAAACAGCAACGCGGTTTCGCCGAAACAACGGGCAACGGGTACATGTGTCCTAAATCCTGTTGCTCAAGGGTTGCCGGCCACCGATGCTTGCGGCATGTTCGATCCGGTCATCACCTCGCATGACGCCCTCCTTGGCCTGCTTCGCAGCGGCCACGGTCAGGGCGCCCGGCGGGCCCTCGTCGCCGACCGCGTCGCTGTGCTCGACGCGCTCGACGGCTGTGTGGTCCGCGATCCCCGTGCCGTTCCGGCCACCGAGTCGCGCTCGCTCTATTACGCGCGGCTCTACGCGGACCTCGACGCCGGCCTCGACGGCCTCTCCCGACACCTGTTGTGTGACGACGACTGGACCGACGAGGACGCGGACCGTACCGCGCTCCCGCTCGCCGTCCTCGGCACCCTCGCCCGACTCGGCCGCGCCGACGCGACCGAACTGCTGCGCGACTACGTCAAGGACGGCCGCGACTGGCCGGAGGCCCTTGACCGGCTCGCCGCGCTCGGGCACGACGCGGCGTTGGCGGGGCTGCGCGAGGTGGTCCTGGACCGCGGCGAGGACGACGAGCTCTACGACTGCGTCAAGCGCTCCACCGGCATGCGGCCCTGGCGGGTCTGGGCGGCCGAGGACGAGCGGGTGCGCGCCGTCGTCGAACAGGTCGACCTGGACTGGTGGCGCTGGGAGTTGACCCGCTCGGTCAAGCCGTCGGCCAACCCGATCGCCCCCGCGCAGACCGTCGACCAGGTGCTCGCCGAGGCCGCCGACGGCCCCCGACAATCACTCGCGTGCGGCCGAAGGCTGAGCGCCGTGGCCGGACCCGAGCATCGCGGCGCGATCCTGGCCGCCGCCTGGGCCGGACCCGACGGAGCCAGAGCCGCCGCGCTCAGATACCTGGGCGAACAGGGCGACGGCGCGCTCCTGGACCTGGCCGAGGGCGCGCTCGCGCCGGACGCGCCCGCCGGGGTGCGGCTCGCCGCCGCGCAGGCCATCGGCGGGTTGCGCACTCCCGCCGCGGTGCGTCGGGCCCGCACCTGGGCCGGCCGCGAGGATCTGCTCGGCGAGGTCGCCGTCCGGATACTGGCCGGCGCGGGGGAGCGCGTGGACGGACCGATTCTGCTGAACGCGCTGCGCACCCGGGTGGCCGAACCCGCCTCCGCCGGCGACCCGCGCGCCGACCAGGCCGACCACTTCCGGCTCTGCGACCTGGTCACCGGGATCGGCCGACTCGCCCTGGTCGACGCGCTCGACCTGGTCCGCGACGTCTACCGGGACTCCGCCTCCGCCGGACTGCGCAACTGCGCGGTGCGCACCCTGGCCCGGATAGAGCCCTCGTTCGCCGCCGGAACCGCCGTGGAAGCCCTGTGGGACTGCCAGGCCGACACCCGGCTGATCGCCGCGCGCCACGTGGACGCGCGCCGCCCCGAGGCCGTGACGCGACTGCGCCGGCTCGCGGGCGACCCGGCCGAGCACGACGAGGTCCGCACCGCCGCGCTGGCCAGGCTGAGCGAGATGTAGCCGCTCCCGCCGACTCCCCGCCGCCCCCGTTCGGCCCCCTCTCCGCCGGCCGGGCGCCGAAGCTGTCGGCCGAACGTCCTAGGCTCTACTCTCATGACCGTTTCCGCCCGAGCCGCCCTGCCCGGGGAGCCGCCGCCGATTCCCGGCCCGGCGCTGCCCCCGGGCGCGGCGTATCCGCGCTCCGGGGTGACCGAGGAGGGGCTCGCCCGTCGCCTCAAGGCCCTCGCCTGCACCGCGCCGCTGCACGACCTGGAAGCGCGCAAGGCCAACCTGGCGGGCGAGTACACCGTCTACGCGATGGCCGAGCTCGGGCTGACCGCGATCGACCTGGTCACGATCACCATGGACTTCGACACCGGCGCCGACCACGACGAGATCGTCGCCCGACTCCGCCCGCGCGTGGCCGCGCAGGCCCCGGGCCGTGATCCGGCCGAATACGAGCGGGTCGCGCGCTGGGTGCTGGAGAACCTGATCAACGTCGGCAGCGTGGACCGAGGCTTTCGCGCGGTCTACGGCATGTGGACCCGTGAGGGTGAATACATCCGCCGCGACTACGACTTCAAACTGCTCGAAGAGGTCCCCGGACCCGACGGGCACATCTTCCTGCGCGCCACCGACGAGGCGATCAACGTCCTGGTCGGCGCGCTGGACACCGATGTCACCAGCGCGCAGATCGCCGCCGACGTCAAACTCGACCACCTGATCCGGCGCGGCCGACTCGCCGAGGCCCGCTTCGCCGCCGAACAGGCCCGCTACCGCACCGTGCAATACGCCGAATCGTTGCGCCGCGCACTCGACGCGACCCGGCGCAACGTGCGCGCGGTGGACTGGCTCCAGGCGGTGCCCGACCTGATCGACGAGGCGTTCGAGCACGTCGCCGACCGCTACCGGCACGAGAACGCGATCCTGATCAACATCCGCCGGGCCCGGGACGAGGCCGAGGAGAGCGAACGCAAGCGCGGCGCCGCCGAACTGGTCGACATCGTGCAGGACTGCATCCGCCGGCACACCCAGTTGCAGACCCGGCTGATGGAGGCCGGACCGCTCTTCCGCGCCGAACAGGACCGGCAGGCGTTCGCCGCGCCCGGCACCCGCACCGGGCTCGACCTCTACGGGCAACTGCTGCGCCCGCTCCTGGAATTGCCGGTCGGCGACGCCCGCCGGGTGACCGACCGGTTCTTCGCCGGCGGCACCGGGTTGCGTACCCCGGTCGCGGTCCGGCTGCACGATCTGACCGAACTGCTGCTCACCCCACCCGCGCCACGCGACCACCTCGGTGCCGAACTGCCCGAGCCGGACGTGTCGCTCACCCCCGACGACAGTCGCTACACCGAGCGCCAACACGACGCGGCGGCGCTGCTCCTGGACATCCCCCCGGAGACCCCGCGCCGGTTGTCCGGGCTGCTGGCCGAGGCCCGCGAGGCGGACCCCGACCTCGGCTACCTGGTCGCGCTGCTCGCCTTCCACGCGGCCTCGCCGCCGGTGGGCACCGCGTTGCGCCAGGGCGACCGCACCCTCCTGGTCGCCGTCGACGACGGCACCGAACTCGACGACCCCGAGGTCGGCGGCGCCGACCTGATCATCGGCACGGCGGTTCTGACCGGCGCGCGACCCGAGCCGGAAGGGCCCACCCCCGGATGAACCACGATCTGGCCACCGACACCGCGCCGATCACCTCGGCCGACGTCGGCGACGCGGCACGGCTGGTCGCCTTCGGCCTCCAGCCCAAGCTGCTGCCCGCGCGCGACGCGGAATACGCCGACCTGATCCGCCGACACCGCGAGGACCCGCGGTTCGCCGCGCTGGCCGCGGCCGTCGCGGCCGGCCTGGGCCTGGTGGTGTTGGAGGTGTCGCCGCGCGCCGGGATGGCGGTGACCGCCGGCGAGGACTCGGTGTTCGCGGTCCGGATGGGCGACTACGCACGCCGCGCCGGTACCGAGTCGGCCGACCGCTTCCTGCACGGCCTGGCCCACCTCGCGGTGGCCGTGATGGCCTTCCCGCGCCCCGAGGACCTCGCCGACGACGCCTATGTCGGCCGGCTCAGCGTGCACGGCGTGGACGCCTTCGTCCGCCAGGCCTGCCGGCGTCTGGAGGAACGCGCCGAGCAGCGCGGCGAGATCAGCGACCCCGAGGTGGCCGGCCCCGGCCTGGAGGCGGCCTGGCGGGTCTACGCCCGGCGCAGCGCCACCGGCGCGACCAAGGACGCCCGCCGGCTGGCCGCGTCCACCGTGGGCATCGTGGCCAAGGCGGTCGCATTCCTGGTCGACTCGGGCTTCCTGCAGCGGGTCTCCGACGACGGGGGCGGTACGTACCGCACCACCGCGCGCTATCAGCTCCAGGTGCGCGACACGGCGGGCTCTGCGGCAATGTCCGAACTCCTGGACCTGGGCGTGGTCGCGGTCACCGACGGCAGCCCGAGCCTGCTGGCCGCCGCGACCGACGGCGGCGAGCTGGCGCCGGGGGCCGGGTTGCCCTTCCACGGGGTCTGAGCCGGGGGCGGGCCCGAGGGCCCGTCGGGTGCCGGGTGGTTCGGCTGTTGTGTGTTGTTCTTCGTGCTGTGCTTCGACCAGAGAGATTTGACCGCCGATGTACGAGCTGTCCCGGGTCCGCCTGTTCTCCATCGGGCCCGCCGGTGCGCGTTACGCCGACACCGTGCTCGACCTGCGCGGGGTCGGTGCGCCCGTGCCCGACCCCGCGCCCAGGCAGGCGCAGTTGTTCGAGGGCGAGCCGGTCGGGCCGCCGCGCCGGCCCGCGCCGGCGGGCGTGTTGTTCCTGGAGAACGGCGGCGGCAAGTCGGTCCTGCTCAAGCTGATCTTCTCGGTGATGTTGCCCGGCCACCGCAACACCCTCGGTGGGGCCAGCTCCGGTGTGCTGCGCAAGTTCCTGCTCGCCGACGACTGCGGGCACGTCGCGCTCGAGTGGCAGCACGTGCTCACCGGCGAGACGGTCGTGGTCGGCAAGGTCAGCGAGTGGCGCGGTCGGCAGGTCTCCTCCGACCCGCGCAAGTTCGCCGAGAGCTGGTACTCGTTCCGACCCGGGCCCGGACTCACCCTGGACGGGCTGCCGGTCCGAGTCGGCGGCCGGCGGCGGACCATGCGCGGTTTCCGGGACGCGATGAGCGAACTGCACAAGGTCTATCCGGACGTGGACGTGGTCTGGGAGGAGATCCACGACCGGTGGATCGACCACCTGAACGTGCTCGGCCTGGATCCGGAACTGTTTCGCTACCAGCGCGAGATGAACGCCGACGAGGGCGAGGCGGCCGGGCTGTTCGCGGTCAAGAACGACGCGGACTTCGTCGACCTGCTGCTGCGCGCGGTCTCCGACCCGGCCGACACCGACGGACTGGCCGACCTGGTCGACGGGTTCGCGGTCAAGCTGGCCCAGCGGGCCGAGCTGACCGCCGAGCGGGACTTCGTCGAGGGCGCGGTCGAACTGCTGGACGCGGTGGCCGAGGCGGCCGGCCGGCGGACCCGGGTGCGGGCGGTGCACCGCGGCGCCGAGGAGGCCGCGCGCGGGCTCGGCCGCGAACTGGGCGCCCGGGCCGAGCGCGAGCGCGAGCGGGCCGGCGAACTGGCCCGCCGGATGGCCGATTCGGCCGCCGCGGTGGACGCCGCCGAGCGGGCCCGGGCACACGCCGCGCTGGTCACCGCCGAGATCACCCACCGGCACGCGGGCATGCGGCTGACCGCCGCGGAGAAGGACGCCGCGCGGGTCAAGCGCGAACTGGGCGACGCCCGCGGCCTGCACGCGGCCTGGCTGGCCACCGAAGCGGTACTGCGGCACCGGGCGGCGGTGGACCGGGCCGAGCGGGTGGATGTGGCGATCCGGGCCGCCGAACGGGACGCGGCGCCCGCGCTGGCCGCGCGTCAGGAGGCCGCGTCGGCCCTGGTCCGCGCGCTGCACGCGGCCGCCGCCGGCGCCGAGGGCCGGGCGGACACCGAGGAACGCCGGGCGCTCGGCCTGCAGGAGACGGGCGAGCGGGCCCAGCGGGCGGCCACCACCGCCGCGACCGAGGCGCAGCGCACCCGCAGCGAGGCGACCCACCTGCGCGGCCGGCTCGCCGAGGTGGGCGCCGAACTCGATCTCGCGGTCGAGGCGGGCTGGTTGGCCGACGACGGCGACCCGGCCGAATCCGCCGCGCGGGCCGCGGACGAGGAGAAGGCCGCCGGCGCCGCGTGGGCCGAGGCCCGGGCGAGCGCCGAGCAGCTCGCGGCCGGCGTGCGCGAGGCCGAGGCGGCGCGCGGCCGGGCCGAGTTGGCCGCGGCCCGCGCGGCGGACCGGCTCGGGGTGGCCGAGGCCGACCTGGCCGCCGTGCACGCGGGCGCGGCGGCCCTTGCGGCCGAGCCGAGGGTGCGCGAACTGCTCGGCCCGGACGCCGAGTCGGCGGTCGGCGAGCAGGCCGCGCGCGGCTTCGACCGGGCCGCGGACGTGCTGCGCGAACTGCTCGCCGAGGCGATCACCGACGGGGAGCGCACGCTGTTCCAGCTGCGTACGGGGGCCGCCGACGACTCGCGGATCCTGGCCGCGCTCGGCGACGGCGGCCTGCTGCCCGCCGGGCCGGACGTGCTGGCCGCCGTCGAGGTGCTCGGCGAGCACGGCATCCCGGCGTTGCCGGGCTGGCGCTATCTGGCCCAGTCGGTGCCCGCCGAGCGGCACGCGGCGGTGCTGGCCGCCCGGCCCGAGTTGGTCGACGGCGTGATCGTGACCATGCACAACGCGATGGACCGGGCCGGGGACGTGCTCGCCGAGGCCGCGTTGTTGCCCCGCTCGGCGGTGGCGGTGGGCACCCCGGAGGCACTGTTGGCGGCCGGCCCCGAGCGGCCGGACACCTTCCTGGTGCCGCCGAACCCGGCGATGCACGACGAACGTGCCGCCGACACCGAGCGGGACGCGCTGCGCACCCGGGCCGGCGAACGACAGGAGGCGATCCGGGTCCGGGCCGCGCGCCTGGAGGCCGACCGGGGGTTGGCCGGCCGGTTGGCGACCTGGCGGGCCGCGTGTCCGGCGGGCCGGCTGGACGCGCTGTTCACGGCGGTTACCGACGCTCAGGTGGAACTGGCCGCCGCGCAGGCCGCCGGGGAGGCCGCGGAGATCGCCGCGGTGACCGCCGAGCAGGCCCGCGCGCAGGCCGTGGACCGCCGCGATCGGCGGATGGACGCCGCGCAGACCGCGCGCCGCCGGGCCGACGCGCTGGCCGGGCTGGCCTTTCGGCTGCGCGAGCGGGCCGGCTGGGCGCGCCGGATCCGCGAGTTGGACCAGGAGAGCGCCGAGCACGAGGCGGGCGTCGAGGCGGACCGGATGTTGGCCCGCACCGCCGACGAGGATCGCCGCCAGGCGCAGCGCTCCGCCGACGATGCCCGGCGTACCGCCCGCGCGCTGCGCGAGGAACGGGCCGAGATCACCGGCGCGTCGGAGGAGCCGGTCGCCGACGCGGCGGCGGACGAGGCTGCCGCGCGTGCGTCGTTGCCCGCGCTGCGCGAGGCGTACCGCACCGCCCGCGCGCTGTACGAGAAGGTCGGCGTGGGCGCCGACCTGCGGGCCGAGCAGGCCCGTGCGGAGAGCGAGGAATCGACCGCGCAGGGCACCCTCGACCGGCTCACCGCGAAGGTACGCCGGCAGGCCGCCGAACTCCTGGACGGCTTCGACGGTTCGGACGGCCCCTCCCGGCTCGCCGCCGCCGGCCGCGCCGAGGACCACGTGCGCACCCTGGAGGGTCGGGCCGACGCGGCCAACGAGCTGCTCGGCCGGTTGCGCGGCGAGGTCGAGCGGCACGCGCCCGCCGAGGGCCGCGAACACCACCTGGACCTGCCCGAGGAACAGCGCCCCAGGGACGGCGCCCACGCGCACGAACTGCTGCGCGCGGCGGGCGCCGAGCACTCGGCGCGCACCGAGGAGGTGACCTCGGCGCGCGAGACGCACGGCCGACTGGTGCGCGAGCACACCGACGCGGAACACGCGGCCGGCGCGTTCGGCGAGGTGGCCGGCTCGCTCACGGACACCCTGCCCGCAGTGCCGGTGGACCCCGAGCAGCCGCCCGCCGTGCCGTTCGCCGGTCCCGTCGCCGACGCCCGGGACGCGGCCGGCACCTGTCGGCGTACCCTGCGCGCCGCGGCGGCCGACCTGTCCGCCGCCGAGGGCCGGGTCCGGGACCGGACCGAGACCCTGGTCCGACACGCCGGCGCGACCCGCTTCGAGCAGGTCCGGATGCCCGCCCGGCAGCAGATCCGGGAACTGCCCCCGGCCGCGCTCGCCGAGCACGCCGCCGCCTGGTCCGCCGCGTTCGCCCCCCGACTGCGGGTGCTCACCGACGAGTTGCGCCAGATCGAACGCAACCGGGACAGCATCGTGGACCGGATGCGCGGCATGGTCGAGGCCGCGCTGACCACGCTGCGTGCGGCCCAGCGGCTGTCCCGGCTGCCCGAGGAACTCGGCGAGTGGTCCGGCCAGGAGTTCCTGCGCATCCGCTTCGACGAACCGGACGCGGCGGCGCTGGTCGAGGCGCTCGGCGAGGTGGTCGACGAGGCGACGCGCACCATCAAACGCGGCCGGGACGGCACGGTCGGCGGGGTGCGCCGGGACGGGATGACGCTGCTCCTGCGCGGGGTGCACGCGGCGCTGCGCCCGCGCGGGGTGCAGGTGGAAATCCTCAAGCCGGACTCGGTGTTGCGCGCCGAGCGGGTGCCGGTGGGGCAGATGGGCGACGTGTTCTCCGGCGGCCAGCTGCTCACCGCCGCGATCGCGCTCTACTGCACGATGGCCGCGCTGCGCAGCAACGATCGGGGCCGGGCCCGGCACCGGCACGCCGGGACGTTGTTCCTGGACAACCCGATCGGCCGGGCCAACGCGTCGTATCTGCTGGAGCTGCAACGCGCGGTCGCCGACGCGCTGGGCGTGCAACTCGTGTACACCACGGGTCTGTTCGACACCACCGCGCTGGCCGAGTTTCCGCTGGTGGTACGGCTGCGCAACGACGCGGACCTGCGAGCCGGGCTGAAGTACATCTCGGTCGAGGAGCACCTGCGACCCGGGCTGCCGGTGCCGCAGGAGCCGGACGCGCCGCAGATCGTCGGCGAGATCCACGCGACCCGGGTGTTCCGCCGGCCGGTGGAGGAGCCCGTGGAGTCGCTCGCCTAGGGGTGCGGCGGCGGGTCGGCGGGGAACGGCGCGTAGACCGCGTCGGTGCGATCGCGTCGGCCGGTCCGCATCCCGTCCGGGATGGGCCACTGCCCGGCCGGGTCGTCGACCCGGACCCACTCGGTGGTGGCCACCCGCCGGGCGATCCGCCAGACGCCGGCGCGTCGGGCGAAGTCGTCGATGTAGCGGAAGCCGATGATCAGATTGCCGCGCGGTGCCGGGTCGGCGCTGCGGTGGAAGGCCGTGCCGTAGGTCTCCGAACGGGCGAGATCGGGCGTGTCGTCGCGGAATTCCACCAGGTGGTTGCCGGTCAGATGCATGGTCGAGGTGTACCGGGGGAGCAATCGCCCGATCCACGCGAGGTATTCGTCCACCGTCCCGGTGAAACCGCCGTGCTCGTCGGTGGCGTCGGGGTGGTAGCACGCGCGGACGGCGTCGAGGTCCATCCGGTCGATCCCCCGGCAGTAGCGCAGTACCACGTCGTGGATGGCCTGACGGTCGATGAGTCTGCGCAGCTCCCGGTCCCCGCCGAAGTCGTTCATGACCGATGACACTACGGTCGGGAGGCATACATCTCCGCGGTCGGGGGACACCGAACAACTCCGGCAGCGACGACGTGCGACGACAAGGGTGATGGGATGGAACCGGCTCTGCGGGAACACGCGGGCACCGTGCGGGAGCTGGCCTCGCGCTGGCTCGACTCGATGCTGAGCGATCCCGGGGTACGGGCGGCCGGGGGCGACGTGGTGTGTTCACCGACCGGCCTGTGGCTGGCCCTGGCGGCGGTGGCCACCGGCGCCGAGGGGGACACCGCGGAGGAACTGGCCGATCTGGTCGGCGTGGCGTGGCGCGAATCGGCGCCGGTGGTCACCGCGGTGGCGCGCGAGCTGGCCGACACCGAGGCGCTCGCGGTGGCCACCGGGGTGTGGAGCGCGATGCCGCTGGACGCGGGATTTCGCGCCGCGCTGCCGGACCTCGGGTTCGGCTCGCTGGGGGATCGGCCGGCGCTGGACGCGTGGGTGGCGCGGGCCACCGACGGGCTGATCGACCGGATACCCGTAGTGGTGGACGCCTCGACTCGGGTCGTGTTGGTGACCGCGCTCGCGCTGCGGGCGCGCTGGCGTACGCAGTTCGCCGCCGCCGAGACGCACGACGCGCAGTTCCGGGCCGCCGACGGTACGCGCGGCCCGGTGCCGACGATGCGGCGCGAGGTGCCGGCGGGCGACGTGTGGACGATCGCCGGCCGGGACGGCGAGGTCACCGTGGTCGAACTGCCGTGTGTGGGCGAGCAGTCCGCACGGGTGCGGTTCGCCCTCGGCCCGGAGCAGGCGCCGCCGGCGTCGGTGATCACCGCGGCCTGGGCGCCGCGCGACACCGGCAAGGCGTACGCGGGCGAGGACGTCGAGCTTCGGCTGCCGCGCTTCGAACTGCGCACCCGGCTCGACGTACTGCCGCATCTGCGCGACCTGGGGGTGACGCTGGCCGGCACCGACGCGGCGGACTTTCGTGGGATGACGGACGAGCCGGTCCGGATCGACGCGGTGGTCCAGGAGTCGCTGCTGCGGATCGCCGAGGAGGGAGTGGAGGCGGCGTCGGTCACCGCGACGTCGATGACGTTGGCGAGCTTCCGGTCGAGGCCGACCCGGCGGGTGTCCTTCGACCGGCCGTTCGCGTGTGTGGTGATGGACGCGTCGGGCTATGTACCGCTGTTCGCGGCGTATCAGGCGACGCGGCCGGCGTACCGGGGCTGATCGGCCGGCCCGCTGCCGAACCACCGCCGCGTGCCGGTCGGTTGTGCTAGTCCTGATGGACCATCAGGATCGTGGAGGAGTACGCATGAGCCAGGCCCGATATGGCATCACCGTGCCGCTGAACGCTCCGCTCGCGGAGCATCCACGGCTGATCCGCGAGTTGTGCGCGGCCGGCTACACCGACATCTGGTCGGCCGAGGTGGACGGCCTGGACGGCTTCACCCCGTTGACCGTGGCCGGCCTGGCCGACCCGGAGGTGCGCCTGGGTACCGCGATCGTCTCGCCCTACACGCGGGGGCCGGCCACGCTGGCGATGAGCGCGGCGGCGCTGGCCGAGGTGGCGCCGGGGCGAGTGCAATTGGGCATCGGCGCGGGGTCGGCGCCGATCGTCGAGGGCTGGAACGGGGCACGGTTCGAGCGGCCGTACCAGCGGGTGCGCGACACCGTGCGGTTCCTGCGGGCGGCGTTCGCCGGGGAGAAGGTGACCGAGGACTACGAGACCTTCGCGGTGCACGGCTTCCGGCTGTCCCGGCCGCCGCAGAGCCCGCCGCCGATCCTGGTCGCGGCGCTGCGCGAGGGGATGTTGCGGCTGGCCGGGCGGGAGGCGGACGGCGCGATCTTGAACTGGCTCTCCGCCGAGGACGTCGAACGGGTGGTGCCGTACGTGCACGAGGGCGGGCCGGACAAGGAGATCGTCGCGCGGATCTTCGTGGTGCCGAGCGAGGACCGGGACACGGTGCGGGCGATCGGGCGACGGCTGATCACGAGCTACCTGACCGTGCCGGTCTACGCCGAGTTCCACCGGTGGTTGGGCCGCGCCGAGGAGTTGGCCCCGATGTGGGCGGCCTGGGCCGGGGGCGACCGCAAGCGTGCCCTCGACCTGGTCCCGGACGCGGTACTGGACGCCTTGATCGTGCACGGCGGCCCGGATCGTTGCCGGGCACGGATCGCCCGCTACGTCGAGGCGGGCGTCACCGTCCCGGTACTGGCGGTGCTCGACCCGCGCCCGGGCGCCGATCCGCTCGAGGCGGCGCTGGCATTGGCCCCGGCGGCGGGCTGATCGGCGGGTCGGCCGAGGATGCGCAGCGCGTTGGTGCGCAGGAATTTCGGCCAGACCTCCGGCTTGAACCCGACGTCCGGGAGTTCGGCGAAGATGCGGTCCAGGGTGAGGCCGTAGGGGAAGTAGCCCGCGTACATGATCTTGTCGGCCCCACGCGTGTTCGCGTAGTCGACGATCGCCCGCGGGTAGTGCTTCGGTGCGAACGCCGAGGAGGACCAGTGCAGCCCCGGCCACTTGAGCATCAGCTTGACCGCCAATTCGCACCAGGGCTCGCCGCCGTGTCGCAGTACCACGGTCAGCTCGGGGAAGTCGTAGCAGACCCGGTCGAAGCGGATCACCTCCTGCGCGGCGGCGGGCACCCGGGGGCCGGGGATGCCCGCGTTGACGAACACCGGCAGGCCCAGTTCCACGCAGGTCGCGTAGAGGGGATAGGCGAGCCGGTCGTCGATCGGCACCGGCGGAGTGCACCCGCACGGGAAGAAGGTCGCGGCCAGCACCCCCGCCTCCTCGCGCGCCCGGCGCAGTGCGCGTACGCCCGCCATCACGTTCGTCGGGTCCACCTGGAAGCTGCCGAGGAGTCGGTCCGGATACCGGCGTACCGCGTCGAGCGTGTCCGCGTCCTCGAAGGAGACCGGGATCAGCGCCTGCGCCACGCCGAACCGGTCCATCTCGCGCAGCAGATCCTCGGCCGAGGAATCGGTCCGCGCCAGGTCCGGGAGGTCCTTGAACATGTAGCCGGCCGGATGGGTCATCGCGGTCCGGCTGTCCTCGTCCCGCAGGGTGCCCGCCATGGCGGTCGCCCACCAGCGCCGATCACGATTCGGCAGCCCCATCAGCAGGTCGACCACACCGATGCCGGCCGGAAAACTCATATACAACCCTCCGCGGAAACGGAAACGGACCCGGAAACGGGACCGACGCTGGAGCCGACGGCGGGTCCTCGGTACGGCCGAGGACCCGCCGAGGACCCACCCGGCCGAGCTACCGGGTGACGATGATCGACGAACCGTGCCCGAACAGGCCCTGGTTGGCGGTGATCCCCACCCTCGCCCCCGCCACCTGACGCTCGCCCGCCGCGCCGCGCAGCTGCCAGGTGAGTTCGCAGACCTGGGCGATCGCCTGGGCCGGGACCGCCTCGCCGAAGGAGGCCAGGCCACCCGAGGCGTTGACCGGGATGCGGCCGGTGATCTCGGTCGCGCCGTCGCGCAGCAACTTCTCCGCCTCGCCCGGCGCGCAGATGCCCAGGTCCTCGATCCAGTCCGATTCCAGCGCGGTGGACAGGTCGTAGACCTCGGCCAGGCTCAGGTCCTCGGGGCCGATGCCGGCCTCCTGATAGGCCGCGTGGGCCAGCGAGGCGCGGAAGGACAGCTCGTTGGGGGCCACCGCCGCCGAGGAGTCGGTGGCGATGTCGGGCAGTTCGATCAGCGCGCTCGGGAAGGTCGGGGTGACCGTGGAGACCGCCGCGATGCGGACCGGGTTCGTGGTGTGCCGGGCGGCGAACTCCTTGCTGCACAGCACCACCGCGGCGGCGCCGTCGGAGGTGGCGCAGATGTCCATCAGGCGCAGCGGGTCGCACACGATCGGCGAGGCGGCGACGTCGGCGAGGGTGAATGCCTTGCGGTAGCGCGCGTTCGGGTTGGCCAGCCCGTTGCGGGCGTTCTTCACCTTGACTCGGGCGAAGTCCTCGACGGTGGCGCCGTACAGGTCGATCCGGCGCCTGGCGTACATCCCGAAGTAGGCCGGGTTGGTCGCACCCAGGACGTGGAAGCGCACCCAGTCCGGGTCGTCCGGGCGGTCGCCGCCGACCGGCGCGAAGAAGCCCTTGGGGGCCGCGTCCGCGCCGACCACGAGGGCCACGTCGCACAGGCCGGCGAGGATCTGCGCGCGGGCGCTCGCGATGGCGTGCGACCCGGAGGCGCAGGCCGCGTACGAGCTGGAGATCCGCGCACCGGTCCAGCCGAGCGCCTGGGCGAAGGTGGCGCCGGCGACGAAGCCCGGGTAGCCGTTGCGGATGGTGTCGGCGCCGGCCACGAACTGGATGTCGGTCCAGGCCAGGCCCGCGTCCTGCAGCGCGTCCCGGGCGGCCTTGACGCCGTACTCGACGAAGTTGCGGCCCCACTTGCCCCACGGGTGCATGCCCGCGCCCAGGACGACGATCTCGCGGTCGGTGCTCATGCCCGGACCTCCACGGGGCGCACGTTCCACGTGGTGTGCACGTGCTCGTCGCTCTCGTACAACACGCCGGGCACGATCTCGACCTCGGCGCCGACGGTCAGGTCGTCGACGCCGACCCCGGGCGCGCCCTGGCCGAGCACGATCAGGCCCTCGGCCGCCAGGCGTACCGCGACGATCGTGAACGGTTGCCATTCGACGTCCGGGTCGGACACGAACGGGGCCGGCGGCCGGTAGCCGGCGTTGGTGTACGACCACACCGTGCCGCGCCGGGACAGCGGTACCTCGGCGAACTCGGCGCCGGCGCAGGCCGGGTTGCCGCAGAACGTCTCCCGGCGGGGGAAGAACACGGTCCCACAGGCGGTACACCGGGTGCCGAGGAGGGAGAAGTCCTCCCCGGACGTGGTGAACCAACCGGGGACCACAGGCTTGTGGTCCTTCGTCACGGGGCCCTCCAACTCGTCTGGCACGTCTCGTCCGATGTGTGTCCGAACGACAGTCTGACGGATCGTCAGTTCCGCGCGCCAACCCGGGCCGGGGTATTTGCCGTCACACCCGTCCGCTATACCTGACGTCCCATCAGCCCCGAGGCCCGCCACAACCGCAGCCCCGGCCCGCCGAGCAGACCGTGCTCGTCGTAGAACGCGATCAGCCGCCGCGACCAGTGCCCCAGCGTGTCGAGCCGCTGTGGATTGGCCCGCGCGGCCCGGTACGCCTCTGCCGAATCCAGGCCCACCGCCGCGTAGACGCCCGGGTGCACCAGGCGGGTCGCGATGATGTGCGCGGCCCGGGCCAGCGCGAGTCGGGTGATCGCCCGCTCGGCGCGGGACATGTCCGGGGCGCCCCGGGCCACCTCGTCGCGGGCGTAGCGCACATGCCGAGCCTCCTCGATCACGTGGATCCGCGCGGTCTGCCGGGTGATCGGCTGCAGCGACTCGTCGGCCATCAGCTCCCGCTGCATCGTGTCCAGGACCTCCTCGGCGATCAGCGCCATCGCGAACGCCTGCACGCCGGAGCCCAGCGTCTTCATCGCCCGCGCCGCGGTGTGCGCGTAGGGGCCGGGGCCGTATTCCGGGCAGTCCAACTTGTCGATCAACCGGCCGAACATGGTCGAGTGCCGGCACTCCTCGGCGATCTCCATGAACGCGTACTGCACGTGTCGCGAGGTCAGCGGCCGGTCGTAGACGTGCCGGATGAGCAACTGCATCAGCACCACCTCGAACCAGATGCCGACACCGGCCATCGAGGCCACCTCGTGCCGGGACAGGTCGATCCGCTGCCGTTCGCTCATCCGCGCCCAGATCGGCGTGCCGTACAGACTGACCCGGTGCGCGGGCAGGAAGTAGGCGCCGTCGACCAGCGGCGCGTCCCAGTCGACGTCGGTGATCGGGTCGAACGCGTGTGTGTGCGACGCGGCGAGCAGCCGCTCGGCGACATGTTCGCGATCGGTGACGGTGGTGGTTCCGGTGCCGTGCGTGGTGGGCATGTGAAGCCTCCTCGGCCGGACTTGTTTCCCGTCGGTAACATCCCGCGATCCGCCCGCCGCGTCCAGAGTCCGCACGAAGATCCTTTTCGACCCGCCCGGGGGATGCGCGCCGGGGCGCGAGATGGCAGGGTCGTGGGGCACACCGCGCGGAGGGGGCTTACGACATGACGGAATCGAGCGAGCGGGCCGAGCTGCTGTGGCAGCCGTCGGCCGAGCGGGTCGCCGCCGCGGCGGTCACCCGCTATCGCGAGTGGCTCGGCGCCGAACGCGGCGTCCGAGCCGAGGACTACGCCCAACTGTGGGCGTGGTCGACCACCGAACCCGAGGCGTTCTGGGCCTCGTTGTGCGACTGGTTCGAGCTGGACCTGGGCGACCGGGAGGTGGTGCTCGCCGAGCGGACCATGCCCGGCGCCCACTGGTTCCCCAACGCCCGGCTCAACTACACGCAGCAGGTGCTGCGGCACGCCGGCGACGGCGACCCGGAGCGGGCCGCGATCGTCTACCTGGACGAGGAGTCGACCCCGCGCGAGATCTCCTGGACCGAGCTGCGCCGCCAGGTCGCCTCCTGCGCGGCCACCCTGCGCGAGTTGGGCGTGCGGCCGGGCGACCGGGTCGCGGCGTATGTGCCCAACACCCCGCACGCGGTGATCGGGCTGCTCGGCTGCGCGGCGATCGGCGCGGTGTGGTCGGCCTGCGCGCCGGACTTCGGCGCGCGCAGCGTGCTGGACCGGTTCCAGCAGATCGAGCCGGTGGTGCTGATCGCGGTGGACGGCTACCGCTACGGCGGCAAGGAGATCCGCCGCGCGGACGTGGTCGCCGAACTGCGCGAGGGCCTGCCCACCGTGCGACACGTGCTGCACGTCCCGCTGCTCGACGAGCCGGCCCCGGCCGACGTGCTGCCGTGGGCCGAGGTGATCGGGCGCAAGGACGCCGGGCTCGAGTTCGAGCAGGTCGCGTTCGAGCACCCGCTGTGGATCCTGTACTCCTCCGGCACCACCGGCCTGCCCAAGGCGATCGTCCAGGGCCACGGCGGGATCGTGTTGGAGCACCTGAAGCAGGCCGCGTTCCAGCTCGACCTGGGCCCGACCGACCGGTTCTTCTGGTACACCTCCACCGGCTGGATGATGTGGAACATGCTGGTCGGCGGCCTGCTCGCGGGCAGCACGATCGTGCTCTACGACGGCAGCCCCGGCTACCCGGGCCCGGACGCGCAGTGGACCGTGGTCGAGCGGGCCGAGGTGACCTGGTTCGGCACCTCCGCCGCCTACGTGATGGCCTGCCGCAAGAACGAGCTGACGCCGCGGCTGAGCCAGGACCTGAGCCGGGTCCGGGCGATCGGCACCACCGGATCGCCGCTGCCGCCGGACGGCTTCCGCTGGGTCTACGACGCGGTCGGCGCGGACATGTGGCTGGCCTCGGTCAGCGGCGGCACCGACGTGTGCAGCGCGTTCGTCGGCGGCAGCCCCGATCTGCCGGTGTACCTCGGCGAGATCCAGTGTCGCGCGCTCGGCTGCGCGGTCGAGGCGTGGGACGAGGACGGCCGGCCGGTGGTGGACGAGGTCGGCGAGTTGGTGCTCACCCAGCCGATGCCCTCGATGCCGGTGCACTTCTGGAACGACCCCGGCGACGAGCGCTACCGGGCGAGCTACTTCGACACCTACCCCGGGGTGTGGCGACACGGCGACTGGATCACCCTCACCGAGCGCGGCACGATCGTCGTACACGGCCGCTCCGACTCGACGCTCAACCGGCAGGGCGTGCGGATGGGCTCCAGCGACATCTACGAGGCGGTCGAGCGCCTCCCCGAGGTGCGCGAGTCGCTCGTGGTGGGTCTGGAACTGCCCGACGGCGGCTACTGGATGCCGCTGTTCGTGGTCACCGCACCCGGACACACGCTGGACGCGGCGCTGGTGGCCAAGATTCGTACGGTGATTCGCGAGGAGGTCTCGCCGCGACACGTGCCGGACGAGATCATCGCGGCGCCGGGCGTGCCGCACACGCTCACCGGCAAGCGGATCGAGATCCCGGTCAAGAAGTTGCTCCAGGGCCGGCGCCTCGAGGACGCGGTCAACCCCGGCTCGGTGGACGACCTCGACGTGCTGCGCTTCTACGCGGAGGTGGGCCGCTCGCGAGCGCGCGCCCAGGCCGCGCAGAAGTCGGGGGAGAAGCCGGCGGAGAAATCCGGAGAAAAGCCCGCCTAGGCGCACGAACCCGGACCAATGGTTCGGAAATATCCGATGAACACACCAATATGACGCGCACGGAGTAGAACGGAGTATTGGGCGCGTCCGATGGCACGATCAGGTGCATGCCCGAGACGTCACGTCGCACCCAGCGCTTCCTCGGACGTCTCCCGGCGCTGGCCATGGCCTCGATCGTGGCATCGGTCGCTGCCTACCTCGCACTCGCGCTGACCCGCCCGGCGACCATGTGGTGGCTCGGCGATCTGCGGGTCTACCAGGCGGGCGGGCGCGCGATCCTGGACGGTCGGGGCCGGCTCTACACGATGTCCGTCGGCATGGCGCACCTGCCGTTCACCTACACCCCGTGCGCCGCGCTGCTGTTCACACCGCTGGCCTGGCTGCCCTGGGGGGTGCTGCGCTGGGTCTCGGTCGGCGGCAACCTGGCGCTGCTCACCCTCGGCGCGTACCTGGCCTGGGGCATGGTCGGCCTGCGCGGGGCGGGCCGGCGGGCCGCGGCGGCGGGCAGCGCCGCCGTACTGCTTTGGACCGAACCGGTCCAGGAGACGCTGCGGTTCGGCCAGATCAACCTGTTCCTGCTCACCCTGATCCTGGCCGACCTCTCCCGCCCGCCCGGCGCCCGGCTGCGTGGTTGCGGGGTGGGCCTGGCCGCCGGACTCAAGCTCACCCCGGCGATCCTGATCCCCTATCTCTTCCTGACCGGGCGCGTGCGCGAGGGCCGCAACGCCGTCCTCGCCCTCGCCGGCGGGCTGTTCGTCGCGTTCGCGGTACTCCCGCGCGAATCGGTGCGCTACTGGGGCGGCCTGTTCTACGACGACACCCGAGTGGGCCCGGTCCAGGTGCCGGGCAACCAGTCGCTGCGCGGGATACTGATCCGACTCACCCACCAGATGCCCCCCTCGAACGCGGTCTGGCTGCTGTGCGCAGGCGCGGTCGGGGTCGGCGGCCTCGCCCTGGCCGCGGTGATCGGGCGGGGCCGATCGGGTGATTCGCGCCGTGAGCTGGCCGGGCTGTGCGTCACCGGGCTGACCGGACTGCTCGTGTCGCCGATCTCCTGGACCCACCACTGGGTGTGGATCGTGCCGGGCAGTGTGCTCCTGGTCGACGCCGCGCGGCGCCGGACCGGCCCGATCCGGGTCCCGGCCGCGCTGGCCGCGTTCGCCCTGGTCGCGCTGACCGCCGCGGTGCCCGGCCGCCGAGTCGAACTGCCGGTGCCGGTGCCCACCGGGCTGATCTGGCAGGTGCCCTATCGCGAAGGCCGGGAACTGCGCCTGGCCGGGTGGGACTTGGTCGTCGCCGACGCGTACACTCTCGCCGGGCTCGCCGCGCTGATCACGATCGCGGTGGGCCTCGCGGCGACCCGGCGAAAGTGGGCGAGCCGACCGCCGGAAGCCGTTACGCTCGACCCGCCGGAACCGGTGGGCCGACGGGCCCCGGGCAGTTCCACTCCCACCCCGGCCAGGGTCTAGCTCGCTGCCCGAGTCGGATCGGGAGCTCTCGGCGCCGGTACTGGACGCCGGGCCCTACCGGACGTGTGGATATCCTGACCCGGCGCCAATCCGGCCAGGCACCCCTTGAACCGTGCAGTTGTGGAGTCCCCGACCGACATGTCCTTCCCCCGCGTGCTCGTTGCCTCCTGCCGCGAGTTGTTCACGCTCGCGCCCCGCGTCCCGTTCGGGCACGAGCGCCGCCGGGACCTCCGCAACCCGAGGCGAATCACGCTCGGCGGCGGCCTGCTGCTGGTGCTCTCGCTCGTCCTGTGGGCGGTGTGGACCTACCTGGGCCGCCGCGACATGTGGCACATGTTCGACCTGAACGTCTACTACGGCGCCGTTCATCGGCTCCGCGACGGCGACGCGATCTACAACAATCCCTTCGGCGGCTGGAACGACGGCGGCGGACTGCCGTTCATCTACCCGCCGTTCTCCGGCCTGCTGTTCTACCTGCTGCTCCCGCTGGGCTTCGCCGGCCTCAAGTGGTTCATGGCGATCGTGAATCTGCTCTCGCTGTTCGCCGTGGTCTGGGCCACGTGGGGGATGCTCGGCTATCGCCGGGGCCTGGCCCGGCTCGGGATCAGCGCGGGCACCTTCGCCGTGGTGCTGTGGCTGGAGCCGGTCGAATGGACCCTGGTATGGGGGCAGATCAACCTGCTGCTCCTGGCGCTGATCGTGCTCGACCTCGGGCTCCCGGACAGCCGCCGATACAAGGGTATCGGGGTGGGCCTCGCGGCCGGCCTCAAGCTGACCCCCGCGATCTTCATCGTCTACCTGCTGATCACCCGCAGGTTCCGGGCCGCCGCGGTGGCCGGCGGCGCGTTCGCCGGGACCGTGCTGGTGGGCCTGGTCTGCGCGCCGTCCGCGTCCCTCTACTACTGGTCGCACCTGGTGTCGATCAGCGGCAAGGTCAACAGCAAACTCAGCGTCGGCACCCTCAACAACCAATCCGTGCAGGGCATGTTCACCCGCATGCTGGGCGACGGCGGCGCGACCTCGGTGTTGTGGTTCCTGCTCTGCCTGCTCATCGGCGCCCTCGGCCTGCTCGCCGCCGCCCGTGCCTCGCTGCGCGGCCAAGAGCTCGTCGGCGTGGTGATCACCGGCGGCCTGTCGTTGTTCGTGTCGCCCATCTCCTGGTCGCACCACTGGGTGTGGGCGGTGCCCGCGTTCGTCCTGCTCGCGCACACCGCGCTGACCCGGGCCCGGCCGCTGTGGTGGTGGCTGACCGGAACCTTCTTCGTCTTCTTCGCCGCCTGGCCGCTGCGGCTGAACGTGCTCGGCAACTGGGACGGCGCGCAGACCCTCCAGCCCTGGGGGCTGATCTGGCTCGCCCCCCGGGACCTCGACCGGGAACGGCACTGGACGCCGATCGAGTTCCTGCTCGGCAACGGCTACCTCTTCGCCGGCATCGCGCTGACCCTGATCCTGGTCTGGCACATCCTGCGCGACCCCACCCCGCTGCCCGTGCCAACCGCCTCGATCCCCGCGCCCACCGCTCCGGAGCCGGACCCGGTGCGCAGCGGATCCGCCCGTCACTAGGCTGGATACCGGTATACCGACCGAAAAGACCCACCGGCAGAAAGCAGAGGCCCCGTGGAGGCCCACGTGGACGCGGCCCCGCCGCACACCCGAGACGGCGGCGTGGACGCTCCCAGCGACCGGGTCCTGACCATCCCCAACGCGCTCAGCTTCGCGCGCCTGCTCGGTGTCCCGGTCTTCCTGTGGCTCATCCTGTCGCCCGAGTTCGGCGGCCCCAAGCACGATCTGTGGGCCCTGGCGCTGCTGATGGCGAGCGGGATCAGCGACTACCTCGACGGCAAACTGGCCCGCCGGTGGAACCAGGTCAGCAAGGTCGGCGCGATCCTGGACCCGGCCGCCGACCGGCTCTACGTGCTGGCCACCCTGGTCGGCCTGACCTGGCGCGAGATCCTGCCGATCTGGCTGACCGGGATCATCCTGGCCCGCGAACTGTTCATGGGCGTGGTGCTGCTGATCCTGCGCCGGCATCGTTATGGGGCACTTTCGGTCAGTTTTGTGGGCAAGGCCGCGACCTTCAATCTGATGTACGCCTTCCCGCTGCTCCTGCTGAGCGACGGCACCGGACGTGTCGCAACTCTCGCCGCGATCTTCGGATGGGCGTTCGCGTGGTGGGGTACCGCGCTGTACTGGTGGGCAGGAGTCCTCTACGCAGCCCAGGCCAAGCGCCTCGTGGCCGCGGACAAGGCGGATCGCGCGGCGAGCGCCGGGTAGCGCGGGAGAGCCCGGTGGCGCGGCGATCACCACGTACTCAAGGCACGCCACCCGGCCCCGGCAATTCAGCCGTGCGCGCGGGTGGTGTGACGCGATAGGAGGACGAGACCGATGAAGGCCGTCGTCATGGCCGGAGGCGAGGGCACCCGCCTGCGCCCGATGACCTCCAGCATGCCCAAACCGCTTCTGCCGGTGGTCAACCGGCCGATCATGGAGCACGTACTGCGGCTCCTCAAGCGCCACGGGCTTTCCGAGACCGTCGTCACCGTCCAGTTCCTCGCCTCGCTGGTACGCAACTACTTCGGCGACGGCGAAGAGCTCGGGATGACCCTCACCTACGCGAACGAGGAGACCCCGCTCGGCACCGCGGGCAGCGTCAAGAACGCCGAGGAAGCGCTCAAGGACGACACGTTCCTGGTCATCTCCGGCGACGCGCTCACCGACTTCGACCTCACCGCCCTGGTGGACTACCACCGGGCCAAGGGCGCGCTGGTCACCGTGTGTCTGACCCGGGTGCCCGACCCACTCGAGTTCGGCATCACCATCATCGACGACGAGGGTCGGGTCGACCGGTTCCTGGAGAAGCCGACCTGGGGTCAGGTCTTCTCGGACACCGTCAACACCGGGATCTACGTGATGGAACCCGAGGTCTTCGACTACGTCGCGGCCGGCGTCTCGGTGGACTGGTCGGCGGACGTGTTCCCCAAGCTGCTCAAGGAGGGCAAGCCGATCTACGGCTACGTCGCCGAGGGCTACTGGGAGGACGTGGGCACCCACGAGAGCTACCTCAAGGCCCAGGCCGACGTGCTCACCGGCAAGGTCGACGTGGACATCGACGGCTTCGAACTCTCCCCGGGCGTATGGGTGGCCGAGGGCGCCGAGGTGGACCGCGAGGCGATCCTGAAGGGGCCGCTCTACATCGGCGACTACGCCAAGGTCGAGGGCGGCGTGGAAATCCGCGAGCACACCGTGCTCGGCTCCAACGTGGTGGTCAAGCGCGGCGCCTTCCTGCACAAGGCGGTGGTGCACGACAACGTCTACATCGGCCCGCAGACGAACCTGCGTGGTTGCGTGATCGGCAAGAACACCGACGTGATGCGCGCCGCCCGGATCGAGGAGGGGGCGGTGATCGGCGACGAGTGCCTGATCGAGGAGGAGTCCCTGGTCGCCGGGGGCGTGCGGATCTACCCGTTCAAGACCATCGAGGCCGGCGCCGTGGTCAACACCTCGGTGATCTGGGAGTCGCGCGGCCAGAAGTACCTGTTCGGCCCGCGCGGGGTCTCCGGCATCCTCAACGTGGAGATCACCCCGGAGCTGGCGGTCCGGCTCGCCGGCGCCTACGCCACCACGCTCAAGAAGGGCGCCACCGTCACCACCGCGCGCGACCACTCGCGCGGTGCCCGGGCGCTCAAGCGCGCGGTCATCTCCGCGCTCCAGGCCAGCGCGATCAACGTGCGCGACCTGGAGAACGTGCCGATGCCGGTGGCCCGCCAGGAGACCGCGCGCGGCTCGGCCGGCGGGATCATGATCCGGACCACCCCCGGGGTGCCGGACTCGGTGGACATCATGTTCTTCGACGAGCGCGGCGCCGACCTCTCGCAGGCCGCGCAGCGCAAGCTGGACCGGGTCTTCTCGCGCCAGGAGTATCGCCGTGCGTTCCCCGGCGAGATCGGCGAACTGACCTTCCCGGCACGGCCGTTCGACAGCTACTCGGGGTCGCTGCTGAAGGCGTTGGACATCACCGGGGTGCCCGAGTCCGGGCTCAAGGTGGTCGTCGACGCTGCGCACGGCAACGCCGCCCTGCTGCTGCCCAGCATCCTGGGCCGGCTGGGCATCGACGCGCTCACCGTCAACTCCGGCCTCGACGACGCCCGGCCCACCGAGACCGCCGCCGAGCGGCACGAGGGGCTGCTGCGGCTCGGCGAGATCGTGGCCTCCTCCAGGGCCGCGTTCGGCGTGCGGTTCGACCCGGTCGGCGAGCGCATGTCGCTGGTGGACGAGCGCGGCCGACTGATCGACGACCATCGCGCGCTGCTCGTCCTGCTCGACTGCGTGGCGGCCGAGCGCGGCGGCGGCAAGATCGCGCTCCCGGTGACCACGACCCGGATCGCCGAGCAGGTGGCCGCCTATCACGGGGTCCAGGTGCAGTGGACCACCACGTCGCCGGACGATCTGGCGCGAGTCGCCCAGTCCGACGACACGATCTTCGGCGGCGACGGGCGCGGCGGGTTCGTCATCCCCGAGTTCAGTACCGTCTTCGACGGCACCGCCGCGTTCGTCCGGCTGATCGGCCTGGTCGCCCGAACCCAGCTGACGCTGAGCCAGATCGACGCCCGGATCCCGCGCGCGCACGTGCGCCGCCGGGACGTGGCGACGCCGTGGGCGGCCAAGGGCATGGTGATGCGCCGCGTGGTGGAGGCGGCGAGCGACCGCGAGATCGACACCACCGACGGGGTGCGCGTGGTGGAGACCGACGGCCGTTGGGCACTGGTGCTGCCGGACCCGGCCGAGGCGGTCACCCACGTGTGGGCCGAGGGCCCCGACGACGCGGCGGCGGACGAACTCCTCGACGAATGGAGCCGAGTCGTCGAGCACGCCGGTGACTGACGCCCCGTCGGGGGCGCCGAGGACAGCGGCGCCGGCAGGCGTCTTGTAGGGTCTTCCCCGGCCGTGGATCGTGTCCACGATCCGCGGCCGGATCCCGGATCGGACCCTGCATCGAGCACTCCGTCGGTCATGGAACGATGGGGCGCATGTCATCGCGGGAGACACCAGGAACGAGTCGCTATCGGCGACCCGACGCCTCGATGTCGCTGCTCGTGGACATGATGACGAACAGCCTGGACGCGGGCTACGCGGAGGCCACCGCACGACGCGCGGTGCGCGGCGACACCGGGATGAACAAGGGCCCCGCGGCGCGCGTGCTGGCCGTGGTGGGCGTCGCGCTGATCGCGATGATCTTGCTGGTCGCCGCGATGAAGGTGCACGCCGCCGCGCCGCAGGCCGAGCGCGAGCGCCATCAGCTGGTGGACCGGATCCACACCGACGAGGCCGAGGTGGACGCCCTCCAGAGCACGGTCGAGCGGCTGCGCGACGAGGTGGACGCGATCCAGGAGGTCTCGCTGCCCAAGGGCGCCAAGGACCGGGTCGAACTGCTCGCGCTGCTCACCGGATCCGAACCGGTCGAGGGCCCGGGCCTGAAGGTGATCGCGGACGACGCCAAGGGCTCGGACAACACCAATGGCAGCGGCGATCCGCGCCAGGCCGAGGCGGCGGCGAACGGCCGGATCATGGACCGCGACCTGCAGCGCCTGGTCAACGGCCTGTGGAAGGCCGGCGCCGAGGCGATCTCGATCAACAACCAGCGGCTGACCGCGCTGTCCGCGATCCGCGCCGCCGGGGCCTCGATCCTGGTCGACAACCGGCCGCTCGCGCCGCCCTACACGGTCCTGGCGATCGGCGACGCGAAGCCGATGCAGGTCGAGTTCATGGTCGGCGCGGACGGGCGTTACTGGCGCGGCCTGGAGGAGAACTACGGGATCCGGGTCAACCTGAGCGCGCAGAAGAAGCTGAAGTTGCCCGCGGCGCTGGGTACTTCGCTGCGCTACGCGCAGGTCCCCGGCAGTGCGCCGCCGACTGCTTCGGGCAAGCCGACCACCGGCAGCCCCACCCCCGGCACGCCGCCCGCGACGCCCTCGGGCCGGAGCGGGCAGCCGAGCGGTTCGGCCCAGCCGACCGCCGCATCGACAGCGTCGCAGAAGCCGACCGAACGAAAGGGTAAACAGTGATCGCGGTCCTCGGCCTGGTCCTCGGGGTCGTGGTCGGGTATATCGCCCGACCCGTGATCCCGCACGAGCTGGAGCCGTACCTGCCCATCGCGGTCGTGGCCGCGCTGGACGCGGTGTTCGGCGGACTGCGCGCGCTGCTCGACGGCATCTTCGACGACAAGGTCTTCGTGGTCTCGTTCCTGTCGAACGTGGTCGTCGCGGCCCTGATCGTCTTCCTCGGCGACAAGCTGGGCGTCGGCGCCCAGTTGTCCACCGGCGTGGTGGTCGTGCTCGGCATCCGGATCTTCTCCAACGCGGCGGCCATCCGGCGGCACGTCTTCCGGGCCTGACGGGGAGTCACACATGGCCGACGAAACGGACGAGACCCGCGGGCGGCATGCCCGGCACGACGAGGATCCGCGCGATCTGGGCATCCCGCGCGCCGCCGAGCCCGAGTCCCGACCCGAGCCCGAGGAGCCGGCGGCGCCCGAGGCGGCGGCGACCCCGGAGCCCGAACCGGAACCGGACGCGCCGACCTCCGCCCGCAAGCCCACGATCGAGACGCGGCGCCCGGTCGACCTCTACCACGAGGGCCGGCACATCCGGGAGCGGATCCGCGAGCAGGCCGCCGAGGTGACCTCGGAGATCGCGCCGATCACCGCGCCGGTGCGCGAATCGGCGCACGAGGCACGATCCGCGCCCCCGGCGCGGCAGCCACCGCCGGGGCGCGAGCCGGGCGGGCGGCCCACGCCGGGCGCCGGGCCCGCGCCCAGGCCCCTGGTCGAGGCCCGCGCCGGGATCGAGCCCCCGCACGCCGGGGCGCACCCGGCGCGCGACACGCCCGGACCGGAAACGGATTCGGCCGCACCCGAGCAGCCGCACACCGGCGAGCCGCCCGCCGCCGAACGGCACACCGGCGAGCCGCACGTCGCCGAGCCGGTCGACGATCAACCCGGCCGCCGCCGACTGCTCGACGCGTTCTGGCCACCACGGGTGAGTCGGGCCCAACTCGTGGGCGCCGTCCTGTTGTTCGCGCTCGGCGCGGGGCTGGCCATCCAGGTCCGATCGAATACCGAGTCCGATCCGCTGCGCGGCGCGCGACAGGAGGACCTGGTCCGGGTGCTCGACGAACTCAACTCGCGGACAAGGCGGTTGGAGGACGAGAAGCACCGCCTGGAGAACAGCCGCACCCAGCTGCAGAGCAGCAACGACCGGGTCCAGGAGGCCCGGCAGCAGAACGCCGCCAAGGCGGACGCGCTGGGCGTGCTCGCGGGCACCGTCAAGGCCACCGGGCCCGGCATCACGCTGACCATCACCGACCCGCAGCGCACGGTCAACGGCGACGTGCTGCTCGACACGCTCCAGGAACTGCGCGCCGCGGGCGCCGAGGTGATCCAGATCAACGACGTACGCGTGGTGGCCGGCACCTGGTTCAACGGCACGCCGCCCGGCGACATCATGATCGACGGCACCAAGGTGCTGCCGCCGTACGTGTTCAAGGTGATCGGCAACCCGCAGGATCTCCAGCCCGCGCTGAACATCCCCGGGGGCGTGGTGAAGACCCTGGAGAAGAAGCAGGCGGGGGCCATCGTCACCCCCTCGCAGGAGGTGCTGATCGACGCCTTGCGGCCTGCGAACAAGCCTGGTTACGCTCGCTCGGCACCGGGCGCCGGTAACGGGTGAGCACACCTGACAGAATCAGTCCGCCGGTCGCCGTCGGTGCGTCACCCATCAGGCAACATCAGGCAAGAAGGGCAGGCTGTCCGCATGTACCCCGCAGATCTCGCGTACACGACGGAGCACGAATGGGTGCGCGTCATGGAAGAGATCTCCGGCACGGTGCGGATCGGCATCACCGAATTCGCGCAGGACGCGCTCGGTGACATCGTCTACGTCACGCTGCCGCCGGTCGGCACCCGCGTCGTGGCCGGCGAGCCCTGCGGCGAACTGGAATCGACCAAGAGTGTCAGCGACCTCTTCGCGCCGTTCGACGGCGTCGTGACCACCGTCAACGACGTCCTCGACGGTGCACCGGAGTTGGTCAACTCCGATCCCTACGGCGACGGTTGGATGTTCGAGGTACGCCTCGACGACCCCGCCGCACCGGCCGCGCTCTTGGACGCGGTCGCCTATCAGAACAGCCTGGGCTCCTGACGGCCCGGCGAAGCGGTAGGCAGTCCATCACCACGACCCACTCCTCCTGCCCCACGGGCGGGCCAGGTTCTCTCGGGGAGGTTCGCCCGTGAAGTTGTTCGCGAAATTGTTCGGTCGTTCCCGTCGCTCCGGCGACGCGCCGGCTGCCGATGCGGGGAGGTCCGGCAATCCGCCGGCCGCTCCGCCGACGATGCCCCCGGGCACCCCGTTCGGGGCGTCCGCGGGTTCACCTCCCGCGCCCGCGCCGCGGCTCGGCGACGCCGACTCGACTGCCGGGCATGTCGCTGTTGACCAGGAACACACGGCGCGCATAAGTTTCGGACAACTCTCGACCGAAGGTCGAGGTTCGACCGGAACCGGTCAGGAGGCCGACGTGCTGGTGTGCAGCGCCTGCGGGCATCACAACCCGCCCGGCGGCCGGTTCTGTTCCAACTGCGGCGCGCGCCTGGGCGCGGGCGCCGAGCGGGCCTCCGAGCAGACCTCGACCATCTCGATCAGCGGCATCGAGGCGCTGGACGCGGAACCCGCGCCCCGCGAGATCCTCACCCCCGAGGCGCAGGCCGCGGTGGACGCGCTGCCCCCGGGCACCGCACTGCTCGTGGTTCGGCGCGGGCCCAACTCGGGCAGCCGCTTCCTGCTCGACTCGGACCGCACCACGGCCGGTCGCCATCCGCAGAGCGACATCTTCCTCGACGACGTGACGGTCTCCAGGAAGCACGCCGAGTTCCGGCGCACGACCGGCGGCTTCGCGGTCGCCGACGTGGGCAGCCTGAACGGCACCTACGTGGGCCGCGAACGGATCGACGAGGTGCCGCTGGCGCCCGGGGACGAGGTACAGATCGGCAAGTATCGGCTGGTCTTCTTCCCCAGCCGGCAAGGACAGATCGGGTGAGTCCGGCGGCGGCCGGCACGGTCTCCATGAGCATCGGCGGGGTGTTGACCCTGCTGCGTCCCGAGTTCCCGGACATCAGCATCTCCAAGATCCGGTTCCTCGAGGCGGAAGGGCTCATCGAGCCGCAGCGGAGCCCGTCGGGCTACCGCAAGTTCGGCCCCGCCGACATCGAACGGCTGCGCTACGTACTGCGGGTGCAGCGCGATCGGTATCTGCCGCTTCGGGTGATCAAGGATCAGCTCGAGGCGATGGATCGAGGGCTCGAACCGGCCGGCCCGACCCCGGCCGAAGCCGAGCACTGCGAGGACCCGGACGGCGATCCGGGATCGGCCGGTCGGGACGGCGCCACGGTGCTGCTCGACCGGCCCGGCCTGATCGCCGCGGCCGGCATCCAGGACGCGGATCTGGCCCGGCTGGAGGAGTTCGGCCTGATCCAGCCGCACCGCCCGCGGCCGGGCGAGCCGGCCGCCGAGGCGGTGGTCTACGACGGCGACGCGCTGGTGGTGGCCCGGTTGGTGGCCGCCCTGGGTCGCTACGGCGTGGAGCCGCGCCACCTGCGCCAGACCAAGGCCGCCGCGGACCGCGAGGCGGCCCTGGTCGAACAGATCGTCGCGCCGCTGCTGCACCGCAGGGGCGCCCGGGCGAAGGCCGGTGCCGAGGAGACCGTGCGCGACCTGCTCGCGCTCACCTCGCGGCTGCACACGGTGCTGGTCACCACGGCGCTCGCGCCGCGGCTCGGCCGCTGATCGGGCACGCGCCGGCGGCCCGCGAAGAAAAAACGACGAATCCCCGACCTATTCGGCCCCCGGGGATCGGTGACCGACAGTCGGGCGCGCTAGTGTGGCGATGTGAACGAGCTAGAGGTTGTGGGCGTCCGGGTGGAGATGCCCTCTAACCAGCCGATCGTGCTCCTGCGGGAGACGGGGGGCGATCGTTATCTCCCCATCTGGATCGGTCCGGTAGAGGCGACGGCCATCGCGTTCGCCCAACAGGGCGTGGTACCCGCGCGTCCTCTGACGCACGATCTCTTCCGGGACGTGCTGGAGGCGTTGGGGCAGGAATTGACCCAGATCCGGATCACCGACCTGCGCGAGGGCGTGTTCTACGCCGAGCTGGTCTTCTCCGGCGGCGTGGAGGTCAGCGCGCGCCCGTCGGACGCGATCGCGCTCGCGCTGCGCACGGGGACGTCGATCGTCGGGAGCGACGCGGTCCTGGACGAGGCCGGCATCGTGATCCCCAACGAGCAGGAGGACGAGATCGAGAAGTTCAGGGAGTTCCTGAACGACATCTCGCCCGAGGATTTCGGCACCACGAGCCAATAGACCGACCCGTCTCGGCCCGGCGCACCCCGAAGCCGTCGACCAAGCGCTCGCCGCTCAGGCGGCGGGCCCAGGTCGGCGGCTTCGTACATCCGCCCGTTGGCGGCCCGTGTGACGATTCGGCACCCGCCGCCCGTTGGCGGCCCGTGAGTCGATTCGGCCCCCGCCGCCCGTTGGCGGCCCGTGTGACGACTCGGCACCCGCGCCCGGGACGCTCCGCCTCCGGGCGTTGGCCCGGTCCGTCCTTGGCGCCGGCGTTTGGTCCCGGCCCAGTCTCGGCTCGACCTCCACGCGGGTGTTCGGTCCCGGCCCCGGTCCGGCTCCCGCTCGGGTGTTCGGTCGGGCTCCCGCTCCGGCCCCGTTCCGGCGTTCCGTCCCGCGCGGGCGTTCGGTCCCGGCCCGGGCCCCCGCTCCGGCGTTCGACCCGGGCCTGGCCCCGGCCCCCTGCTCGGGTGTTCGGCCCGCCCCCGCCCCGCCTCCGCTCCTCCCCGGCTCCGGCGTTCGTCCCGGTCCGGCCACCGCTCGCGCGTTCGCCCGCGGCGTGGCCTTGGCCCGGCCCCGGCCCGGTATCCCGCCCCGGGCACCCGCCCCGGCCCTCGGCCCCGCCCTCGCCCTCGGCCCCGCCCTCGGCCCCGGCCCCGGCCTCGGCCCCGGCCCCGGCCTCGGCCCCGCCCTCGCCCTCGGCCCCGCCCTCGGCCCCGGCCCCGGCCTCGGCCCCGGCCCCGGCCTCGGCCCCGGCCCCGCCCTCGGCCCCGCCCTCGGCCCCGGCCTCGGCATCCGGCCCGGTCCTGGTGTCCGCCTTTGGGGTTCGGCTGCGGGTTCGTTGGGGATGGGTTGCCTTCCGGCCGGGGGCGTTCGGGGTGGCTCGGCCGCTGGCCGACGGTCGTTTGCTCGGCAGGCGGTTCGGGTGCGCCGAGGGTGGTTGTTCGGGGTCGGTCGGGTCTTTGGGTGCCCGATCAGAGGTGGTCTGGGTCGGTCTGTTTCGATCAGTGGCGAAGCGGCCAGACTTACCCGTGTCCGGCAGGTTCAAACCACTCGTGCGAGCAGCGTCACTCGGCGTGCCGAACGGCCCGGTCGTTGACGCGCTGTTGGTGACTGCCTACCGTCGAAATCGACAGTTCCGGGATGACCCCTGCGCGTTGCACCTCGCCGCCTGCGGCCCGGGACTGAAAGAGACTCTCCGCGCCGTACTCGGGCGCGGGGAGACGAAAGGGAGGTCGGCGTGAGCAGCACCGGCGACATCACGGCGGCGGAACGCGCCCGCACGGCACGTCCTCTGCCCGCGACCGACCCCGGTACGGGCCCGCGTCGGCAGGACGTCACGCCCCCCGGCACCCCGTCGGAGGACATCGGCTACCGCGGCCCCACCGCCTGCGCGGCGGCCGGCATCACCTATCGCCAACTCGACTACTGGGCCCGCACCGGCCTGGTCGAGCCGACCGTGCGCCCGGCCCACGGCTCGGGCACACAACGGCTGTACGGCTTCCGCGACATCCTGGTGCTGAAGATCGTCAAGCGGCTCCTGGACACCGGCGTCTCGCTGCAGAACATCCGGATCGCGGTGGCCCACCTGCGCGGTCGCGGCATCGGCGACCTGGCCGGGATGACCCTGATGAGCGACGGGGCCAGCGTCTACGAGTGCACCTCCTACGACGAGGTGATCGACCTGGTCCAGGGCGGTCAGGGGGTCTTCGGGATCGCCGTGGGGGCGGTCTGGCGCGAGGTCGAGGGCTCGCTGGCACAACTCCAGGGCGAGCACACCGGCGCCGGCGAGGCGATCGTTCAGGTTCATCCGGGCGATGAATTGGCCCGCCGCCGGCGCGACAAGGCGGTCTGACCGCCCGCCCGGCCCGCCCGGGAACGGGTGGGAACCGGGCCCTCGGGCAGAACGTCCCCATGGACGTGATCCTTCGACGGCCGACCCTGCCCCGTTCCCGGCGGGCCCAGCGGCGCGGCTACCAGGCCGCCGTCCTGCTCACCGTGGCCGGCCTGGCCCCGATCACGTGGCTGCACCTCTACGTCGGGAACCGGGTCCGCTCGGTCGCCGACGTGCCGCCCCGGGACGTGACGATGGTGCTCGGCGCCGGCGTACACGGCGACCGTCCCTCGGACCTGCTGGCCCGCCGGCTCGACATCGCGCTGGACCTGTACCGCGGCCACAAGACCCGGGTGATCCTGGTCAGCGGGGACGGCGGCGGCAACCGCTACGACGAGACCCGGGTGATGCGGCGCTACCTCGCCGACCGGGGAATCCCGCCGCACCGGATCGTCACCGACGAATCGGGATTCTCCACCTGGGAGTCCTGCATACGCGCGAAGCGGGTCTACGGCGTCGACCGGATGATCGTGGTCACGCAGAGCTTCCACCTGCGCCGTGCGCTCGGCCTGTGCAGGGCCGCCGGGATAGACGCGTACGGCGTCGCCGACCAGTCCCTGACGTGGGGCCACCTCGGTCCCACCCTGTACGGCACCGGGCGCGAGGTGCTCGCCGCGGTCAAGGCGACCGGGACGATCGTGCTCAAGCCGGATCCGCGCGCGAGCGATCCGGAAAGCGACGAGATCCGACGCGCCCTGAGCGAGTGAACGCCGACGATGTCGGACCCGTACGTCATCATTGCCCGGTGTGAGACAGGCACCGGGCATCCTTCATCTCGACATGGACGCGTTCTACGCGTCGGTCGAGCAGGTGGCCAAGCCCAGCCTGGCCGGCAAGGCGGTGATCGTCGGCGGCATCGGTGCCCGCGGCGTGGTGGCCACCGCCTCCTATGAGGCCCGGGTCTTCGGCGTCCGCTCCGCGATGTCCATCGGTGAGGCCCGCCGACGCTGCCCCAACGCCGCCTACCTGAGCCCGCGTTTCGCGCTCTACCGGCAGGTCAGCGACACCGTGATGGAGCTGCTGCACCGGCTGTCCCCGCTGGTCGAACCGCTCAGCCTGGACGAGGCGTTCATCGATCTCGAGGCCGGCCCGCACGGCGGCGGGTTGGACACCGCGCGGGTCACCGAGATCGCCGTCCGGCTGCGCGCCGACATCCATGCCGCCACCGGCCTGACCTGCTCGGTCGGCGCGGCCACCTCCAAGCTCCTGGCCAAGATCGCCTCCGAGGCGGACAAGCCCGACGGGCTGTGCGTGGTGACCCCCGGGGCGGAGCGGGCGATGCTCGACCCGCTCCCGGTGCGCGCGCTGCCCGGGGTGGGCCCGGCCACCGGCGACGTGCTGCGCCGGGCCGGCCTGGACACCGTCGCCGACCTGGCCGCCGTGGACGAGAGCGAACTGGTGCGACTGCTCGGCAAGGCACACGGGCACGGCCTGCACGTGCTGGCGGCCGGGCTCGACGCGCGCCCGGTGGTGGCCGACCGGGACGCGAAGTCGGTGTCGGTGGAGGACACCTTCGCCACCGACCTGGTCGATCGCGAACGAATCACCCGCGAGTTGGACCGGCTCACGATCCGGTGCGTGGAGCGGCTGCGCGCCGCCGGGCGCTCCGGGCGCACGATCGTGCTCAAGCTGCGCCGCTACGACTTCAGCACGCTGACCCGCTCGGAGACGCTGCGCGGGCCCACCGACGACCCGACCGTGGTGCGCGAGACGATCCGCCGGCTGGCCGCGCAGGTGGACGTCACCGGCGGGGTGCGGCTGCTCGGGGTGGGGGTGAGCGGGCTGGCCGACTTCGCCCAGCAGGACCTGTTCGGCGGTGTGGGGGAGGGGCTCGAGGAGTCGATCGAGGAGGCCGCCGAGCCGGCCGAGGAGCAGGCCGCCGAGGCCGCCCCGGACCGGATCTCCTGGTCGCCCGGGCAGGACGTGGTGCACGCGCAGTTCGGGCCCGGCTGGGTGCAGGGCAGCGGGCTCGGGCGGGTCACCGTGCGGTTCGAGGTCCCCGGCGGCCCGCGCGGCCGGGTGCGCACGTTCGCGATCGACGACCCCGCGCTGCGCCCCGGCGAACCGATTCCGTTGCCGGCGCTGAACGACGGCGCACCGCCACGATGATCCGCGCCCGGTGCGCGGGCCTGGACGGATGCTGCGCTGCTACCGTTGAACCGCCCATTACGTTCGCGCGGGAGAGCCCCCGTGTCGTGCACACGAGGCGCCGAAGGAGCAACTCCTCCCCGGAATCTCTCAGGCACCCGTACCGCGTGGTCGTGGGCACTCTGGAAAGCAGGATCCGCGCATGGCTCGCCGAGTCGGGGTGGATGCTCGCCGACGGTGCAAATCGCGCTCGCGGGACCGGTGGGACCGGTGCCACGGGCGCGGTGAAGCTCTCAGGCAAAGATGACAGAGGGGGAGGCCGGTGGACGCGCGACCCGCGTGTCCGTCCAGGAGCGATCCAGGAGGCCTTTCGCGATGACCCCGCGCACCCCCGCCCCCACGCGTGCTCATGCCGTACTCCCCTCCGGGCCCGGCTCGTTGACCGGTCTGGAGGCCGCGTCGCCGTTCACCGGCCGGCATATCGGTCCGGACACCGACGAGGAGGCGAAGATGCTCGCCGCGATCGGCTACGGATCCCTGGACGAGCTGACCGACGCGGCGGTGCCGGCCGCGATCCGGGCGCTCGAGGGCTTCGAACTGCCCGCCGCGCGCAGCGAGGCCGAGGTGCTCGCCGAACTGCGTGAACTCGCCGCCCGGAACAGCGTGCTGACCTCGATGATCGGGCTCGGCTACCACGGCACCTTCACCCCGCCGGTGATCACCCGCAACGTGTTGGAGAACCCCGCCTGGTACACGGCCTATACGCCCTACCAGCCGGAGATCTCGCAGGGCCGCCTGGAGGCGCTGCTCAACTTCCAGACCGTGGTCACCGACCTGACCGGCCTCGATGTGGCCGGCGCCTCGCTCCTGGACGAGGCGACCGCCGCCGCCGAGGCGATGACCCTGGCCCGCCGGGCCGGGCGGGCCAAGAGCGACGTCTTCGTCGTGGACGCGGCCACCCTGCCGCAGACCATCGCGGTGGTCCGCACCCGCGCGGCGGCCCTCGGCATCGAGGTCGTGGTCGCCGACACCGCCGAGGGGCTGCCCGAGGGCGGCTGCTTCGGCGTGCTGCTGCAATACCCGGGCGCCGACGGGCGGGTTCGCGACCTCACCCCCGTGATCGAGACCGCACACGCGCAGGGTGCGCTGGTCGCGGTCGCCGCCGACCTGCTCGCGCTCACCGTGCTGCGCGCGCCGGGCGCGATGGGCGCCGACATCGCGGTGGGCACCAGCCAGCGGTTCGGCGTGCCGATGGCCTTCGGCGGCCCGCACGCCGGCTACCTCGCCGTACGCGACAAGCTCACCCGCAGCATGCCCGGTCGCCTGGTCGGGGTCTCCGTGGACGCCGACGGCGCACCCGCCTACCGGCTCGCGCTGCAGACCCGCGAACAGCACATCCGCCGGGAGAAGGCGACCAGCAACATCTGCACCGCGCAGGTGCTGCTCGCCGTGATGGCCGGGATGTACGCGGTCTACCACGGCCCGGACGGGCTCACCGCGATCGCGCGGCGCACCCACCGCTACGCCGCGGTGCTCGCCGCCGGGCTGCGCGCGGGCGGCGTCGAGGTCGTGCCCGGCGACTTCTTCGACACGCTCACCGTGCGGGTGCCGGGTCGGGCCGAGCAGGTGCTCGCCGCGGCCCGCGCGGCCGGGATCAACCTGCGCCCGGTGGACGCCGACCACGTCGGCATCACCTGCGACGAGACCACCACGCGGGCCCATCTGGACGCGGTCTGGGGCGCGTTCGGGGTGACCGGCGACGTGGCCGCGGTGGACGCCGAGACCGCCGACGCGCTGCCCGCGGGGCTGCTGCGGGACACCGAGTTCCTGACCCACCCGGTCTTCCACACGCACCGCTCCGAGACCGACATGCTGCGCTACCTCAAGCGGCTCGCGGACAAGGACTACGCGCTCGACCGGGGGATGATCCCGCTCGGCTCGTGCACGATGAAGCTCAACGCCACGGTCGAGATGGAGCCGATCACCTGGCCCGAGTTCGCCAACCTGCACCCGTTCGCGCCGGTGGACCAGGCGGCGGGCTACCTCGAACTGATCGACGGGCTGGCCGATTCGCTGGCCCGGATCACCGGCTACGCCAAGGTCTCGCTCCAGCCCAACGCCGGCTCGCAGGGCGAACTGGCCGGGCTGCTCGCGGTCCGCGCCTACCACCACGCCAACGGCGACACCGCGCGCGACGTGTGTCTGATCCCCTCCTCGGCGCACGGGACCAACGCGGCCAGCGCGGTGATGGCCGGGATGCGCGTGGTGGTGGTCAAGACCGGCGAGAACGGCGACGTGGACCTGGCCGACCTGCACGCGAAGATCGAGCAGCACCGGGACACCCTCGCGGTGCTGATGGTGACCTACCCGTCCACGCACGGCGTGTTCGAGGAGGGCATCGAGCAGGTGTGCGCGGCGATCCACGAGGCCGGCGGCCAGGTGTACGTGGACGGTGCGAACCTGAACGCGCTGGTCGGCCTGGCCCAGCCGGGCGGCGCGATCGGCGCCGACGTATCGCACCTGAACCTGCACAAGACCTTCTGCATCCCGCACGGCGGCGGCGGTCCGGGCGTGGGCCCGGTCGCGGTGCGCGCGCACCTGGCGCCGTACCTGCCCAACCACCCGCTCCAGCCCACCGCCGGTCCGCAGACCGGTGTGGGACCGATCTCGGCGGCCCCGTGGGGCTCCGCGGCGATCCTGCCGATCCCGTGGACCTACCTGCGCCTGATGGGCCCGGACGGGCTCAAGGAGGCCACGCAGGTCGCGGTGCTCGGCGCCAACTACATCGCCAAGCGCCTCGCGCCGCACTTCCCGGTGCTCTACACCGGCCCCAACGGCCTGGTGGCGCACGAGTGCATCATCGACCTGCGCGGGATTTCCAAGGCGACGGGGGTCAGTGTCGACGACGTGGCCAAGCGGCTGATCGACTACGGGTTCCACGCGCCGACCATGTCGTTCCCGGTGCCCGGCACGCTGATGATCGAGCCGACGGAGAGCGAGAACCTGCGCGAGATCGACCGGTTCTGCGACGCGATGATCGCGATAAAGGGCGAGATCGACCGGGTCGCCTCGGGTGACCTGCCCGCCGAGGACAACCCGCTGGCCAACGCGCCGCACACCGCCGCGCTGCTCGGCGGCGAGTGGACGCACGCGTACACCCGCGAGGAGGCGGTCTTCCCGGCCGGCGTGGTGCCGGCCGAGAAGTACTGGCCGCCGGTGCGCCGGATCGACGGCGCGCAGGGCGACCGCAACCTGGTCTGCTCGTGCCCGCCGATCGAGGCGTACGGCGCCAACTGACCCCGCGCGCGGCCCGTCCCGATCAGGGGCGGGCCGCGCCGTAGGTCAACAACTGCGCCACCGACGCGGCGAAGTCGGGCTCGGCGGCCAGGTCGCTGCCCAGGACGCCGAACAGCAGCGCGCCGCTGAGCGATTCGAACAGCAGGTCCGCGTCCAGCTCCGGACGGGCCCGGCCGCGCACGATCGCGTCCGCGACGAAGGCCCGGAAGACCGCCCGGACCGGATCCATCCGGGCCACGAGCAGTTCCTTGAGTTCGGGCTGATCGCGATACTCGGCCAGCAGTCCCGGCACCGCGGCGGCGCTCTCCGGCCGGCGGAAGGACTCCAGGGCGGCCTCGGCGAAACGCCGCACGCCGGCGGCGAAGTCCTCGTGCGGCAGCGGCCGGAAGGTCGGCTCGCGGGCCGGGAAGACCGCCTCGTGCACCAGATGCGCCTTGGACGGCCAACGGCGATAGACGGTCGGCCTGGTCACCCCCGCGCGGCGGGCCACCGCGTCGATGGTGACCCGGTTGTAGCCCTGCTCGGCGACCAGTTCGCGGGCCGCGGCCAGGATCAGTTCGTCGGTGCGCGGGTCACGCGGGCGACCGGGCCGGGGGGTGCCGCCAGTGCGCATGGGGGTGGGACTCCGAGTCGTCGCGCCAACATCGTGCCGCCGGCACTGTACCGGGCCGGCGACCGGCCCCACCCCGGACAGGTGAGAGCCGGAGGTCGGTCCGAGGTGACCTCCGGCTCGTCAGGGCCGTGCGAACGGATCAGGCCGCCGAAACCAACCCCACTCGGGGCCGGTGCGGGGCGATGGTGCGTCCGTCCGGCAGCAGTTCGCCCGTGTCCTCGAACAGGACGACGCCATTGCACAGCAGGCTCCATCCCTGTTCGAAATGGGCGGCCACGACGGCGGCGGCCTCACGATCGGGACTGTCCGCCGGCGGGCATTGCGGTCGGTGCTGGCACATCCTCGTACCTTCTCGGTGTCTGCGCGGAGCGCGTCGGGCAGCCTTGCCCGGCAGATCACAGTGTCCGCCTCGAAACGCCCCCGCGCAGGACTTCTCACGGTTCTCACCCGACTGCGCCCAAGATGTGACCACACGTGTGAACCGAGGGGTGTGATCAGCTGTCCGGAGCCCCCACGGCGGCCGGCCGGCGGGTGCGCGCGGCCAGTACCTCGGCGAGTTCGGCCGCGGTGTAGCCGCGCAGCGCCTGCACGCCGCACGGCGCCGGTGCGAGCGGGATCAGCAGGTCCACGCCGCCCGCCTCGTCGGCCAGCCACAGCGCGACCATGTACATCCCGGGCACGTTCAGCAGGCGCGCCTCGTCGCGCCGGAGCATGGTCTGCGGCAGCGCGCGGGCCGCGGCGGCGGCCGGCGCGGTGGCGACGGTGAACGGGCCCTCGACGAACCGGCCGACGCCGTGGCCGGACGGGCCGGTGCGCACCTCGATGCCGCCGACGACCACGTCGCCGGACCACATGAGCCAGCGCCAACCCACCGGGCGGGCGCTGCGCACGCCGCGCTCGGCGACCAGGTCGAGCAGGTCGATCTCGAAGACGCGGTGCGGGAATCCGGCCGTGAGCGCGGCTTGATCGGCGCGGCAGTCGACCGGGAGCGACTCGCGGGATTCGAGCACGGCTCGGGCCGCTCGCCGGGCCGACTCGGGAGCCTCGGGCACACGCAGGACCATGAGACCGCCTCATTTCGATGCAGAGTCCAAAAACCCGGAGCGAATCCGGGGCGAGGAAAGCGGCGCTGTGCTGTGGGGAGCCGGGTATCCGGCCGGGGACGACCCGGCGGCGTACAGAGGGACCCGGCAGGGCCGGTCAGCGCATTGTACCGAAACGGCTCCGAAAAGTAACGGTGTATTGCGAACTGACACCCGTTTGAAGCCCTTTTGGAACGGTCTTGATCAGGGGAACAGCGAGGACATCACGTCATCGAGGGTGACCAGGCCGAGTGGGACCGCGCCCGGGGTGCCGACCAGGGCCAGATGGGTCCGGGAGCCGCGCATCCGGGCCAGCAGGGTGGTCAGCGTGACGTCCGGGTCGACCGTCACGAGCGGGTACACCGGTACCGAACCGTCCGGTTCGGGGGCCAGTACGTCGAGGACGTGCACGTAGCCCACGGGGCGCTCGGCGGGATCCAGGACCGGGAAGCGGGACAGGCCGGTGCGTACCGCGGCCTCCTCGAGCGCGGCGGCGGTCACCGGGCGGGGCAGCGCGACCACCTCGGCCCACGGACGCAGGACGTCGGCGGCGGGGCTCGAGTGCAGCGCGAGCACGCCGGAAAGGCGCTCGTGCTCGTGCACGTCGAGCAGGTCGTGCTCGCGCGACTCGGCGAGCAGCGCCGGGAGTTCCTCGGCGGTGTACACGCTGCGCACCTCGTCCACCGGGCGGACCCGGAAGGCGCGCAGGAACAGGTTGGCCACGTGGTTGAGCAGCCACAGGATCGGTGCGGTGAGCCGGGCGAACAGGAGCAGCGGCGGGGTCAACCACAGTGCGCACTCCTCGGGCCCGGCGAGTGCGATGTTCTTGGGGACCATCTCGCCGAGCACCATGTGGCAGAAGACCACCACGGCCAGCGCCAGGACGAAGGCGATCGGGTGGGTCGCGCCGGCGGGCAGACCGACGGCCCGGATCGGCCCGCCCACGGCGTGCGCGAGCGCGGGTTCGGCGACCGCGCCCAGGCCGAGCGAGGCGACGGTGATGCCCAGTTGGGCGGCGGCGAGCATGGTGGACAGCCGGCTCATCGCGGTGAGCACCATCGCGGCGCGGCGCGAACCGGCCTCGGCCTGTGGGGCGATCCGGGTGCGGCGGGCGGAGATCACCGAGAACTCGGCGCCGACGAAGAACGCGTTGGCGGCGAGCAGGACCAGGGACAGCAGCAGGTCGCCCATCAGGACTCGGCCTCCGGGCGCAGTTCGACCTCGTCGATCCGGTGCCGGTCCATGGCCACCACGGTGAGCCGGCGGCCGGCCACGTCGACGTGGTCGCCGACCCGGGGCAGTCGGCCGAGGCGGGCCAGGATCAGGCCGGCCAGGGTGCTGTAGTCGCCCTCGGGCAGCCGCCAGCCGGTGGCCTCCTCGACCTCGTCCGCGCGCAGCAGGCCGGACAGGCGCAACACCGGGGAGTCGGCGGTGTGTTGCGGCGGCGCGTCCGGCTCGTCCGCCGGGTCGTGTTCGTCGGCGAGGTCGCCGACCAGCTCCTCGGCCAGGTCCTCGGCGGTCAGCACGCCGGCCGTGCCGCCGTATTCGTCGACCACCACGGCCAGCTGGGTGCGGCCCTCGCGCAGGCGCTCGACGGCGCGTCTGAGGTCGAGCGAGGTGGGGATCAGCACGGGGGCGCGGGCGATGTCGGTGAGCGGGGTGCGGGCCCGGTCGGCGGCGGGTACGCGCAGCGCGTCGCGGACCACGGCGACGCCGACGATCTCGTCCAGGTCCTGGCCGCGGACCGGGATCCGGCTGTGGCCGCACATGTGGGCGGTGGCCAGGAGTCGGGCCACCGACGCGGTCGCGGGCAGGGTGACCAGTTCGGTGCGCGGGGTCATCGCCTCGGCGGCCTGCTTGTCGGCGAAGCGCAGGGCCCGGTGCAGGGTCCTGGCAGTGCCTGCGGGGAGTACGCCGGCGCGGGCCGAATGGCGGACGAGTTGGGCCAGTTCGTCGGGTGAGCGGGCCGAGCCGAGTTCCTCCTGCGGCTCGATGCCAAGGCGGCGGACGAATCGGTTGGCGGAGCCGTTGAGGAAGACGATCAGCGGTCGGCAGACCCGGGAGAAGCCGACCTGGAACGGGCCGGCGACCCGGGCGACGCCCAGGGGGCGGGCGATCGCGGCGTTCTTCGGGACGAGTTCGCCGAGCACCATCTGCAAAGTGGAGGCGAGCAGGAGGGCGGCGAACCTGGGCAGCCGGAAGGCGGCCTCGGCCAGGTAGCCGGTGATCAGCGAGGTCAGGGTGATGCCCAACTGGGCGCCGGAGAGCTGGAAGGACAGGGTGCGCAGGGCGTGCAGCACCCGGCCGGCGCCTCGATCGCCGGCGGCGGCGCGGGCGGCGACGTCGCTGCGCTCGACGGTGACGAGGGAGAACTCGGCGGCGACGAACATGCCGTTGCCGGCGATCAGCAGCGCGAGCAGGCCGAGGGCGGGGGCGGCGTCGATGGGGCGGCCTCCCGGTGTGCGCGGGGTGGTTTTCGGCCCGGGCCGTGCGGTTGTCCTCAAGCGCCGGACGGGCTGGGGTTGGTGCGGGCGTTGGGTGTTGGTTGCCGTTGGGCGGTGTCCTCAAACGCCGGACGGGCCGGCGTTGGCTCGGACGGGCGTGGGGGTGCGTTGCGTGTTGGGCGGCTTGGGTGCCGTCCTCAAGCGCCGGACGGGCTGGATGTGATGGCCCGGGCACGGAGTCGGGCTCGGACGGGTGTGCGGGGTGGCGTTGCGGTTCGGGTCGCGTTGGGCGTTGTCCTCAAACGCCGGACGGGCTGGGTTTGGTTGGCCCGGGCGAGTGGGGCGGGTGGTCTTGCGCCTGCGGCGGCGTCGTTCGGGGTCGGTTACGGGAGGACGAAGGTGTAGCCGGCGGACTTCAGTTCGGGGAGTAGGCGTTCGAGCATGGCCATGGTCTGGGTGCGGTCGCCGCCGCCGTCGTGGCACAGGATGATGCCTCGGGGGCCCACCTGGCTGTGGACCGTTTGGAGCATTTTCGGGACGCCCGGCTTCTGCCAGTCGTTGGTGTCCACCGACCAGTGCAGCGAGCCCATGTTCAAGGACGCGGCGGTCTGCCGGATCTCGTCGGACCAGTTGCCCGCGGGGGCGCGGAACCAGTGCACGGGGGTGCCGGGGGAGGCCGCGTGGATCCAGTCCAGGGTCTGCTGCATCTGGTTGCGCATCTCTTCGGGAGAGCGCTTCTTCAGGTTGGAGTCGTGGGTCATGGTGTGGTTGCACAGGGCGTGGCCGCCCGCGACCACCTTGCGCACCAGGTCGGGGTGGTCCTTGGCCTGTTGGCCCACCATGCAGAAGGTGGCCTTGACGTCGTAACGGGCGAGCAGCGTCAGGGCCTTGTCGGTCCACTCCGGCCACGGCCCGTCGTCCAGGGTCAGCGCGACCACCTTGCCCTCGCCCTTGACCCGGCTCACCAGCGTCGGGTCCGTCGAGAGCGGCGGCGCGGCCGGCGGCGTGGCCGGCTCCTGGGCGTCCGGGGTGCCCGACTGCGGCTGCAGCGGGGCCTGAATCTCCTTGGGCGCTTCGGCCGCCGTGGCGGCGGACGCCCGCGACCAGCGGCCGGCACTGCCGACATTCCAGATCAACGCACCGCACACGAGTATCGACAACACCGCGATCACGGCCTGGAAACGCAGACCCCGTATGGGCAGTGCCCCGATCAACTCCCGCACCACAAACCCCCATTGAACTCGCCACGCCGGCACGGCAGAGGCCACCCTAGGTGATCGTCGACAAGGCTTGAAGATCGACCACCGGATACCGCCTCGATGTGATCAGTGACGTGCTTCCCGGTCGTGCGGTTCCCCTGTGTTTCGTCACGGTCGCTCGGTAATGTTCCCAATGTCGGCCCGATGCATCGCTTTGGCAGAACGTCGCGTCCACACCACCGGCCGCTCGGGAGCCGGGTTCCTGGGGGAGGGCATTCATGGGCGAAAAGGTCGAGGTCACCGAGTTCAGCCGGTCCGATCGGCAGCGCTACCGGCACAAATTGCGCCGGTGTCTGGAAACGCTGGAGCGCATGCTCGCGGAGAATCGCTTCGAGAGCGCCCGCAAGCTCATGGGCGTGGAGATCGAACTCAACCTGGCGGACGGCGCGGGTCGGCCGCGGATGAGCAATGCCGAGGTGCTGCGCCGGATAGCCAGCCCCGATTTCCAGACCGAGTTGGGTTTGTTCAACATCGAGGTCAACATTCCGCCGCATCGGCTGACCGGACCGGTGTTCTCCGAATTGGTCGAGGAACTGCGCACGAGCCTGGACTACGCGGACCGCAAGGCCGCCGAACTCGAGTCGCGGATCGTGATGATCGGGATTCTGCCGACCCTGACCGACGCGCACATGGCGTTCGAGACGATTTCCGACAACGCCCGCTACACCCTGCTCAACGACCAGATCCTGAACGCGCGCGGCGAGGACATCCGACTGCACATCGAGGGCGTCGAGCGACTGGACACCACGTCGACCACGATCGTCTCCGAAGCGGCGTGTACGTCCGTGCAGTTCCATCTCCAGGTCACCCCGCGCAACTTCGGGCCGCTGTGGAACGCGGCGCAGTCGATCACCGGGGTGCAGTGCGGGATCGGCGCGAACTCGCCCTTCCTGTTCGGCCGCGAACTGTGGTGCGAGACCCGGCCCATCCTGTTCGAGCAGGCCTGCGACACCCGGCCCGAGGAGCTGATCGCGCAGGGCGTGCGGCCGCTGACCTGGTTCGGCGAGCGCTGGATCGGCTCGGTCGTCGACCTGTTCGAGGAGAACCTCAGGTATTTCCCGTCGTTGTTGCCGATCTGCGACGACGAGGACCCGATCGAGGCGCTGGACCGGGGCGACGTACCGCATCTGCGCGAGCTCAGGCTGCACAACGGGACGATCTATCGGTGGAACCGGCCGGTCTACGACGTGGCCCGGGGCAAGCCGCATCTGCGGGTGGAGAACCGGGTGTTGCCCGCCGGGCCGACCGTGGCGGACATCATGGCCAACGCCGCGTTCTACTACGGTGTGGTGCGCTCGCTGGTGGACGACGAACAGCCGGTGTGGGAGCGGATGCCGTTCTCCGTGGCGGCGGCGAACTTCCACGCCGGCGCCCGCTACGGCATCGACGCGCTGCTGAACTGGCCCGGCCACGGCACCGTCTCGGTCACCCGCCTGGTCCTGGAGGATCTGCTGCCGCGCGCCTACGTGGGCCTGGACCGGTGGGGGATCGATCCGCGCGAGCGGGACGAATACCTGGGCATCATCGAGCAGCGCTGCCTGTCGCGGGTCAACGGGGCGAGTTGGCAGAGCGCGCAGTACCACCACTACCGCGACGCCAAGGGCATGGACCGCCTCGAGGCGTTGCGCGCGATGACGCTGCGCTACGCCGAGCACATGCGCGGCGGGGACCCGGTGCACACCTGGCCCGTGGGCTGACGGCGGGCTCAGCCGCGCTCGGTACCGTGTGCGAGTGATCATCGAGTCCGACTCCGCATCCGTCGAGAAGCCCACCCGGTCCCGGCGGCACGTGCTGCGCGCCGAAGTGGTGCTGGTCCTGGCGCTGTCCCTGGGCGCCTCCGGGGTCTCCTCGCTGATCTCCTTTCTCGGCTCGCTCACCGCGCCGGGCGGGCTGACCCACAAGGCCGCGGTGCTCAACGGCTCGCGGGCGGTGGACCGCCCCTGGCTGGATCTGGCCTGGCAGCTGTTCGGGATCGCCACCGCGCTGGTCCCGGTGTTCCTGGTGGCCCACCTGCTGATGCGCGAGGGCAGCTCGTTGCGGGTGCTGGGGGTGGACCGGACCCGGCCGTGGTGGGACCTGGGCCGCGGGACCGCGGTCGCGGCCACGATCGGCGGGGCGGGCCTGGCGCTGTATCTGGGCGCGCACGCGGCCGGCGCGAATCTGACCGTGGTGCCCACCACGCTGCCGGACGTGTGGTGGCGGATCCCGGTCCTGGTGTTGTCCGCGATCGAGAACGCGGCACTGGAGGAGGTGATCGTCCTCGGCTATCTGCTGCGCCGGCTGGGCCAGTTGGAGGTGCCGTGGGTCAGGGCGGTGGCGATCAGCTCGGTGGTGCGCGGTTCCTACCACCTCTACCAGGGCGTCGGCGGGTTCTTCGGCAACGTGGTGATGGGCGTGATCTTCTGTGTGCTGTACCGGCGTTGGGGTCGGGTGATGCCGCTCCTGGTGGCACACGCGCTGATCGACATCGTGGCCTTCGTCGGTTATGTGCTGCTCGCCGGCCGGGTGGACTGGCTGCCCACGCCGTAGCCGTAGCCGTCGCCGTCCCCGTCGCCCCGGGTCCACGATCGATCGATTTATGGACTCGTTGGTACGTCTTGCCGGCCTCGTTGGTGTCTGATGGTCATTGTGGGCACACCTCCTTCGAACGGGGTTTGCCGGCGACAGATGTATATCGGGCGACACGGGGACGCAGGGGGTCGTATGGACATCCGGAGGCGGGCGGAGTTCTTCTCCGCGCCGACGCCCATCGGCGGGCCGCGGCGCGGGCGGTTCGGGCTGAGCGGGCTGAGTCGGCATCCGGTGCGGATCCTGATGGTGGTCGGTGGGCTGATTCTGCTGGTGATCGTCTTCTTCGTGGCGCTGCTCACCCTGGGCGGCGGCGGTTCGAGCGACAAGAAGAAGGCCGACGCGAGCGCGAGCAAGAGCGGGTCCGCCTCGGCGAGCGCGAGCAAGTCCGCCGGTGCGGCGGGTGCTTCCGGCGGCGGGGACAGTGCGGCCGGGCCCAAGCCGGGGTCGATCGCGGCGACCGTGCACACCGGGGGCTGGCTGGCGCTGTACAAGACCACCAATTACCAGTCGGAGAAGATCATCCAGATCAAGACCGGCACCGAGGTGCGGGCGAACTGCCACGCGGAGGGCTCGATCGCCTACTACGCGGGCGCCTCCAGTCGGACCTGGGCGCAGGTCGACGTCGAGGGCAAGACCGGCTTCGTGCCCGCGATATTCCTGAGCACCGGCGGCGATGTGAGCAAGCAGGTCCCCGCCTGTTCGAGTTGACGGATCGTCACGAGCAGGGTGTGCGGGCGGAATCCGTCGATCGGGGGGCGGCGTTCGGCGGCGCGGCGGCGCCCGTGTGGGGTGCGCCGATCGGCGCGGCCGGACCGCCGGAGCGTGCCGGGCCGCCGGCTTCGCCCTGCCCACGACCGGGCCGACGACCGGGCCGGGCGCGGGACGTGGGCAGAACGAGGGGCTCGACGGGATCACATCGAACGTTCGCGGGGAACAACCGAATCCGGTACCACCGAACCGCTCGGAGACCGGTGTCCCACGCACAGGAGGGCCCACGTGAACGCGACCGACCGAGCCGACCGTCCCCGGGAGACCGCGGGCACGTTGCGGGCGCACTGGGCCTGGTACCGCGACGGCGTGGTGCCGGCGTGCAGCGCGGGGCCCGAACGGCGGGAACACTTCGAACGGTTGGTCCGGCCCACGCTGGACGACTACGCCCCGCCCGGCTGGGTCGGGGTGACCAGCACCGGGCGCGAGGATCCGTTCGTGGCGATGACCCTGCGCGACCCGGAGGGGGTCCGCTACTTCACCGCGCCCTACGCCGAGATCGCCGCGGGCGCCGCCGGCTACACCGCGCTGTGGCTGGCCTTTCGCGGCATCGAACTGCCCACCGACCGGGAACGACCGCTGCGCGTGCGACTGCCCGGGCCGCCGCCGGCCGTCGCGGTCCGGGCGAGCGACTTCGAATGGCTCGCGGGTGTCGCGGCCGCGGTCCTGGCCGGCCCGGTCGTGCTCACCGGCGCGGACCGCCTGGACACCCGGGCCCGACTCGAACTCCTGGACCGGGTCGCCGCGTTGCTCCCCTACGGCTGCCGCGCCGGGCTGCGCTTCGCCACCTCGATGGGCGCCACCGGGCGGCTGCGGCCGCGGCTGGCGTTCGGCCGGGTGCCCGCGCCGGGCACGGTACGGGTGGCCCTGGACGGTGTCCCGGCGCTGCCCGAGCTGCCGGCCGCGCGGGCCTACCTGGGCGAACTGACCACGCTGCGCCGCCGGATCGGCCTGGACGCGCTGCTCGCCGGGCTGGCCACGCTGCGCGAGCCGGGCATGCCGGCCGCCGGGGACCACCTGCTCGGGCTGCTCGCCGAGGCGGGCGCGCGGGCCGAAGCCGGTGCGGGCGCCGGCCCGGGCGTGGGCGCGGGGGCCTCGGCCGACCCCCGGCGGGCCGCCGCCGGGTCCGCCGGTGCCGCTGCCACCGGACCGCGGGCGTCGGCGGCCGAGCCGCGTCCCGAGTCGATGCCGGCCCGGCTGCTCGGCGGCGACACCTCGCTGGCCGGGCCGATCGCCGAGCGCTGGCGGGCCGAGGACGGCGACGCGGTGACCCGGGACATGGCCGCCGCCCTGCGCGCCCACCCGGCCGGCCTGGTGCTCGGGTGGCACACCGCGGTGGCGGCGGGGCGGGGCGATCGGCTCGTACACGTCCTGCTCGGCCCGGTGCCACCGCTCCTGGCCGGCGCCACCCCGCCCGCCGGGGTCGACGGCCGGGCGCTGCGGGCCGAGCACCCGACGCCGGCCGACGGCGCGGCCCGGTCCGACGCCGACGGGGTCTCCCCGGAGGCGCTGGTCGCCGACCTGTGCCGGTTCCTGGGGCCGGTGCCGACCACCGACGTGCCCGCGCTCTACGACGCGTTGTGGAACCACCCGGTGGTGCTGCGCCGACTCCTGGACACCGCCGGCGGCGACCTACGCGCGTGGCTGGAGGTGATCCGGCCGTGGGACGACCGCGCGCCCGAATGGCTCGCGCCGTACGCGCTGCTCGCCGGCGAGCGGCTGCGGCCGGCCGAGATCCCGCCCGCCGAGGCGGTGTTCACCCTGCGGGTGGCCGGGCGCACCGACCCGGATACGACCGCCTCGGTGCTGCACGACCTGTGGCCGACCCTGGTCCCGCTCACCGAACGCCCGGCGGATCCGGCCGCACGGGGACTGGCCGCGCTGCTCGGCACCCCGCTGGGCGCACGGGCCCCGGTGGCCGCCCGGGTACGCGCGGACGTGCTGCGCCTGGCCCTCGGCGGGGCGCCGACGGACGGGCCCTACGTCGCGGCGGACCTGCTCGCGTTGCGCCACGAGCCGGTGGCCGAGGGGCGGTTCGCCGGTTGGATCGCGGCACTGCTGCGGGCGGTCCCGGTCACTGCCGAGTTACTCGGCGAGCTGGCCCGGGCGGGTGATCCGGCGGTCACCGCCGCGCTCGCGGACGCGGTGCTCGCGGACGCACGCCTGGCCGAGCTGCCCGGCCTGGACAACGCGTGGTGGGGGGCGATCGCCCGAGCCCGACCGGAGCTGGCCGAGCGCGCGGCGAGCGGTTGGTTTCGAGCCGCGCTGCGCGGGCTGGACGCGCCCGAGGTGGCCCGGATGTGGGCGGGCGAGATCGTCGACGGGCCGGCCGGGCCGCGTCGCGAGTTGTACGTACACGAGGTCGGGCGCTGGTGGCACGACGCCCCCGAGCACGAGCGCGAGTCGCTGCTGCCCGGCCTGGAACGCGAACTGGTGCTCGAGGGACTGACCTCGGCCCGGGCACGCGAGGAACTGCGGGCGATCCGGGCGTTGATCGCCGCGCACAGCTGGGGACCCGAGGCCGCGGCGGCGATCGTCGAGCGGGAACAGGACGAGTTCGACGCGTTCCGGCGCCATCTCAAGCAACTTCGCGCCGCGCTCAAACACGGCGACGGACCACGCGTGCTGGCGATCCCGGCGATCCTCGCGCTGATCGCGCTCCTGGCGGCGGTACCGCCGCACCGCGCCGCGGCGGCGCCACGACCGGCGGCGAGCGCCACCGCACCGGTGCATTTCTCGGTCGACCCGGCCGCGCGCCCGCCTCGTACGGGCGGCATGTGGGGGGACGCCGGCCACTACGCCGCGCGGGCGCACGGGGCGGGGACGGTACGCATCCCGTCGGCCGAGTCGATCATGGCGCGACTCCCGGACACCCGGATCGCCCCGGTGCCGTAGGTGTCCGGCGACGAGCCGCGCGGGCGGCGGGCTCGGCCGGCTCGGGTGCTCGTGGGTACACCCGCGCGTTCGACGTCGTTGGGTACGGTGAGCCGCATGCGCATTTACGTCGTGGACGCGTTCACCGACCGGCGGTTCCGGGGCAATCCGGCGGGGGTGTGCCTGCCCGATCCCGGGCACGCCGAGGACGTCGCCTGGATGCAGTCGGTCGCGGCCGAACTGAACCACTCCGAAACCGCGTTCGTGGTGCCCGGCGCGGGCGTGGACACGGATTTCGGGCTGCGCTGGTTCACCCCGCAGACCGAGGTGGACCTGTGCGGGCACGCCACCCTGGCCGCCGCACACGTCCTGTTCGAACAGGGCCTGACCAGCAGCGCGTCGCGGATCCGCTTCGCGACCCGCAGCGGGGTGCTGACCGCGTCCCGGGACAGCGCCGGCGTGTTGCTCGACTTCCCGGCCCTGCCGCCGCGCGAGGTGCCGATCCCCGCCGAGTTGGGCCTGGCCCTGGGGGTGGAGCCGATCCGGGTGGCCGCCGGCGGCGAGGACCTGCTGGTGGAGGTGGCGTCGGTGGCGGTGGTGCGGGCGGTGGCGCCGGACCCGGAGCTGATCGCGGCGCTGCCGTACCGGGCGGTGATCGTGACCGCAGCGGGGGAGGGGCGGGCCGACTTCGTCTCGCGCGTGTTCGCGCCCTCGGTGGGCATCCCGGAGGACCCGGTCACCGGCTCGGCGCACTGTGTGCTCGGCCCCTACTGGGCGCCGCGCCTGGACCGGCGCCGGATGACGGGCACGCAGTTGTCCCCGCGCGGCGGCACGGTCGGCGTGGAACCGGCCGGCGACCGGGTCCGGCTGACCGGGCAGGCGATCACCGTGCTGGCGGGCGAACTGCTCTGAACCGGATCGCACTCGGGCGCCTCGACGGCTGATCCGACGCCCGCCCTCACCGGATGGCCGGCGCCAACACGTCGCGCACACACTGCCGCAACCACGCGTGCCCCGGATCGGCGTCGTTGCGCGGATGCCAGGCCAATCCCATCGGCAGCGCGGGCAGCGCCAGCGGGACCTCGAACGTACGCAGCCCCATCCCCTCGACCAGCGTGGTGAGTTGCCCGGCGACCAAGCCGACCAGATCGCTCGCCTGGAGCAGGAACAGCGAGGACGGGAACGTCGGTACGGTGCCCACCACCCGCCGGGTCAGGCCCAGTTCGGCCAGCGCGGCGTCCACCGGGCCGGCCGGCCTGCCGCGCCGGGACACGATCAGATGCTCGGCGGCGGCGAACCGCTCGGGCGTGCACCGTCCGCGCAGGAGCGGATGACCGGCCCGGACGCAGGCCACCATCCGATCGTCGAACAGATGCTCGGTGAGCACCTCGGGCGAGATGGTGTCGATCACGCCCACCTCCAGGTCGGCGATCCCCTCACGCAGCGCCGGCGTGTCGACGTGCGCCTCGGCGAGGAATTTCAGCCGCACCTCCGGCGCCTCGCGCGCGGCCCGGGCGAACAACGCCGCGCCGCACGCCGCGGTGAACGCGTCGTGCGAGAGCAGCGTGAAGGTGCGCGACAGGGTGCGCAGGTCCAGCTCGCCGGCACCGACGAACAACGTGCGGGCGCGCTCCACGATCACCCGCACCTCGGCCCGGATCGCCAACGCGTGCGGCGTGGGCACCATCGTGTGACCGGCCCGGACCAGGATCGGATCGCCGAGCGCCCGGCGGATCCGGCCCAGCGTGCGGCTCATCGCCGGCTCCGACAGATGCATCCGCTGGGCCGCGCCGGAGACGCTGCACTCGTCCAGGAGCGCGTCGAGCGCGGTGAGCAGGTTGAGGTCCATTCCGGATTGCGTCACGCGCATTACTTTCATGCAGAACATGCACTGGAGTCAATCGGCGTCCCGGCCTACGGTGAACGAGTCCGGACCCGACGTTCCCTGCGCAGGACCACTTCCATCCGTTCGCGCTATTTGCTTTATGGGGGACCCATGTCCATGCCCGTCTCCGCCGCGCCGCCGGCTCCGGCCGCCGGCCCCGATCAGGCCGGGGCCGCCGCGCCGCGCGCCGTACTGCTCGCGATGTGTGCGTGTGTGCTGGTCGCACAGAGCATGGTCGCCGCGATCAACCTGTCCATTCCGCAACTGGCCGCATCCGGGCTGCATCCGTCCGCGACCGGCATCCTGTGGATCGTCGACGCGTACGTGATCGTCTTCGCCGGCCTGCTCATTCCCGCCGGCGCGCTCGGTGACCGCTATGGCCGCAAGGGCGCGCTGCTCGCCGGACTCGGCGTGTTCGCCGCCGGTGCCACGGTCAGCGCGCTCGCCACCAACACCGCGACGCTGATCGTCGGTCGGGGGATCTCCGGCGCGGGCGCCGCGCTGATCATGCCCGCGACGATGTCGATCCTGATGCACGTCTTCCCGGCCGAGCAACGGCCGAAGGCGATGGCCTCGTGGACCCTGGCGGTCGGCCTGGGCGGCCTGCTCGGCAACGTGGGTGGCGGCCTGGTCCAGGAATACCTGCCCTGGCAGGGCCTGTTCTGGATCATGGTCCCGCTCGCCGCCGGACTCGCCGCGTTCGTCCGGCGGGTCACCCCGCGCACCGCCACCCACCCGGCCGCGCTCGACCCGATCGGGTCGGCACTGCTGATCAGCGGTCTGGTCGCGGTGCTCTACGGGATCATCGAGGGCCCGAACTTCGGCTGGGGTTCGAGCCACGTGCTCGGCGGCTTCGGGCTCGGCGCGGTGTTGCTCGCCGGCTTCGGGTGGCACGCGCTGCGCGCCGAGCACCCGCTCCTGGACCCGCGCGTGTTCCGCTCGGGCAAGCTGCGGGCGGGGGTACTCGGGATCGGCGCGAGCTTCTTCGGGCTGTTCGCGCTGTTCTTCATCAATGCCCAATATCTGCAATACGTGAAGGGCTTCTCGGCGCTGCGTACCGGCTTCGCCATCATCCCGCTCACGGTCGGCATGGCGCTTGCGCCCCGGGTCGCGGTCAGGGTGCAGCAGCGGTACGGTCCCCGGCCGTTGGTGGTGTTCGGGCTCGGCCTGATCGGGATCGGCCTGCTGTGCATGTCGACCGTGGACGTGGCCACGCCCTACCCGGTCTATGCGGGATTCCTGCTCGTCCTGTCGGCCGGGATCGGGCTGTGCGCCCCCGCGCTGTCCTTCGGCGTGGTCACCGAACTGCCCGCGCATCAGGCGGGGTTGGGCTCCGGGCTGAACACCGCCGCCCGCGAGGTCGGGGCGGCGCTCGGGGTCGCGGTGTTCGGCACGGTCCTGGCCGGCCGGTTCTCCGGTCAGCCGGCCGTGGAACTCTCCCGCACCCGAGGCGCGGAACACGCGCGCGTGGTGGACTCGTTCACCGAAGCGATGTCGGTCGGCTTCCTGGTGGTCGGCGCGGTCCTGCTGCTGGCCACCGCGGTGGTCGCGGCGGGCTACCGGGACCGCACCGCGACCTCGTGACCGGGCCCGCCGGCGCGGCCGACGGTGCCGGCGGCTGCCAGACTGTTCCGATGATCGTCAGACCCGGGTACGAGGCGGACCGGTCGGGATTCGTGGCCCTGGCCGCCGAGGTGGAGCATTGGTTCGGACCGATGGTCGAGGAGCCCGGCTTCCACGCCGCGCTGGACGAGCATCTGCGCGAGGGCCGGGCGCTCGTGGTGCCCGCCGACGTCGGCCGCCCACCGCTCGGCGGCCTGCTGTTCGGCAGCGCGCCGCCGGTCCACCACGTGCACTGGCTCGTGGTGTCCGAACGTGCTCGGGGGCGCGGTGTGGGCCGTGCGCTGATGGCCGAGGCGACCCGCCGATTCGGACCCGGGCCCGGCACCGTCGAGTTGATCACCTTCGGGATCGACCACCCGGGCGCGATCGAGGGCGGCTCCCGGGCGTTCTACGCGTCGCTCGGCTTCACCGCCGCCGAGGCCGCCGAGCCGGGGCCGGAGGGTGGTTCGCGGCAGGTGTTTCGGCGGGTCCTGGAGTGAGCGGGTCGCCCGACCGGTGGGGGCCGGTCGGGCGGTGGTGCGGGATCCGGTGGGTCACACCACGCCGAAGGCGGTCATCGCCTCGGCCACCCGCAGGAAGCCGGCCACGTTCGCGCCCAGTACGTAGTCGCCCTCGTGGCCGTATTCGGCGGCGGTGGCCAGGCACGTGCCGTGGATGTCGCGCATGATCGCGCCGAGCCGGGCGTCGGTGTCGGCGAAGCTCCACGACGTGCGGGCCGCGTTCTGCGCCATTTCCAGGGCCGAGGTGGCCACGCCGCCCGCGTTGGCCGCCTTGCCCGGCGCGAACGCCACGCCCGCCGCCCGGAAGACGTGTACCGCCTCCGGGGTGCACGGCATGTTGGCGCCCTCCGCGACTGCCGTCAGACCGTGCTTGACCAGGTGCGCGGCGGCCGGGCCGGACAGTTCGTTCTGGGTCGCGCAGGGCAGCGCGACATCGCACGGGACCTCCCAGACCGAACCGCCCGGCACATAGCGGGCGTGCGCGACCCGGTCGGCGTATTCGGCGATCCGGCCGCGCCGATCCAGCTTGATCTCCTTGAGCAGGTCCAGGTCCAGGCCCTTGTCGTCGACGAGGTAGCCGGCCGAGTCGGAGGCCGCCACGACGCGCGCGCCGAGTTCGCGGGCCTTGTCGATCGCGAAGATCGACACGTTGCCCGAACCGGAGACCACCGCGCGGCGATCGCTCAGGTCGTCGCCGCGGACCCGCAACATCTCGGCGAGGAAGTAGGCACAGCCGTAGCCGGTCGCCTCGGTACGCACCTGCGAGCCGCCCCAGCCCAGCCCCTTGCCGGTGAGCACGCCGGACTCGTAGCGGTTGGTGATCCGCCGGTACTGGCCGAACAGATAGCCGATCTCGCGCCCGCCGACCCCGATGTCCCCGGCCGGCACATCGGTGTGCTCGCCCAGGTGTCGGTAGAGCTCGGTCATGAACGACTGGCAGAAGCGCATCACTTCGGCGTCCGAGCGACCCTTCGGGTCGAAGTCCGAACCGCCCTTGCCGCCGCCGATGCCCAACCCGGTGAGCGCGTTCTTGAAGATCTGTTCGAAACCGAGGAACTTGACCACGCTCAGGTTCACCGACGGATGAAAGCGCAACCCGCCCTTGTACGGCCCGAGCGCACCGTTGAACTCGATCCGAAAGCCCCGGTTGACCCGGACCCGGCCGGAGTCGTCGGTCCACGGCACCCGGAAGAGCACCTGCCGTTCCGGCTCCACCAGTCGCTCCAGGAGCGCCGCGTCGGCCAGTTCGGGGCGCCGGGTCAGCGCGGTGCCCAGGCTCTCCAACACCTCGTGCACGGCCTGGTGGAACTCGGGCTCGCCGGGATTGCGGCGCAACACCTCGGCGAAGGTCGCCGCGGCCGGGCCGGTCAGCTCGGCGAATGCCTGGGGACTCATGGGTGGTTGTCCTTCCGTCGACGTCGACGCCGGCTCGTCGCGGGCGATCGCGTGCGGTCACGCTATCGATCAGTGGCCGTTCGGCGAGGTACCGGTCGATATTCGGACCCGTCCGAGGGAACGCCCTCGGTTACCGCGCACCCATACCTGAGATGCTGCGTCCCGTGCGGCCGAAAAGAATTGATGCAGCGTCACTTCGGGTGGCGGCCCTGGCCATGGTGCTCCTGGCGTCCGCGTGCGGGACGGGCGGCGGCGACAGCGCCGCCGCGTCGCCCGTCGCGCCGTCGGCACACGTCCCGATCGAGGTCGGGGTGCCCGATCCGAAGTTGCCGCCTCCGGTGTCGGCGCCGCCGTGCGACCCGAGCCGGAGCCTGACCCCGAGCACCTCGGCCCGGGCCGGCGCGATGCCGGCCGGGACGACGATGCGGGCCATCCAGGACCGCGGCAAACTCGTGGTGGGCGTCGACCAGAACACCCGGATGTTCGCCGCGCGCAATTCGAACACGGGGCAGTTGGAGGGCTTCGACATCGATCTGGCCCGGGAGGTGGCGAAGGCGATCTTCGGCGATCCGGATCGGATCCAGTTCCGGACCATCCCACCCGGTCGCCGGATCGACGTGCTGGTCGAGCAGCAGGTCGACATGGTGGTGGACGCGATGACGATCACCTGTGAGCGCCGCCAACAGGTGGACTTCTCCGCCGTCTACCTGGAGGACGCGCTGCGCTTCCTGGTGCCGAAGGGTTCGCAGGTCAACGAGCTGGCCGACCTGGCCGGCCGCTATGTGTGCGTGTCCTCGAACACCACGCCGGAACGGCGGGTGGCCGAGTCCAAGGCCAAGGTCTACGCGGTGGCGGACCGCACGGACTGCCTGGTCGCGCTCCAGGAGGGCCGGGTCGCGGCGGCCTACACCAACGCCTCGCTCCTGGAGAGCCTGCGCGAGCAGGACCCGTGGCTGGAGGTACGCGGGCCGACCGCGGTGGAGGAGGTCAAGGGCATCGCGGTGCCCAAGGGCCAGACCGACTTCGTACGCTTCCTGAACGGGGTGCTCGAGCGGCTGCGGACCGAGCACCGGTGGCAGGAGCTGTACAACAACTGGCTGGCCAAGGCGCTCGGGCCGGCCGGCCAGCCGACCACCACCTACGGCGGATGACCGCTGTGGCAGCGGTTACTGACGATGCGTCAGGCCGCTGCTACGGTGCCGCCATGTTCCTTTCGCTCGGACTGCCCACACACCTGGTCGAGGCCGGCGCCGATCTGATCAGCGCCGACGCCGTGATGGAGATGTCCCGGGCGGCCGAGTCCGCCGGGTTCGACGCGGTCTTCACCACCGACCACCCGTTCCCCGACGACCGGTGGCTGGCGCACGGCGGCCATCACACGCTGGACCCGATGGTCACGCTGTCCTTCGCGGCGGCGGCCACCACCCGCTTGCGGCTGCACACCAACCTGTTCGTCCCGGCGTACCGCAATCCGTACGTGTCGGCGAAAATGATCTCCTCGCTGGACGCGCTGTCCGGCGGCCGGGTGATCCTGGGGGTGGGCGCGGGCTACCTGGAGCCGGAGTTCGCCGCGCTGGGCGCGGACTACGCGAACCGCAACGACGTGCTCGACGACGCGCTGCGGGCGATGCGCGCGGCCTGGACCGGGGAGAGCGTCGCCGGCAACACCATGCGACCGCGGCCGGCCCAGGCCCGGATCCCGGTCTGGGTGGGCGGCAACAGCCGGCGGGCGATCCGACGGGTGGTGGACCTGTGCGACGGCTGGTTGCCGATGCCGGCCCCGGCGGGCGCCGCGAAGCACCTCAAGACCCCCGGCCTGGAGACGCTGGCCGAGTTGACCGCCCGGCTCGACTACGCCCGGGAATACGCGGCCTCGGTCGGTCGGACCGAGCCGATCCAGGTGACCTTCATGCCGCGCGGGATGAACATGTTCGACGGCGATGCCATCGACCACGAGGCGATCGTCGCGGATCTGACCGAGCAGGCCGAGGCGGGGGTCACCGGGGTGACCGTGACACTGCCGGCCGGCACCCGCGCGCAGTACCTCGAACAGGTGGCCGGATTCGCCGAACTGGTGGTGCCGCGGGTCAAGCGGCTGCGCGTACGGCCGCTGCTCGGCTGAACACCCGGCCGGCGCCGACCCGTCGCGGGTCGGCGCCGGCCGGTGTGCCGTCACCGCCCCGGTGCCCGCAAAAGCGGTTGGAGCCCATATAAAAGCCG